>DASZJU010000058.1:0-43501 GCA_035947815.1 Reyranella sp.
TTCCTCGTTGAGCGGCAGGTTCCTGGCGGCAGACCGCAGCGCCGTGAAGGCCGCGACATCGCCTGCCAGGCGGGCGCGTTCGGCGCCCATCTGCAGCGCCCACGACATCCCGCCCTGCAGGCAGAAGGCGCCGCCCTCGTAGGCCCAGTCGGAGAACACGTCCCAGCCCATCATCGCTGGACTGAGTGCGGCGGGCTTTGGTCCCCCCGTATCGAGAGCGCCGGCCAGCGCCAGAAGCTGCGTCGCCGCCTGGTAGGAGAAGCCGTACATGCCGACCCGGCCGTTACTGCCCTCGAGCGCGGCGGCCCAGGCGAGAGCATCGGCGCCGTCGTCCGTTTCGTTCTCGAACAGCTTGAACGTCCCCTCGGAGGTCCCTGACCCGCGCACATCCTGGATGGCAACGACGTAGCCGTGCTGGGCATACCAATGCGGATGGGCATAGACGACAGTCGAGGCGATCTTGCGGCCGTAAGGCTGGCGCATCAACAACACTGGAAACGGCCCGCGTCCGACCGGCCGGTAAACGTCGGCGTCCAGCCGCACGCCGTCGCGCGTCAGCATGGAGACGGCTTTGGTTGGCGCGACCTCGCAGGTCATCTTGCCGGCGCCAAGGCCTCTAAAATGTTCGGCGACTGCACGACAAAACCGAAGATCTGCTTCACATTGTAGACGGTCGCCTCCCAGCAGAAGGCCGGCGAGGTGGTGGCCGTGCAATCGCCCACCATCAGCGTGTCGTAGCCCAGGAAATTGGCATCGGCCAAGGTGTGCAGCACACATTGGTCGGCGTTGACGCCGCCGAACAGCAATGTCGTCGCACCGAGATTGCGCAGGATGCTGTCGAGCGGCGTATCCCAGAAGCCGGACATGCGGGACTTGTCGACCCGGATGTCGGTGGGCGCAGGCGCGAGCTCGTCGACGACGCCGGCCGACCAGCTGTCCTTTTCCAGCACCGCCGCCCCGGTGCGCGGCAAGCGATCGCCCAGGCCGACCCCCGTGCCCGACGGATTGTAGACGTGCAGCAAGGCCGGGCTGAGATTGAGGCGGTCTGGACGATTGCCCCAATTGACCCAGACGACCGGAACCTTCGCTGATCGCAAGGCCGGCAGCAGGCGGGCAAGCGGCACGATCGGTGCGCGGGCCGGCGTCACGTCGACGCCGATCGAGGCCAGCCAGCCGTCCGGGTGACAAAAGTCGTTCTGCATGTCGACGACGATCATCGCCGTACGGGCGAGATCGATGACGCAGTCCTTGGGCTCGGCCTGCAGCCGGATGGGCATTGCCGGGGCCGCCTGGCGCACCAGATCGGCCTGCCCGCCGCTCACCCGCCAGGCGTTGCGTTCGCTTGGTCCGAGCACGACCGGCTTGATATCTTCCGTCACGCTTCCTCTCCTATCGAGGGCCACTTCTTATTGAGGGCCACCGCAGCATGATCCATGCCACGGACTTTCGCTCGGCCAACTGGCATGTTGGTTGCTGCCCATCCCTCTGATCGCCACTATAGCCAGCCGACCGGGAGTCATCATGGACCAGCCTCTGCACCGCCGCGCCCGCGACTGTCGAGTCTCGCGGATCTCGCCGTCCGACACGAACAAATTCGTGATGATGGTCGATCCCGTGGTCGACAACACGCCCTTCATCTCCGTGGTGGAAATCTTCGAGGTCGGCGGAAAGACCCCGCCCAACGCCCATCAGGACGCCCACGAGATGTTTTACGTCCTGAGCGGCCGCGGCCGCGCCTACTGCGGCGGCAAGACCTACGACGTCGAGAAGGGCGATACGCTGGTGCTGCCGCCGCGCATGGAACACGTGGTCGAGAATACCGGGCCGGACAGGCTCTATTGCCTCACCGTGATGGTGCCCAACGAAGGCTTTGCCGAACTGATCCGGGCCGGTTCGACCCAGTCGCTCGACGCGGCCGACCAAGCCGCGATCATCGCTACGCCCTAACCGACAATGGCGCGTCGTACCTTTTCAGGACTTTCGGCCTGGATGGTCTTGGCAAGCTCGCGCAGACGTTCCTTGTCGGCGGCGGTCTTCACGGGAACCGAGAATTCGCAGTGGGTGACGACGCCGCCATAGCGGTCGCTGAGTTTGCCGGCGATCGTGTCGTAGGTGCCGACGGTCACGAAGGTCTCAAGGATATCGTCGGTGATGTGCTGGGGCATCTCCTCCCAGCGCTGGGCGCGCGACAGGAGCTTTAGCCGATCGGCAAGATCGCCCAAGCCATGATGGTCGAATGCGGCGCGATACTGCGGCGTCGAGGCGTAGAAGGAGACGCGCGCCCGGACATCGCGAATCTTGGCTGAAAGCTCTTCCTCGTTGGCGGCGGCGGCGACCAGCGGCTTCATGCAAACCTGGAATTCGGCCAGCGACCGGCCGGTCTTCGCCGCGCCTGTGCGAACCGCGGGCAGCATCACCTTCTCGATGTAGGACGGCGTGCAGACCGGATGGGCGCGCAGGCCGTCGGCGACCTCGCCCACGACCTGGCTCATGAAGGAATTGACTGCGGCGAGCTGGATCGGGATGCGCGGATGCTCGATCGGGCCGGGATTGAACAGCGGCACCGTGAGGTTGATCTTGTAGTGCGGACCCTGGACGTCGAGCGGCGTGCCGTTCTGCCAGCAGTCCCAGATGGCGCGGACCGCCCCGACATATTCGCGGATCCACGGCCCGGCCGGCGACCACGCCATGCCGTAGCGGCGCTCGATATGCGCCTTGACCTGCGTTCCAAGCCCCAGCGTGAACCTGCCGCGCGACAGCTTCTGCAGCGTCCAGGCGCTCATGGCGGTGACGGCGGGGCTGCGCGGGAAGGCAATGGCGACCGACGTCGCCAGTTTCAGCTTGGCTGTGGCCTGCGCGGCCAGCGCCATGATGACGAAGGGATCGTCCTTGGTCTCCTCGACGACCATGCCGTCATAGCCGATTTCCTCCAGCAGGCGGGCGTCGCCGCCGATGCTGGCAAGGTCAAGCGGGATTTCGGGCGCGCGCAGGCCGGGATCGACCTTGCCGAGCGGCAGGAGAGTTTCCAGGAGCATTATGTTACGACAATAGAAGCACCAAGCGCGGGAGGACAAGGACATGAAGGATCTCGCAGGGCGGATCGCCGTCATCACCGGCGGCGGCACGGGCATGGGCCGCGAACTCGCCCGCCAGCTCGTGGCCGAAGGCTGTAACGTCGCGATGTGCGACGTGTCGGCGGCGGCGATGGCGGAGACCAAACGGCTCTGCGAGGTCGATCGCCTGCCGCAGGGCCTGCGCATCACCACGCATAGCGCCGACGTCTCCGACGAAGACCAGGTGAAGCGCTTTGCCGACGAGGTCGCGCGCCAGCAGGACACCGACAAGATCCATCTTCTGTTCAACAATGCCGGCATCGGCGGCGGCGGCAGCATGATCGTGCATGGCCGCGACGAATGGGAGCGCACCTTCAACATCTGCTGGTTCGGCGTCTACTACTGCACGCGCGCCTTCCTGCCGATGCTGCTCAAGGCCGACCGCGGCCATATCGTCAACACCTCGAGCGTCAACGGCTTCTGGGCTTCCGTCGGTCCCACCATCCCGCACACTGCCTACAGCGCCGCCAAGTTCGCGGTGAAGGGCTTTAGCGAGGCACTGCAGACCGACCTCCGCATAAACGCGCCGCACATCAAGTGCTCGGTCGTCATGCCGGGCCATATCGGCACCTCGATCGTCACGAATTCGCGCAAGCTCCAGAGCGGCAACGAGTCGGACACGATGAACGCCAAGGAAATCGCCCAGATGCGCGCGCGCGTGGCCTCGATGGGCATCGACGTGGCGAACCTGTCGGACGGCGATATCGCCAAGCTGGCCGAGGAGCGCGCCCGGCGCTTCCTCGAGGACGCGCCAACCAGCGCCGCCCAGGCCGCCAAGATCATCCTCGACGGCGTCAAGGCCGACCGCTGGCGCATCCTGGTCGGCGCCGACGCCGAACGGATCGACCAGCGGGTGCGCGAGGCCCCGGAACGGGCCTACGACCTCGATTTCTTCGACAGTTTCGCCAAGGAAGTGGGGTGGAAAGTCAGCCGCTGATCCCGCCGCAAGCCGGGAACCCCGCCTTTTGCCGCTCGTTTCACTGGTTCGATTTCCGGAAAGGAGTGGCGTCATGAACAAGGCAACATCGCGACGCGCGCTTTTGCAGGTAGGCGCCCTCTCGGGCGTCGTCGCGGCCAGCGGGCTGGCTTTGCCGGCCCTCGCCCGCGAGGCCAAGAAGACCGGCGCCGACGAGGCCATCTCGCCGCCTGAGGATTTGATGCGCGAGCATGCCATTCTCGACCGCATCCTGCTGGTCTACGAAGCCGGCATGCGCCGCGCCGGCGAGGGCGAAGACATCGATCCCGCCGTTTTCGAACATTCCGCCGGCATCGTGCGCGATTTCATCCACGATTATCACGAGAAATCCGAGGAGGAGCTGATCTTTCCGCGCTTCAAGACGGCCGGCCGCATGGTCGAGCTGGTCAACGTGCTGGTCATCCAGCACGCGGCCGGACGCAAGCTCACCGAGCGCATCCTGGCGGCGGCGCCGCAGGCCGGCAATCGCGAGCCGCGCGAGGCGATGGGTCGCGACATCCAGGCCTTCATCGCCATGTATCGCCCGCACACGGCGCGCGAGGAGACGGACCTGTTTCCCACTTTGCGCCGCCTCGTCACGAGCGACGAATACGAAGGCATCGCCGACGAGATGGAAAAGCGCGAACGCCAGGCTTTTGGCGCCGACGGTTTCGAGAAGATCGCCAAGAAAGTGGCCGAGATCGAGACCGTGATCGGCCTCCACGACCTCGACGTGTTCACGCCAAAGAGTTAGGCGCTAGCCCCTGTAGTGGCACGACACCCAGTGGCCCGGGCGGCTTTCGCGCAGCTCGGGCACGCGCTGGGCGCAGTCGGGTCGGGCGATCGGGCATCTGGTGTGGAAGTGGCAGCCCGACGGCGGGCGGATGGGGTTGGGCACGTCGCCCTGCAGCATGATGCGCTGGCGCTTCACCGTCGGATCGGGGATCGGCACGGCCGAGAGCAGCGCTTCGGCATAAGGATGCAGCGGGTTGTCGTAGAGCTCGCGCGCCGGCGCGATCTCGACCACGCGGCCCAAATACATCACCGCCACCCGGGTGGAGATGTGCTCGACCACGCTGAGATCGTGGGCGATGAAGAGGTAGGTGAGGCCGAACTGCTCCTGCAGGTCTTCCAGAAGATTGATCACCTGGGCCTGGATCGAGACGTCGAGCGCCGACACTGGCTCGTCGCAGACGATCAGCTTGGGCTCGACGGCGAGCGCGCGGGCGATGCCGATGCGCTGGCGCTGGCCGCCGGAGAATTCGTGCGGGAAGCGGCGCATGTGGTCGGGCTGCAGGCCGACCGTCTCGAGCAGCTGGACCACGCGCTCTTCGAGCTCGCGCCGCGACTTGGTGAGTTTGTGGATCTGCAGCGCTTCGCCGATGATCGCGGCCACGGTCAGCCGGGGATTGAGCGAGGCGTAGGGGTCCTGGAATATGATCTGCATGTCGCGGCGCAGCGCCCGCAGCGCCTCGCCGCCCAGTTGCCCGACGTCGTTGCCCTCGAACCAGACCTGGCCCGAGCTGGGTTCGATCAGCCGCAGGATGCAGCGGCCGGTGGTCGACTTGCCGCATCCCGACTCGCCCACCAGGCCTAGCGTCTCGCCCTTGCCGATGTCGAAGCTCACGCCGTCGACGGCATGCACGCGATCGACCTCGCGCGAGAAGATGCCGCCGGAAACCGCGAAATGCTTCTTGAGGTCGCGGACGGAAAGCAGCGGCTGATCGGTCATAGCACGCACGCCACGCGGTGGCCGGGCGCCACTTCCTTGAGGGGCGGCACGGCCTGGATGCAGATGTCCATGGCAAACTTGCAGCGCGCGGCAAACCGGCAGCCCGGCGGCGGGTCGAGCAGGCTGGGCACCGTGCCGGGAATGGCCTCGAGCCGATCCTTGTGCCGGGCGGCGCGATCGACCCGCGGGATCGAGCGGATGAGGCCCTGCGTGTAGGGGTGGCGCGGATTGCCGAACAGGCTCGCGACCGGCGCCTCCTCGACCACCTTGCCGGCATACATCACCACGACCCTCTGCGAGGTCTCGGCGACGACGCCCATGGCATGGGTGATCAGCATGATCGCCATGCCGAGCCGCTCCTTCATCTCCTGCATCAGCTCGAGGATCTGCGCCTGGATGGTGACGTCGAGCGCCGTGGTCGGCTCGTCGGCGATCAGGAGCTTGGGGCTGCAGGCCAACGCCATGGCGATCATCACCCGCTGGCGCATGCCGCCGGAGAACTGGTGCGGATAGTCGTGCACGCGGCGCTGCGGGTTGGGAATGTTGACCAGCCGCAGCATCTCGACGGCGCGCGCAATGGCCGGCTTCTTCCCGAGCTTCTCGTGCAGGCCCACCACCTCGGCGATCTGCTGGCCCACCGTGTAGACCGGGTTGAGCGAAGTCATCGGCTCCTGGAAGATGATGGCGATCTCGCGGGCCCGAATCTTGTCCATTTCGGCATTGTCGAGCGGGATCAGGTCGCGGCCCTGCCACAGGATCTGGCCGCCCTCGAAACGACCCGGCGGCATGTCGATCAGCTTCAGCACCGACCGCGCCGTCACCGTCTTGCCGCACCCCGATTCGCCCACCACGCCCACCGTCTCGCCACGGTCGATCCTGAGGTCGACGCCGTCGACAGCGCGCACCACGCCGTCGTCGGTGGCAAACCAGGTCTTCAGCCCGCGAATGTCGAGCAGCGTTTCGGCGGCCATATTATCCTTACAGAACGCGACGCGAATCGAGCGCGTCGCGCAAACCGTCGCCGATGAAATTGATGGTGAGCACGGCCAGAAAGATCGCCGCACCGGCAAACAGCGCCCAGTGCGGCGCGATATCGAGATAGTCCTTGGCGTCGAACAGCACGCGGCCCCAGGTCGGGATGTCGGGCGGGAAGCCCAGGCCAAGGAACGACAGGGTCGATTCGGCGATGATGGCGGCGGCGACGTCGATCGTGCCGGCCACAATCACCGGACCCAGCGCATTGGGCAGGATATGGCGCACGACCTGGCGCAGTTTCGAAGCGCCGAGGGCGCGCGCCGCCTCGACGAACTCCTTCTCGCGGATCGACAGGATCTGGGCGCGCACCAGCCGGGCGACCGGCATCCAGCGCAAGCCGCCGATCACGATGACGATCATCACGAAGATGCCGCCCTCCGGCCCCAGCACGCTCTTAAGCGACTCGCGGAACAGGTAGATGATCAGCAGCAGCAGCGGCAGCTGCGGCAACGACAGGAAGAAATCGGCGAGCCACATCAGGACGGCGTCGACGCTGCCGCGCGACATGCCGGCCACCGAGCCGATCAGCACACCGACGAAGCAGGCCACCAGCATGGCGCAGAGCCCGACCGCCAGCGAGACGCGGCCGCCATAGAGCAGGCGCGCCAGCACGTCCTGGCCGAGATCGTCGGTGCCGAGCGGATGGGCCCACGACGGCCCCTCGAGCTTGGATCCGAAGTCGATCTCGTTGATCGGCACGCGCCACAGCAGCGGGCCCAGCGCGATCGCGAGCACGATCAGCAGCAGCACGATGCTGCTCGCCATGGCGAGCCTGTGCCGGCGGAAGCGGCGCCACGCCTCGCGCCCCGGCGAGAAGCGCTGGGCCTTGCGTGGCGGGACGGCGACGGCGACCGGAACCCCGGCCGCCGGCGCGTCAGCGGAAAGCGATGCGGGGATCGAGCCAGGCATAGACGAAATCGGCCATGAGGTTGAAGAGAACGACGAGGCAGGCAAACACGAAGGTGACGCCCATCACCACCGGCGTATCGTTCGCCAGGATCGAGGAGATCAGCAGCGAGCCGATGCCGGGCACGCGAAAGATCTGCTCGGTGACGATGGCGCCGCCGAACACGATGGGCATCTGCAGGGCCACCAGGGTGACCACGGGAATGAGCGCGGTGCGCACCACGTGCTTGATGATGACCTTGCGCTCGCCGATGCCCTTGGAGCGCGCGGTGGTGACATAGTCGAGGCGGATGACGTCGAGCACCGCCGAGCGGACATAGCGCACCAGCGACGCGCCCTGGAACAGGCCGAGCACCGTCACCGGCATGATCGACTGGCGGATATGCTCCCAATAGAAGCGCCAGCCGGTCGCCGAGATGTCGGCGCGATAGACGAAGGGCAGCCAGTCGAGCTGGATCGAGAAGACCAGGATCAGCAGCAGGCCGGTGAAGAAGGTCGGCAGCGAGAAGCCGATGAAGGCGAAGGTGCTGGCGATCTGGTCGAACACCGAATAAGGCCGGGTTGCAGCGAGCACGCCGACCGGAATTGCCACCACGATGGCCAGCAGCTGCGCGCTGCCGATCACGACCAGCGTCGTCGGCAGGCGCTGTAGGATCAGCGTGTCGACGTTCATGCGGCTGACGAACGAGAAACCCCAGTCGCCCTGCAGCATGGCGACCAGCCAGTGCAGGTAGCGCGACCAGACGGGGTCATCGAGGCCGAACTTGGCGCGCAAGGCGGCCCTGACCTCGGGCGGCACGGCGGGATTGCTCGCCAGCTCGCCGAACGGATCGCCCGGCGCCAGCGCCAGCACCGTGAACAGCAGGAGGCTGATGCCGAGCATGCTCGGCACGACGATCAGCAGGCGGCGGATTACATACGCGCGCGACACGATCCGATTCTCATCAAGCCTCCTTGTACCAGTCCTGGATGTCCCAGGTATTGTTGTCCCAACCGCTCATGGCCGCCACAAGCTTGCTGCTCAAGGCGACGACGCTGGGGCGAGCCACCACGGGGATCACGACCTGGTTATTCACGGCCATCTCGTTCAGCTTGATGAACATGGCGGCGCGCTTGACAGGGTCGAGCTCGACCTGCCCGGCTTTGTGGATGTCGTCGTATTCCTTGTTCTGCCAGCGCGTGATGTTGAGGCCCTGCCACTTGTTCTCCTTGGTCGCCGCTTCTCTCGACAGGAACTGGCGCAGGAACACTTCCGGGTCGGGCTGCGTCATGCTCACCGTGTACATCTGCAGGTCGCAGTAGAACTTGGTGTAGGTGTCGGGGTTGGCGACATCCGACGAAAAGAACACCGACGCCGTCACCGCCTTGACCTCGATGTCGACGCCTGCCTTTTGGCAGGCTTGCTTGACGATGGCCTGGGTCTTCTGGCGCGGCTGGTTGATCGAGGTTTGGAAGACGAACTTCAGCTTCTTGCCGTCCTTGGCACGGATGCCGTCGCTGCCCTTGACCCAGCCGGCCTTCTCCAGGAGGTCGGCCGCCTTGTCGACGTTGAATTCGTATTTGGTGGTCTTAGAGCGGAACTTCTCCGGGTTGTTGACGAAATTCGCCGTCGCCGTGCCGGTGCGGCCGTAGATGAACTTCTCCACCGAGGCCTTGTCGACCAGCAGCGACAGTGCCTGACGCACTGCCGGATCCGAAAGAGTCGGGTGCTTGGTCTTGAGACTTGCGCGCTCGCCGTCGACCTCGGTCCACGGGTCGGTGGTGTTGAGCTGAATATGCTCGACATTGCCGCCCTCGGAGATGACAACCCGGCCCTTGCCGCCCTTTTCCAGGCGCATGAGAACCTCGTCTTCGACCTGCATGTTCCAGGCAAAGTCGAACTCGCCGGTCTGCAGCACGGCCCGGGCCGCCGAGACCGCGTCGCCGCCGCCCTTCATTTCGATGCTGTCGAAATAGGGCCGGTTCTCCATGTGGTAGTTCATGTTGATTTCGCCGGCCACCATGTCGCCCGGCTTGAAGTCCTTGAACTTGTAAGGACCGGTGCCGACCGGCTTGAGGTTGGCCGGCGCGTCGCGCGATTTGTCGCCGATATAGTCGGCGAACAAGTGCTTGGGCAGAATCATGCCGCGCGTGCCGATGAAGGCATCGGCCCAAAACGGCGTCGGTTGCGGGAACTTCACCACCACCGTGTAGGGGTCGATCTTTTCGACCGTCACGTCCTTGTAGGTGGCGTTGGTCGTCGCGGCGGTCGCCGGGTCTTTGGCGTATTCCCAGTTGAAGACGACGTCGTCGGCGGTGAACGGCTTGCCATCGTGCCAGGTGACACCCTGCTTGAGTTTCCAGATAACCGACTTGCCATCGGGCGCCAGCGTTCCGTCTTCGCGGCCGGGGATCGCGGCCGCCAGCACGGGCTTCAGGTTGCCGGTGGGATCCCAGCCGGCCAGTGGCTCGTAGAACAGCCGCGAGCCATCCTGGTCCTTGGTGCCGACCGCGAAGTGCGGATTGAGCAAGGTCGGACCCTGCCACCACAGTACCTTCAGCGCCCCGCCGCCGCCGCGCTTGGTCGGCTTGTAGACCGGCGCCGACTGGGCCATCGCCACACCCGAAATCGCCAAGAGTTGGGTCGCCAGCGGCGCCGCGAGGCCCACCGCCGCCATGCGCTGCACGAAGCCACGCCGCGACAGCCTGCCTTTTTTCACATCGCCGATCAGCCGGCGCAATTCACGTTCGTCCATGAGACGCTCCCGTCACCCTGTTGAGTCCATTCCCATCCGACGCTCTCGCTATCCTGCAAGATGCGTGCAAGTCTCAATCAGAACAGGCCGCTAAGCCGTCGTCAACGACGGCGCGGTCGCGCTTGACGGAGGGGGAGAATGGCTTGGCTTTATCTTGTATTGGCGGGAATTTGCGAGATCGGCTGGCCGGTCGGGCTGAAGCTCGGCTGGACCGACCAGGGCGCCCGGCCGCTGTGGATCCTGTTCGCCGTCATCTCCATGTCGGCCAGCGGTGCGCTGCTTTTGTGGGCACAGCGCTTCATCCCGATGGGCACGGCCTACGCGGTGTGGACCGGCATCGGCGCGGTCGGCGCCTTCACGCTCGGCATCATGGTGTTCGGCGATTCCGCCTCGACCGTGCGCATGGTCTCGATCGCCCTGATCGTGGCCGGTATCGTCGGCCTCAAGATTGCCTGAGAAAGGAGCATCCACCATGCGCATGAAGAACAAGGTCGCCCTGATCAGCGGCGCGTCGAGCGGCATGGGCGCCGCGACCGCCCGCCTGTTTGCCCGCGAAGGCGCCAAGGCCGTGGTCGTGGCCGACCTTCTGGACAAGGAAGGCGAGGCCGTCGTCGCCGAGATCAAGAAGGCGGGCGGCACGGCGAGCTACATCCATCTCGATGTCACCGACGAGGCGAACTGGAAGGCGGCCGTCGACAAGACGGTGGCGGACCAGGGCAGCCTCGACGTGCTGGTGAACAATGCCGGCATCTCGGGATCGGCGGAGCAGGATCTGTACGACACCGCGGCCTGGAACCGCCTGATGGGCATCAACGCCACCGGTGTCTTCTTCGGCATGAAGCACGGCATCGCGGCGATGAAGAAGGCCGGCACCCGCGGCTCGGTGATCAATCTGTCGTCTGTTTCCGGCATCGTCGGCCAAGGCAACATCCATGTCGGGTACAACGCCTCCAAGGGCGCCGTGCGGCTGATCACCAAGTCGGCGGCGGCGCAGCACGGCCGGGACGGCATTCGCATCAATTCGGTGCATCCCGGCCTGATGCCGCCGATGCGTACCTCGGGACGCACCGCCGATCCGGCAACGCGCGCCAAAACCTTGAAGGGCGTGCCGCTGGGCCGCGCCGGCGAAGTCGACGAGGTGGCCTACGCCATCTTGTTCCTGGCGTCCGACGAATCGTCCTACGTCACCGGCGCCGAGCTGGTGGTCGATGGCGGCTGGACCGCCGTCTGATGGCGGATCCGGAAAAGCCTGCCGCTGCGATCGAGCCGTGGCAGGTGCTCGACTCGAAATACTCCTACCGCGATCGCTGGCTGGCGGTGCGCAGTGACACGGTGCGCGTGCCCAACGGCACGATCCTCTCGCCCTACCACACGATCGAATTCCCTGAATGGGTATGCGCCATCGCACTCACGCCGGCGCGCGAGATCGTGCTGATCGAGGAATATCGCCACGGCGTCGAAAAGCTCTCCTTCGAGCTGCCCTGCGGCACGCCGGAGGACGAGGGCGAGGACGTGCTCGAGGCGATGCAGCGCGAGCTCCTGGAGGAGACCGGTTACGCCTCCGAGGAGTGGCACAGCCTTGGCTCGTCGACCGCCAACACCGCGCGCCAGAACAATCGGGTACATTCCTTCCTCGCGCTCGACGCGCACAAGGTCGCCGACCAGAAGCTCGATCCGGGCGAGATGATCCGCAGCCATGTCGTTCCCTGGCGGAAGTTCGTCGACGATCTCGCCGACGGGCGGCTGGAAATTCCCGGCCTCCACCTCGCCGCGCTGTGGCAGCTCGGGACCTTCGCGAAAAAGACGCGCGATCCGCGCCTTCTCGCGCTCGGCCTCTAGGCTGCCTCTCGAGTAGGCTAGCGCGGCGCCGGCCTGACGGCCGGGCGACAAGCTGCCTCTTCCGTTCGGCGCATATTCGTGCGTAGCTAGGGCATGGATCGCAGACGCCCTGCTTCGGGTTGGCGCGCGGCAACATTTGCCGCGGCGCTGTTTGCGATCACCCTCAATTTCCTGCAGCCGCTCGCCCATGCCGCGCTGATGCGCGACGGCGGGCCGATGGCGCTGTCGCTGTGGACCTCGATGTGCGCGCCCAGCGCCGGCCAGGACGATGCACAGGATTCGATGCCGGCGGCCGGCAAGATGCACGAATGCTGCCTGGGTCTCGCCCATGCACCGACCCTGGCCGCGCCCTCCGCGTCGTTCGTCGTCACCCCACTCTTCGCCGTCCGCGTCGACCGCCCGCCAGTGGCCGTCGACGCCCTTGGCCCCGTCGGCATCCGCGACGGGCCCAACCAACCCCGCGCGCCACCCTCCCTCGTCTGACACCTGAAGCCGCGACGCGCCTTGCCGCGCGTCGCGTTCGTTTGTCTGTCGTGGGAGAATTTCATGCTATCCGTTCGCGCGGCGACGCTTGCCGCATTCGCGGGCCTTGCGCTGATTCCGGCGCTGGCCAAGGCACAAGACACGCCGCCGCCGGCGACGTCACCGACAACGACGTCGCCGGCAACGACAGCAACGATAACGCCGGCAACGGCGGCGCCCGTCACTCTGCCGCCGGTCACGGTCAGCGCCGGCCGCGGGTCCGACCTCGAAAAGCTCGACGTCAGCACCACCGTGCTGACGCGCAAGGAGGTCGAGGCGATGCCCGAGACCGGCGTCGACCAGGTCATCAATCGCATTCCCAGTATCTGGACCTACACGATCCCGAGCGGACAGCTGCATCCGACCGGACAGCCGGTCAGCATCCGCGGCTTCGGCTCGAGCACCACCATCAACACGCTGGTGATGATGGACGGCGTGCCGATCAACGACCCCTTCTTCCGCACTGTCGACTGGACCCAGATCTCGAAGAACAACATCGAGCGCGTCGAGGTGATCCGCGGCGGCGGCGCCACCAGCCTGTGGGGCAACATGGCGATGGGCGGCGTCATCAACATCGTGACCCGCCAGCCCACCAGGACCGGCGCGCAGGCCGATGTCAGCTATGGCATGTACAACACGGCCGACGCCAACGTCGCGGGCAGCGTCCTGGTCAACGACAAGCTCAGTGTCGGCCTCAACTACAACCACTTCCAGAGCTCGGGCTACAACCTGACGCCCGCGCAATACCAGAACGTCAACCTGGTGCCGACCGCCAACAAGTCGGACAACTTCGACGCCTCGGCGTACTTCAATTCCGGCGAGAACCTCAAGCTGTTCGCCAAGGCCTACTTCCACCAGGCGTTCGAGGACGGCCTCGTCTTTAGCCTGTCGCACAACAACTGGTCGAATTACCGCCTGCTACTGGGCGGCAGCTACGCCCTCGACGAGAAGTCGTCGATCGCCTTCAACGCCTGGGGTGCCGGTGGTACCTTCGGCACGATAAACACGGCCAGCGGCAGCTACACGCTGAACACTCCTGCCTTCACCAACCAGTTCGTCAGCCAGATCGAGTCCGCGCCCTACTCCGACATCGGCGGCTCGGCCTTCTACCAGCTCGAAGCCGGGTCGCTCCGGGACGTCAAGATCGGCGTCGACGCCCGCCGCACCACGATCAGCGACTACAACAACCTCTTCGCCAGCGTAACGGCAGCCCCGTCGACTTTCATCGCCAACGGCGAGCACCGGTTTCAGGGCCTGTTCGCCCAGGGCACGTACCACTTCACCACCGTGCCGGTCGACGTCACGATCGGCGTGCGCGGCGACTTCTGGCAGGCGCTCAACGCCAACGTCTTCACCGTCAACTCGGCCACAAACAACGTGGTCCCCAACACCAGCGCCTCGAGCTTCGATCCGCGCATCGGTCTGAAGTTCTACGCCAGCGACGAGGTGACGGTGCGCGCTGCGATCTACCGCAACTTCTCCGCTCCCGGCATGAACCAGATGTATCGCAGCTTCGCCAGCGGCACGTCCTACACGGCGATCAACCCCAGCCTGCAGCCGATGACCAACTTCGGCCAGGAAGTCGGCATGGACTTCAACTGGAAGGGTTTCTCGCTGTCGGGCACATACTTCAACAACAACCTCGACAACTTCATCGACTTTGTCACGATCTGCAACACCAATGCCGCCTGTGCCGCGCCGTTCATCACCGCCGCGGGCCTCAGCCCGTCCTTCACGACGGTCAACCAGTACAACAATGTCGGCAGCGCCACCTTTCAGGGCTTCGAGCTGATCGGCACCTGGCAGGCGCTGGACCAGCTCAAGTTGACGGCGGGCTACGTCAACACCGTCGCCTATCTCACCAGCTCGTCCTTTCCGACGCTGGAACGGACCGGTGTTCAGCTTGGCCAGGTGCCTAACTGGACGATCACCGCCGGCGCCGAATGGCGGCCGCTCCCGGAGCTGGCCCTCACCGCGACCTTGCGGTCGTTCCCGGCCTACTGGAACAACACGGGCCATACCCAGCTGAACGACGGTGCCACGATCATCGACCTGGGCGCGTCCTATTCGCCGGCGAAGGCGGTGGACATCTATGCCAGCGTGCAGAACCTTACGAACTTCCAGTACCTGGCCATGGGCTACACGACGACGTCGTTCGAGGGCACCACGGTCAGCACCACCTCCATCCCGGCCCTGGGAACGCCTCTCACAGTCATCGTCGGACTCAGGGCGAGGTTCTGAAAGGAAGGACAGGATGCGTAAACTGTTGCTCTGTCTTGCAGCGCTGCTGGCGGGCGGCACAGCCGCCGCCCAGCATCAGCACGGCAAGCCCGGCGCCGGCGCGCCGGAGCCCTTCACCGCCACACCTGCCTTCGGCCCGGACGACACGCTGTGGCTGGTGCGACCGATGGTCGACCGCATCGTCGTGACGCATTCCCGCGACCTCGGGAAGACCTTCTCCCAGCCGGTCGTGGTGACGCCCGAGCCCATGAATCTCGACTGGGGCCCCGATGCCCGGGCGCGTATCGTGGTCGACGACAAGGGCGGCCTGGTCGTCACCTTCGGGACCTTCCAGGACAAGAACTTCAACGGCCGCGCCTACTTCGCCCGGTCGACCGACAACGGCGCGAGCTTCGCCAGGCCGCGCCCCATCACGGCCGATACGACCAGCCAGCGTTTCGAGGTCGCCGGGGTGGATCCGTCGGGCCGGGTCTTCGCCGCCTGGCTCGACAAGCGCAATATCGCCAGCGCTCGTGCAGCAGGACGGGCCTATCCGGGCGCGGCGCTCGCCTATGCCTGGGAGGACGGCAAGGCGGACTTCAGCGAGACGGCCATCGCCCTCGACAATACCTGCGAGTGCTGCCGCATCGGCCTCGCCTTCGCCGGCGCCGGCCGTCCGGCCTTGGTGTTCCGCAACATCTTCCCGGGCTCGGTGCGCGATCATGCGGTCATTACGTTCCAGGACGAGAAAACACCGGGACCGGTTCGTCGCGTGAGCGTCGACGACTGGAAGATCGAGGCCTGCCCGCATCATGGGCCCAGCCTCGCCGTCGCGCCGGACGGGTCCTATCACGTCGCCTGGTTCACCGATGGCGCCGCCCGCAAGGGCGTCTTCTATGCTCGCGCCGATTCCGCCGACGCTCCCTTTTCCGTGCCGCGGGCCTTGTCGAAGCCGGATCGCCAGCCGGGGCGGCCGTATCTGCTCGCGAGCGGCGCCGCGCTGCATCTCGTGTGGAAGGAGTTCGACGGCACGAAAGCCGTCGTGCGCTGGCAGGTTTCCCACGACAGCGGCCGGCAGTGGACCGAGGCCCGCACCGTCGCCGACACCGAGGATGCCTCCGATCATCCGCTACTCGTCGCCGACCGTCAGCGCGTCTACCTGTCGTGGCTCACCAAGATCGAGGGCTACCGCCTGATCGCGCTGGAGGACCAACCGTGAGACTCGCTATCCTTCTTGCTCTGCTGCTCGGCCTCGCTTCCTTGACCGGCGCTGAGGCCGCCGGTCCGCTCGCCTTCGAGCGTGGCAGCTGGGCGAAGCTCCGCGCCGAGCATGCCGGCCAGCCGACCGTCGTGCACTTCTGGGGCCTCACTTGCGGTCCTTGCCTCGTCGAGCTGCCGCACTGGGGCAAGCTGCAGGCCGAGCGCTCCGATCTCCACTTGGTGCTGATCGCCGCTGACCCTCTGCCGCAGGAGCCGGAGCGCGTGGCGGCGACGCTGACGCAGGCCGGCCTCGGCGACAGCGAGAGTTTTAGCTTCACCGACAGCTTCTACGAACGCCTGCGCTACGAGATCGACCCGGCGTGGGCTGGCGAACTACCGCGCACGGTGATGATCGACAGCGACGGGAAGGCCACTGTCCTGCCAGGCGTCGCCGACCTCGCCCAGGTGCGAGCATGGCTCGATGCCCAGCCCAAACCCCATCCCTGAGGAGTTGTTTCGATGGTCCCCCGCCGCCTTGCCCTCGCCGCCTTGTTCGCCGTTTTTGCCATTCCCGCCTTTGCCCTCGACTACAGACTGGGCGCGATCGAGATCGGCCAGCCCTGGGCGCGCGCCACGCCGCCCACTGCCGAATCAGGCGGCGGATTCCTGGTAATCACCAACACCGGCACGACGCCCGATCGGCTGATCGCCGTCAAAAGCCCGGCCGCCGACAAGGTCGAGATCCATGAGATGAAGATGGACGGCAACATCATGCGCATGCGCGAGGTCGAAAAGGGCATCGAGATCCCGCCGGGCGCCACGGTCGAGCTCAAGCCCGGCGGCTTTCACGTCATGTTCATGGGATTGAAGGCACCGTTCGCAAAGGACGCCAAGGTGCCGCTGACCCTGGTGTTCGAGAAGGCGGGCAGCATCGACGTCGACCTGATGGTCCAGGCGATGGGCGCGCAGGCGCCCATGCATAAATAGATGTCGCTATAGCGCCTGCAGGAGCACCCAGGCGATCATGACCATGCCGATCACGCCCACGAACCAGGCGAGCGTGCGCAGCCACGGGATGCCGATCGGGTAGATGACGGCGTAGGCCAGGCGCGCCCAGAAGAAGATCATGGCGCCCATCGCCGTCGTGGCGTTGGCCTTGCCGGAGATGGCTGTGATCAGCACCAGGGCCGCGAACAGCACCAGGTTTTCGATCATGTTGAGATGGGCGCGCCGCGCACGGTCGGCCCAGCCGACCATCTCAGGCAGGCCCTCTCGGTTGCCGGCCAGCGTCGGCAGGCCGACCTGCGTGATGGCGCCTGTCGTGGCGACTAGCATCTGCACGAAGCACAGGATGACCGAGAGCAGAAGATAGAACAGAAGAGAGTGCAAGTCCGGGCTCATGGCGTTTCTCCCCCTTATTTGGTCCCGAAGAGGCGGTCGCCCGCGTCTCCCAGGCCGGGGACAATGTATCCGTGATCATTGAGCTTCGCATCGATCGCTGCCGTGAATACCTGCACATCTGGATGAACTTCCGCGAAGGCGCGCGCGCCCTGCTCCGAGCCCAGAACGCAGATGAACTTGATCCGCTTGGCGCCCGACTCCTTCAAACGATCCACCGCCGCGATGGCCGAATGTGCCGTCGCCAGCATGGGATCGCAGACGATGACGTCGCGGTCAGAGATGTCCTGCGGAATCCTGAAATAATACTCGACGGCCTGCAGCGTGCGCGGATCTCGGTAGAGCCCGACATGGCCCATGCGGGCGAGCGGCACGAGATCGATGATGCCCTCGGCCAGCCCCAGGCCGGCGCGCAGGATCGGCACGATCACCAGCTTCTTGCCCTCGAGCAACGGCGCCTTCGTCGTCGCGATCGGAGTAGAAATCTCGCGCTCGACCAGCGGCAGATCGCGCGTGGCGTCGTAGCCCAGCAGCAACCCCATCTCGCGCAGCAGGCGGCGGAAATTCGTGCTCGACGTCTCCTTGTCGCGCATCTTGGTGAGCTTGTGCTGGACCAGCGGATGACTGACGACGTGGATCGAGTGCGGCAAGGACATCGGTTTCTCCCCCAATACGACTGTCATCCCGAGGCCGAAGGCCGAGGGACCTTTAAGGCCTCAGGAAAGGTCCCTCGCTACGCTCGGGATGACAAGCTTGCTCGTTCTGACGAGCCTGACTCAAAACACCGTCCCATCGCTGGCGACGGCGATCGGCGGACCGCCGCCCAGGCGGCGTTCGGCGGCAAGCGCGCGACCGGCGAACCAGGTGCCGGCCTCCAGCACCTTCACCAACGGCAGGCGCGCCGCATCGAGCCCGAGATGCAGGCGCACATGCTGGGCGATCCGGTCGAGCAGCGCCACCGTCAGCGCCCGCCATTCGACGATCGGCTCGTCGCCCGCGGCAAAAGTCTTTTCGAGGAGCGCCCGCTGCTTTGGCCTGAGCGCGCCCGCGTCGACCAGCAGCCCGCCGTTGCGGTATTCCGGCAGGCCGGTGAGCTGGTCGAGCTCGACCACCTTCAGGCCGGCGCCCTGCAGCGGCTCCACGAGCGAATAGGAAAGCCACTGCGAAAGCTTGTGGAACGGCACCAGGCCGATCGCCGGATGCGGCCACACGTCGCCCATCGGCAACGGCCAGATCGGCGACAGCTTGTCGAGCACGGCGGCCAAGATCGATGCCGCCTTCACCTCGCCGCCGCCGGCCGCCACGATGTCGAACAGCGCGCCAGGTCGCGCCAAGCCCACGCCGCCCAGCTTGCGCAAAAGTTCGGCGCGGCCTTCCAGGCCGGTCAGCGGATTGTGGGCACGCGCCTGGAAGCCCACGGCGATGTCGGCGGGTACCAGCGCCGCCAGCCGTTCAGCATCGACGCGCAGCGGATCGCCCTTGGCATCGCGGCTGAAGGCGCCATTGGCGAACATCTGAATGCTGGCGACGCCCAGCCCCTCGGAGCGCGCATAAGTCTCGCCGGTGCCGGGCTCGCGGTAGGACCAGGCCGGGCCGGCGCCGGCGTCGAGCAAGACCGACACGACGGCAAGGTCCATACGGCGGCGCGCGATCTCCTCCTTCGGCAATCCCGAGAGGCGCTCGACGAGTGCCGCCCAGCGGTCGCGGCCGCCCGCCTCGAATTGCCGCCAGCGCGAATGGAAGGGAATGTCGGCAGGATTGGGGAAGCGCTTGCGAGTCACGTCGAGCGTCGCCTGCACCGCGGACTCAAGGCCATTGCCGTCGAGCGCAAACCACGCCGACTTTCCGTCCTCGACATACGTCAGCATCTTCTCCGCCCGCTCGCGGATCGCCGCGGGCGTGCGGAGGTAAACAAGGGAGTCGTTCATGCGGACCGCGGACCTCCAGGTCCGCGCATGATGCGGGCCTGGAGGCCCGCGGTCCGGCTACTCATTCAAACCCCGCCCCTTGGGCTTCACGAGATCGGTCGTTCCGGGCTTGGTTGCGCTGAAGTAACCGGCGGCCTTCTTGGCATCCATCTCGACCTGGGCGTCGGCGGGGATCAGCTCGTCGGGGATCGGCACCTGCTCGACGATCTCGATGCCCTGCTCCCGGAGCGCATCGGACTTCATGTTGCTCATTGAGGCGAAACGGTCGATGCGCGAGATGCCGAGCCAATGGAACACATCGGGCATCAGCTCCTGGAGGCGCATGTCCTGCACGCCGGCCACGCATTCCGTGCGGTTGAAGTATTGCGCCGCCGAGTCGCCGCCGGGCTGGCGCTTGCGGGCGTTGTAGACCAGGAACTTGGTGACCTCGCCCAGGGCGCGGCCTTCCTTGCGATTGTAAATGACCACGCCGACGCCGCCCTGCTGCGCCATCTCGATGCAGATCTCGATGCCGTGCGCAAGGTATGGCCTGCAGGTGCAGATGTCGGAGCCGAACACGTCGGAGCCGTTACACTCGTCGTGGAGGCGGCAGGCGATTTTGGTCTCGGGCTTGCCGAGCTTCGACACGTCGCCGAAGAAATAGATCGTCGAGCCACCGATCGGCGGCAGGAAGAGCTCGAGGTCGGGCCGCGTCACCAGCTCGGTGTACATGCCGCCGGTCTGCTCGAAGAGCGTGCGGCGAAGATCGACTTCCTTGACGCCGAAGCGCTCGGCGATGCCGGGCAGCCACCACACCGGCTCGATTGCCGCCTTGGTCACCTTCACGTCGCCGGAGCCGCTCAGGATGTCGTTGTCGGGCTTCAGCCGGCCGGCGGCCATGGCGTCCATGATCTCCGGCATGTTCACATGCGCCTTGGTGACGGCGATGGTCGGGCGGATGTCCCAGCCCGCCGCGAGCTTGTCGGCAAACACGTCGGCGATCATGTGGCCCCACGGATCGAGCGACACGATCTTCTTGGGATCGAACCAGCTCTCGAATGGCCCGATCCGCTCGGCCGGTGAGGTGTTGGTGAAGTCGGGCCGGTGGTCTGCCTTGAGCTCCTGCGCGGCGATCGCCAGGGCGCGATAGATGCCGTAGGAGCCTGAATGCACGCCGATGACGTTGCGCTTGGCGGGATCGCCGACGGTGCCCACGACGGGACCGCGAATCTTGGGATCGCGCGCGCCCCAGATCACCGGGGGAGCCGCCTGGCCGCCCTGGGAGGGGTGAGTGTTCAGTCTGATGTGAGCCATGTGCTTTCCGGTACGCAACGAGCGGGAAAGCGGCGCATTTTAAGGCTTGTGCATGAAGAAAGAAAGACGCGGAAAAAGGCCGTTTCAGGCCCGAATCACACCGCTTTTCGCTTGCCGCGACCGCCTTGGAGGCTCTGGGCGAACATTTCCTTCGTCGTCACGGGCCGGCGATGCTTCTTCAGCAGATCGGCGATCGCTTCGTCCAGGAGATCCTGCAGCCTCACCTTGCGGTCGGCCGCCAGCAGTTCCAGCGCCTTCAGGCCGGCGGTATCGATGTTCACCATCTTGCGCATGCCACATCCTCTCGGGGACTCCCTCGACCGCTGATCATCGCACGCCCGCTTCGAAGGCGCTGCAACCGCGCAACCCCGGCGACGTTGACCTTTCCGCGGAACCTCGCGAATGAGGTCGAAGCCGGGCATGCCGGCCTGGACCCTGGAGGATGCGATGCCCGATCTGTTCCCAACCACGGACGAAGCCGAGAAGGACCAGAACATTGCCGATGCCGCGGCCGGCAAGAGGAGCATCGTCAATCATCTCGGTCCCGACTCTTTCGAGAAAGATGGGCTCCGGCCCTCCTTCGAATACCGTCCCCTGGGGCTGAAGGAGCTGACCGGCGGAAAAGTCGGCGCGCATGTGATCCGCGCCAAGCCCGGCCAGCATGCCGACGCGCCGCGCCATACCCACACGCTCGAGTTCCAGTTCGTCTATGTGCTGAAGGGCTGGGCGATCTTCGACTACGAAGGCTATGGCGAGCACAAGCTGGTCGCTGGCTCGACCGTCTACCAGCCACCGGGAATCAGGCACAAGGAGATCGACCACTCCGAGGATTTCGAAGTGCTGGAGATCACCATGCCGGCGGATTTCGCGACCACGGAGGTCACGTAGCCCTTTCATGTCGGCGCCACAGGATGCAATTCTGGCGGCATGAAATATCTCTCGGCTCTTGTCGCCCTCGTCCTGCTGCCGCTTGTCGCTCTCGCCCAAGGCGTCACGACCCTGCCGCCGATGACGGTCATCACCTTCAATCCGGGCTCGAACACAGCGACGAAGAACGGCCAAATGGTGCCGGGCGGCCGCGACCTCTATTACGTCCAGGCCAAGGCCGGGCAGACGATGAACATCTCCGTCGCCTCGGCCGCACCCATCGCCTTTCAGGTCTATAATCCCGACGCCACCGTCGCCCGCGCCGCCGACGGCAGCCCGCTGATCACCGGCAAGACGCTGCCCGACGCCGGGCCGAACGACAACGCCCAGGCCTGGGTCGGCGCCATTCCGCGCGACGGCAACTACCTGATCACGGTCGGCGCCGGTCCCAGCGGCCCGGTGGCGCCCACCCCCTACAGCCTGACGGTATCCGTGCAGTAGCCTGCGGCAAAAAGTTGATTGCGTCTGAGATGCAATTAATTCATAACCGCGACCGTCGCACGAGCCCAGCCGGAGCGGACACGGTCTTGGGGAGGTGTCCGCCCCGCGCGATCGTCGACAAGCGTATGTGGAGTGCCGGCTTGCCTGGGGTGGGCAGCCGGCACATCCGCTCTGCCATCCCCGTACTGTCGGTTGCAGCGCCGCCGCGAACGCGCCAGCTTCGCGCCATGCGAGCCGCCCTTCTCCTCGCAGCCTGTCTCGCGGTGCCGGCGTGCAGTGCCCAAGCCGCGAGCTTCGATTGCGCCAAGGCCGCGACCACCGTCGAAAACGCGATCTGTGCCGATCCCGCCCTTTCGCAGGCCGACGAGCACATGGCCCAGGCCTACAGCAAGGCCTTGGGCGCCACCTTGGCGCCGCGCGCCTTGCGCACCGACCAGATGCACTGGCTCGCCAGCCGCGAGTCGGCGGGCACTCTCGACGACCTGCGCGGAAGCTATGACCGGCGCATCGCGGAACTCGTCGCCGAAGCGGACAAGTGGCAACGCTTGCGCCGCGACATCAGCGAGGCCGAGGCGCGCCGGGCCTGCGTGGCGATACCCGATGCGCCGGAAGATCCCTGCACGGTCGACGCCTTCGCCAACGTCGCGGGCTCGGGCGATGCCCTGGCTTTCCAGCTCCAGAGCTACACCAACCCGCAATACCGCAGCGGTGGCGGCGTGGTGGTGTTTCGTCGCCGTGGCCCGACGCTCACGCCCGTGATCGCCATTGCCGACGATGCCGTGCACTTCAACCCGCCGGTCGTGGTGCAGTCGTCTGCAGGAAGGCTGCTCGACCTGTCGGGCACGATGGAGGGCACCGGCGCCATCAACGCGGGCTCGCTCTATCTCATGGACGGCGAGAAGCTCAGCGAGATCGACACCGAGAGCTGGCTCTTCGATCTCGCCAAGCGTCTGCCCAAGGGCTGGGGCGCCTGGAAGGGCATCTTCCCCAATTACGCGAAGCTCACCGCCGCCACGCCGCTGTGGAAGAGCGGCGACGGCAATTGCTGTCCGACCGCCGGCCGCGCCACGCTCAGGCTCGGCATCAAGAACGGCCGGCTGGTGATCCTCGACCTGCACCTCCGCAACGGCGCGGCCGCAGCTCAGGAGAATTGAGTCAAGCGGACCGCGGGCCTGGAGGCCCGCGGTCCGCTTAAGGTCTTTTGCAGTCGAAAGTGATCGCCCGTGGCGCAAAGACCGGCGCCGGCTCGCTCGACGGCGTCACCTTGCGCGGCCACGCGGCGCTCTTGAGGTGAGCCTCCACGATCGGCACCAGCAACTGGAAGAACACCCAGGCGCGTATCCGCTCGCCGCCATAGGTCGTGTGGATGGCGTCGACAAAGAGATCGGGATCGAACGGCGTGTGGCGCGCCACGTCAATGAAGTCGAGATTGTGCACGCGCGCGTACTTGGCGAACACACGGTTCTGGAAGGCGGCCAGACGCTCCAGGTCGCGATAGCGGAACGGCGCGTTACTCTGGTTGAGATACTCCAGGATCGCCCGGTGGCGGACCGGATCCAGCACCATGCCGTCCTTCACCAGCCAGAAAAACGACGCCAACACCAGCTCGGCGCCCGATTGCTGCGTGGCGCTGCGCATGGCGTCGAGATCGCCCAGGATCGTCGAGAGATGGATCGGCAGATCGGAGCGTCCGACGTCAGGATCGCGTTCGTCGACGCCGGCCGGCCAGACCAGCTTGTAGTCGGGCTTGGGCCATTCGCCGCCGCCCGCCGGCATCTCGTGCGCGACAAACAACGCGCGCACGCGGCGCACCAGCGCGAATTCGTAGACAAGGCTTTGACCGAACCGCTCGAGCCAGCCCGGGCCGGCGGGGTTGCCGCCCCCGCCGCTGGTCGCGCCATTGCCGCTCGCCTGCGCGGCCGGCGAAGGCAGGGCGGGGCAGCTCTCGCCCGGGGCGAGCAACAGGCGGTTCACGGGCTTCGGCGGCAGGTCCGGCACGATGGTGCTCAGCTGGAACTGGTTGGCGCCTTCGTAATAGACGACGAGGTCGGGTTTGAGCGGCAACACCTCTTCGCGCACGACGTTGACATTGTCGGTCGAGGTGATGCTCTCGCGGCCGGCGTTCAGCACTTCGAACTTGACGTCGAGCTTGTGCTGGTTGGCCCACAGGTTGAGCCAGTTGCCGACGAACTCCGGGTACGAGTACGGGAAGAAATGACTGCTGACCGTGGTCGAGGCCCCGATGAAGGCGATGCGTACGGTCCTGGGTTGGCGTTGAAACGGTACGGGCGGCCCGCGAAATCCGTAGGCGTTGGTAGTGAGCCGGATCGGTGTCGTGGCATTGGGCAGAAAGCGGTAAGGCGGCCGGTTTTCCCCGGTCCCGCCGGCATCGCCCGGCGGGTCATAGACGAACAGATGGCCTGGCGCGCCGCACAGGTAGGCATGCCGGCAGGGATCGCCGACGAACGCCGAGTTCCACGCCTTGAACATGTCGGCCCGTCGCGTGCCTTCGGTGATGCCGCTTTTCTCGACGTCACGTACCAGCTCGCGCCATTCCTCGGGCACCGCCCGCTGGTTGGGAAGCGGCGGCGGCGTTTCATAGAACCACGCGCGCTCGACCCCCAGCGCGAGCGGGATCTCGTCAAGATGCCGGGCGGCCGGCCCGATCTCCCCACCCTTGTCGAGCCAGCGCACCAGGAACTCGGCCGCCACGGCGGTCAAGGCCACCGAGATGACGACCAAAAAGACGTTCAACCAGCTTTTTTGCACGGCAGAGTTACTACACGATTCATCGATTCATTCGCAACGAAGCGTAAAATAGCGGCCAGTAGAGCGAGACGCGTAATCTAGCCATGGTCAAAGCGCCGAAACCGGGCAAGAGAGTCATTGTCACACCGCGCATGCTGCGTGCGGGAGCCTTGGCGCTTGCCACCATGGGCGCCGACACCAGCGAGTACGAACTTGTGGGCGTGGTCTACCGCGCCATGGCGTCGGTTGCCCCGCAGACCAAGTCGCAGGACCACACGCCGCCCGCCAACTTCCTGGAAGTCATGCGGATCATGCGGTCGGGTCGCCGCGACGTCTAGTCGTGCACGGGGCGCGCAACTCCAGTTGCGCGTCTTCCTTCCCTGAGGCAACGATGGATGAGCGCCACCGAGGGCGGGGGTTCCCCCGCCCGCATTGGCGCGCTCCCCAGCAAAGAGTCCTCATGAAATTCGGTTGGCTTACCCTCTCCATGTCGCCCTCGCCTGCCGAGGACTGTCAGCGCATCGACCAGATCATAGACCAGGCCTGCGCCGCCGAGCGGATGGGCTTTTCCGACGTCTGGCTCACCGAGCACTATTTCACCGGCGAGAGCGTCTACAACGACTCGCTGATGTTTGCCGCGGCACTCGCCATGAAGACCGAGAAGATCCGCATCGGCTTCGCCGTGGTGCAGATGCCCTTCCACCATCCGGTGCGGCTCGCCGTGCAGTTGGCGCTGCTCGACAATCTCAGCAAGGGCCGCATCGATGTCGGCATCGGTAAGGGCACGGTCTACAACGAGTATGAATTCGTGGGCCACGGGCTGCGCAGCCACGACAGCCGCGAGCGCATGGCGGAGGCGGTCGATATCATCGAGCGGGCATGGCGCGAGGCGCCGCTCACCTACGACGGTAAGTTTCACAAGATCCACATCCCTGCGCTGCGGCCCAAGCCCGTGCAGCAGCCGGGGCCGCCGCTGTGGCGGAGCGTCATCTCGCCCGGCTCGTTCACCGAATGCGGCAAGCTGGGCGTGCCCATCCTGACCGCGCGGCTGCCGGTCCAGCGCATCAAGGAACGCTGGACGACCTATGCCGAAGGCATCGACGCGGGCGGTCACGACGAAAAGACCAAGGCGCGGCTGCTCGCCCAAAGCGCGCTGTGGCGCAACGTCTATGTCGCCGAGTCCGACGCCCAGGCCGAGGACGAGCTCACGGCCCTCCTCGTCGAGACACGCACCCACATGATGCATGTGCGCGAGGCTTACAATCCGTCTGACTTCCAGCCCGAGCCGGCGACGCTGAATGCCTGGACCGATCCCAAGGTCGCCGATTCCGAGGCGATCCCCTTCGTGCTGAAGACCGGCTCGCTCTACGGCTCGCCTGCGCGGGTGCGCGAGCAAGTGGCGGAGCTCAGGGATGTCGGCGTGCAGCACCTGCTCTGCCAGACCGGCTTCGGCGCCATGAGCCACGACCAGAACATCGCCTCGATGCGCAGGTTCGGCGAACAGGTAATGCCGGCGTTCGGCGACTAGATTCCGGAAAGGTGAAACCACACCGCCTCACCCTGAGGCGAGACTGTCGAAACGGAACCCGCTCTAGCGGCTGCTGGTGCGACCGTCGTCCAGGCCCGGGCCGACGCACCAATTGAGTTGGTTGAGCGGCAGATGCTGCGCCGACGCGACCATGGCGACGGCGCCGCGGTCGATGCAATGGCGGTTGCTGCGGTCATAGACCGGCGCCATCAGGTGGCCGTGCGGATCGTGGCCGGCGCCCAGCACGTGGCCGAGCTCGTGCAGCATCACGGCGGTGAGGTCGCGCGTGCCGAAGCGGTCGCCGATCACATAAACGAAGCCGCCGCCGCGGCCGCCCACGGTCATGGCGAGCGCCGAGCGCTCGCGGGCAGCGGGATGGCGGCTGTCGACCTTGGCCACGATCCAGGCGCCGGATCGGCGGATCTGCGCCACGGTCTGGTCGGAGGGATCGGGTGGCAGCAGGCTGGCGTGGAAGCGCACGAGCCCGTTCAGCACGTGGTTCCATTGCTGCAGCGCGAGGCCGATGCGCTCGCGCTCGGCGGGATCGAAGTCGCGGTCGACATAGAGGGTGAGCGTGCGGCTGCCGGCGGTGGCGGCTGCAGGCGCCGGTTTGTCGGTGTAACGGTAGGCGGAGGTATCGTAGTCGCGGCCGTAATCCCGCGGCGCGGTACCGGTTGCCGCCCGGGCGGGCGTGAAAGAGAGGGCGATGGCCGCCGCCAAAAGGGTCAGGCCCGAAATCACCAGACTTGCGACAAGGCGCACCAACGGCACCGAAATCTCCGATATCTACGGTGGCTATACGGCGGCCGGGTTGGCGCTATCCCCCAGCAAAACAAGGCGTTCTCAAGGCTAGGGGCAATCGCCAACCTTCTTCCCGCTCAGCACGGAGCTGCCTTTGGCCGTCGTGCCGTCCTTGCCCTTGACCGTGAGCTGGCCCAGGCCTTCGTAGCTTGTCGGCGTGTAGCTGATCTCGGCCTCGGCGGTGACGCCCGGTGTCTGGTCGGTGGCGGGGCACGAGGTGGTCGCCTTGAAGATCCCGACCTGCTTCGGGCCCGGCGCGAAGGTGCAGCCGTGCTTGGCGAAGTCGTCGGGGGTCGGATAGATCAGGCGCTCAAGGGTGGCTTCGTTGACCTTGACGCAGACTTGGCGGGACGTCGACGGCATCGGCTGCACGCCCTCCATCGTCGTCTTGTCGGAGACCTCCCACAGGCCGGGCTGGATAGCGGTCTGCGCGCGGGCTGAACCGGCGGCCAACGACAGGCCGACGGCCGCCGCCATGACGAACGACTTCATCGATGCTCCTCGATTTCCATCTCTGGACGGGTGGCGGCTGGATTACCACGATCGCCAGCAAAAAGCCCGCGGGGACGATCACCGTCCCACGCGGGCCAATCGAGGCGCTGTTGCTGGAGGCTTACCAGTAGGTCGGCGCGTTGTAGTACTTGTCGACTTGGCGGCCGTAATCCGGCGTCCAGCGGAAATCCTCGTCCATGTCGTAGGTCGGCGCGTTCTCCAGCATCCGCTTGTCGAGGTTGACGATGTAGCCGCCCTTGCGCTCGTCGTACTTCAAGGTCGACCACGGCAACGGATGGTACTTCTCGCCGATGCCGAGGAAGCCGCCGAACGACATGAGCGCATAGATCGCCTTGCCGCTCACCTTGTCGATCATGATGTCGTCGACCGTGCCGAGCTTGTCGCCCTGCAGATTGTAGACGTCGGTGCCTTCGACTTTCTCGGCGGCGATCAAGGTTCCGGATGTGATCTTGGTGACGTCGGCCATGGTTGGCTCCCTGAAAAAATGGTGAGTGGGGTGCTTCGCTGCGGACTGGAAGCAAGCGAGCGGCTGATGAACGTCGGCTCCATTCGAACGGTTGCCGTCGTGGCATATTCTCAGATGACCTGCTCATTCGGCCGCAAATCGTCCAAGCCCTTGCAACTGCCGAACGTCTCGCGGCGGCGGTGCCGGCAGTTGCCCGATGTCGATCGGGCTGAGGATGGATTTCGGCGCAACCGCAGGCCCTCGCTCGGCGTTACAGTCCTAATGCCGGCTCAGCCCCGCCCGCTCCAGGGCCGAAAGATCTTGATCGTCGAGGATGAGGCGCCGATCGCCCTCAATCTCGCTTCCGCCGTCGCCCAGGCGGGCGGCATCGCGGTCGGGCCGGCGTCCACGGTCGCGGCCTCGTTCGCCCTGATGGCCGACCACACGCTCGACGGCGCCCTGCTCGACATCCGCCTGCGCGGCGAGACGTCATTTCCGCTGGCCGACGTGCTGGCCGTGCTGGGCGTCCCCTTCGTGTTCGTGAGCGGCCTGTCGAGCGCGCTGATGCCCTATCCACACCGCGACCGGCCGCTGTTCGACAAGCCGTACGAGATGGGCGACGTGATCGCCACGCTGGCGCGGCTGCTGGAGCCCGCCGCGAGAGCGGCCTCCCCAACTTCTGTCGCAACCCGCGATCGCGGGCGGCGTTGACCGGCCAGAGAGGTCGATCCATCCCTTTCGACAACCGGTTTTTGCGAATCTGACGACCGGTTGGCTCCGCCCGCCCGACTCTCCCCCGTTGGGCGGGCTTTTTTCCGCGGCGTTTGGTTGATCGGTCATGAATGGAAGAAAAAGAGAACTGCAACTCAGCGTCCAGGAACACGAGATCCTGCGCGCCATCGCCAGATCTCCGTCCCCAACCCGACCGCTCTCCTCCATGCAGCGCCTGCGCTTCGAGATGCTGGGCCTGATCGAGGACCGCGCGAAGGGCATCCGCCTCACCGAGCGCGGACGCGAGGTAGCCCTAGGGCCGCTCCGCGCCACGGCGCCGGCGCCGGCCGCCGAGGAGCTCCATCGCCGGACATCGCGCGACAAAAGAGGCCGGCGGCTCGGCCATCAGCGCCAGAGCCCCTTTTAGCCACGACGATCGGCGCCCCCTGCGGCGCCCCCCTGTGGCGCTTGACAGAACTGAGCAATGTTGTGGCGTATGGCTGCCGACACTCGCATCGAGAGGGTCGGCATCATGGTCATTCACTTCGACGGTTCGGTGAGCTTCTCGGGCCGCGGCACTGCCGCGCGCCGTCAGTTGGGCAGCGCTAACTGCGCTAACCCCTGCATGCACCGCCGTCGCAATCCCTCGCCGAGCGGTAGCAGGATTTGCGCAAATTGCCCGACCCCGTTCTGCCTACAAAGTACGGGGCCCTATAGCGGTACGAAAGAATTCCCGGTCGCCGCCGCCCGCGCAGGCGCACTATTGTTTCGTATCGCTGGCATGGAGGGCCGATCCGGTGATTGGCGATCGGCAAAGCCAGTAGCGGGAATTGCGGAAACCCCGCGGCGGGGGATAACGGCGGGGGCTGTCACAATAACTTCACGCATTACCCTCGGATCGGTAACCTGACCTTCCGATGGTGCGCCGCGAAGCGTGCCCCTCATGTCCTCCCTCTCGACCCCATCCGACGCCGATGCCCGCCGTCGCCAGCGATGGCTTTCGCTGTTGGCGAAGGCCCCGGCCGCGCGCCTGGAGAGCTTGTGGCAAGGCCTCGGCCCGGTGCCGGCCTACAGCGTCCTGCGGCGGCCCGAGATCGGACTGGTCATGGTGCAGGGACGCATCTCGGGCAGCGGGGCAGCCTTCTGCGCCGGCGAGATGACCGCGACCCGCACCGCCGTCCGGCTGGAAAGCGGCGAGATCGGCATCGGTTATGTCGGCGGCCGCGCGCCGCGTCAGGCAGAGATCGCGGCCGTGATCGATGCGCTCGGCCAACGCAGCGAGTGGCGCGACGCCCTGGAAGCCCGGATCGTGGCGCCGCTCGCCGCCGAGGCAGAGGCGCGACGGCGCCTGACGGCGGCTCGCGCCGCCGCCACCAAAGTCGATTTCTTCACCGTGGCGCGCGAGGCCGGGACATGAACCAACCCGTCACCGTCCTCGCCCCGGGCCTCGCCGATCCCGGCCACGATGCGCAGCGCCTGTTCCGCGCCGTGCTCGACGCCTTCGCCCATCCCGGCCGCATCGCCAGCCTGCCGGATCCTCCCGCCGGCCCGGGCACGATCTGCCCGGCGACCGCGGGGTATCTTCTGACCTTGGTCGATCGCGACACGCCGCTCTGGCTGGCGCCGGAATTCGACCTGCCGGAAGTGCGTGACTTCGTCCGTTTCCACACCGGCGCGCCGATCGTGGCCGAACGCGGCGAGGCCACCTTCGCCGTGCTGGCGCACGACACCGCCGCATCGCTCGACGGCTTCGCCATCGGCACCGACCCCTATCCCGACCGCTCGGCCACCGTGGTGATCGAGGTCCCGGTGCTGGGCGCCGGCACGACCCGGCGCTGGCGCGGGCCCGGGATCGATGGACAGGCGGCCGTCGCGGTGGGCGGGCTCGGCACGGATTTCTGGCAGGCGTGGGCAGACAACCACGCGCTCTTTCCCTGCGGCGTCGACGTCGTGTTCACCGCCGGATCGCAACTTTTAGCGCTGCCGCGCAGCATCGCCGTGGAGGGCTGACCATGTATGTCGCGGTCAAGGGCGGCGAGACGGCCATCGCCCATTCGCTTGATCTCATAGCCGACAAGCGCCGTGGTGATCGCGCCGTGGCCGAACTCTCGCTGGAGCAGATCGACCAGCAGCTCGGGCTGGCGGTCGACCGCGTGATGACCGAGGGCTCGTGCTACGACCGCGCGCTGGCCGCCCTCGCCATCAAGCAGGCGCGCGGCGATCTGGTCGAGGCAATCTTCCTTCTGCGCGCTTATCGCACCACCCTCCCGAGGTTCGGCGACAGCGTGCCGCTCGACACCACGTCCATGATCGTGGAGCGCCGCATCTCGGGCACCTTCAAGGACATACCGGGCGGCCAGGTGCTGGGCCCGACTTACGACTACACCCACCGGCTGCTCGACTTCTCGCTGGCCGCCTCCGGCGAGCGGCCGCAGGCGCCGACCGCGCCGGTCGACAGCGCACAATCCCTGCCGCGGGTCGGCGACATCCTGGAGCGCGACGGACTGCTCGAACCACCGCCCCAAGGATCGTCCGAGGGCGAGAAGGCCGAAGACCTGACGCGCCAGCCGCTCACTCTGCCGGCATCGCGGCCGCTCAGGCTGCAGAACCTGGCGCGCGGCGACGAGGGCTTCCTGCTGGCGCTGGGCTACTCTACCCAGCGCGGCTACGGCAACAACCACCCCTTTGTCGGCGAGATCCGCTTCGGCGGCGTACCCGTCTCCTTCGTCCCGGAAGAGCTGGGCTTCGCCATCGAGATCGCCGATATCGACGTCACCGAGTGCGACATGGTCAACCAGTTCGCGGGCTCGCACGACGTGCCGCCGCAATTCACCCGCGGCTATGGCCTGGCCTTCGGCCACGCCGAGCGCAAGGCGATGGCCATGGCGCTGGTCGACCGCGCGCTGCGCGCCGAGGAGCTCTCGGAAAGCGCAAGCTCGCCGGCGCAGGACGAGGAATTCGTGCTGGCGCACTCCGACAACGTCGAAGCCTCGGGCTTCGTGCAGCACCTCAAGCTGCCGCACTATGTCGACTTTCAATCCGAGCTGGTGACGGTGAGGGCGCTCCGCGAAGAGGTCGAGCAGCGCAATCGACGTGCCGCCCTCGACCAGGCAGCGGAGTAGGTCATGCCGGACTCCAACATCGAGGGCGGCGCCTACAACTACGCCTATCTCGACGAGCAGACCAAGCGCATGATCCGCCGCGCCATCCTGAAGGCAGTGGCGGTGCCGGGCTATCAGGTGCCGTTCGGCGGCCGCGAGATGCCGCTGCCCTATGGCTGGGGCACCGGCGGCATTCAGGTGACAGCGGCCATCATCGGCCGGGATGATATCCTGAAGGTGATCGACCAGGGCGCCGACGACACCACCAACGCCGTCTCCATCCGCCGCTTCTTCGCCAAGGTGGCCGACGTCGCCACCACCACCAGCACCGAGGAAGCGACCATCATCCAGACCCGCCATCGCGTGCCGGAGACCCCGCTGCGCGAGGGCCAGATCATCGTCTTCCAGGTGCCGATCCCCGAGCCGCTGCGCATGCTCGAGCCGCGCGAGACCGAGACGCGCACCCTGCACGCGCTCAGCGAATACGGCGTCATGCAGGTCAGCCTCTACGAAAGCATCGCCCGCTTCGGCCGCATCGCCAAGACCTACAACTACCCGGTGATGGTGAACGATCGCTACATCATGAGCCCCTCGCCCATCCCGAAGTTCGACAATCCCAAGCTCGACCGCAGCCCGGCCCTGCAGCTCTACGGCGCGGGCCGCGAGAAGCGCATCTACGCCGTGCCGCCTTACACGCCGGTCAAGAGCCTCGACTTCGACGACCATCCGTTCGAGGTCGAGAGCTGGACCGAATGCTGCGCGCTTTGCGGTTCGCGCGAGAGCTTTTTGGACGAGATGATCGTCGACGACGCCGGCAAGCGGATGTTCATCTGTTCCGACACCGACTGGTGCGAGCGACGGCGATGAGCGGCGCGCTTCTCTCCGCTCCCATCCTTTCTTCAAGGGGTCTCACCAAGCGCTTCGGCGGCCGCATCGCTTGCCGCGACATCGACTTCGACCTGTGGCCCGGCGAGGTGCTGGGCGTCGTGGGGGAATCTGGCTCGGGCAAGACCACCCTGCTCAATTGCCTGGCCGGACGGATGACGCCCGAGGCCGGCACGATCACCTACGATTCGGCGGCCTACGGTCCGGTCGACGTGCACGGCCTCTCCGAGGCGCGCCGCCGGCTGCTGTCGCGCACCGAATGGGGCTTCGTGAACCAGGATGCGCGCGACGGGCTGCGCATGGGCGTGAGCGCCGGCGCCAATATCGGCGAGCGGCTGATGGCGGTTGGCGCGCGCCACTATGGCGACATCCGCCGCACCGCCGCCGACTGGCTCGACCGTGTCGAGATCGAGCAGGATCGGCTCGACGACCGGCCGACGACCTACTCCGGCGGCATGCGCCAGCGCCTGCAGATCGCGCGCAACCTGGTCAGCAAGCCGCGCCTGGTTTTCATGGATGAGCCGACCGGCGGCCTCGACGTGTCGGTGCAGGCGCGCATCCTCGACCTGCTGCGCGGCCTGGTAGGCACGCTTAATCTCTCGGCGGTGCTGGTGACGCACGATCTCGGCGTCGCCCGCCTGCTGACCCATCGGCTGATGGTGATGCAGGGCGGCCGTGTGGTGGAGGATGGGCTGACCGACCAGGTGCTGGACGATCCGCAGCACGCCTACACCCAGATGCTCGTCGCCTCGATCCTGCCGGTATGACTCCAAAGGTATGACGATGCCTGCGCTCCGCGTCTCCGGCCTCACCAAATCCTTCGTCGTGCACGCCCAGGGCGACCTCGCACTGCCGGTGCTGCGCGACGTGGCGCTCGCCGTATCACCGGGCGAATGCCTGGCGCTGGTCGGCCCGTCGGGCTCGGGCAAAAGCACATTGCTACGCTCGCTCTACGGCAACTATCGCGCCGATGCCGGCTCGATCCGCGTGCGCCACGACGGCCGCTCGGTCGAACTGGTGCGAGCCGAGCCCCGGACCGTGCTCGACGTGCGCCGCCGCACCCTGGGCTTCGTCAGCCAGTTCCTGCGCGTGATCCCGCGCGTCGCCACCATCGACGTCGTGGCCGAGCCCGCCATCCGCCTCGGCATGAGCGCCGACGAGGCGCGCCGGCGCGCCGAGTTCCTGCTGGGCGTGCTCGGCATTCCGGCCAAGCTGTGGTCGCTGCCGCCCGCGACCTTCTCGGGCGGCGAGCAGCAGCGCGTCAACATCGCGCGCTCGCTCAGCGTCGACTATCCGGTCCTGCTGCTCGACGAACCGACGGCCTCGCTCGATCCCGCCAATCGCGACGGCGTGGTCGAACTGATCCATCAGCGCCGCGAGGCCGGTGCGGCGATCGTCGGCATCTTCCACGACGTCTCGGTGCGCGATGCGCTCGCCACCCGCATCCACGACGTCGCCCTTTCGGGAAATTCCGTCGGAGTACTTGCATGAGCGTCGAGACGATCCTGACCAACGCCCACATCGTCACCGCCGATTCGGAGTTCGACGGCACGGTGGTCGTGCGCGATGGGCTGATCGCCGAAGTCGCCGACCGCCGCTCGCATGTTGCCGACGTCCTCGACCTCGAAGGCGACTATCTCGTGCCCGGCCTGGTCGAGCTGCACACCGACAACATGGAGAAGCACTTCGCGCCGCGGCCCGGCGTCAGGTGGCCGAGCCTGTCGGCGGTGATGGCGCACGACACCCAGATCGCCGCTGCCGGCATCACCACGGTGTTCGATTCGCTGGCGCTGGGCGACGTGCGCGGCGACACCGACCGGGTGCTGAACCGCGAGCGCATGATCGACGCGGTTCTGGCAGGCAGCGAACGCCGCCTGTTCCGCGTCGACCACCGCCTGCATTTACGTTGCGAGATCGTGGCCGACGACGCCGTCGAGGCGGTCGACCGCTGGATCGACCTGCCGCTGGTCGGGCTGCTGTCGATCAACGACCACACGCCGGGCCAGCGCCAGTTCCTCGATCCGGAGAAGCTCCGGCTCTACCACACCAAGAAATACGGCATGACCAACGACGAGTTCGAGCTGTTCAGCGCCCACGCGACGGAGCTGCATCACAAGAACGCCGCTCGCCATCGCCGCGAGATCGTGGCCCGCGCCCAGGCCCGCGCGCTGCCGCTGGCCAGCCACGACGATGCCACGCATGAGCACGTCCAGGAGGCGGTGGAGAACGGCATGATCATCGCCGAGTTCCCGACCACGCGAGAGGCCGCCCAGGCGTCATGTAAGGCGGGTCTCGCCGTGCTGGTCGGCGCGCCCAATGTGGTGATGGGCGGCTCGCATTCCGGCAACATCGCCGCCATCGACCTTTTGCGCGACGGTCAGGCCGACATTTTGTCTTCGGACTATGTGCCGGCGAGTCTGATGGAAAGCGTCTTCAAGCTGCGTGGTGCCGACGTCGGCATTGCGTTGCCCGCGGCGGTGCGCGCGGCCTCGCTCACCCCGGCGCGTGCCGTGGGCCTCTGCGATCGCGGCGAGATCGCAGCCGGGCGCCGCGCCGATCTCGTGCGGGTGCGCGAGTCCGAGGGCGCTCCCATGGTGCGGGCGGTGTGGTGCGCCGGCGTGCGCGTCGTCTGAGATGGCCGGCGCCTTGGTCTACGTCATGGGTCCGTCCGGGGCGGGCAAGGATTCCGTGCTGGGTCGCGCCCGGGCGATGCTCTCGACCGACCTGCCCATCGTCTTCGCCCACCGCTACATCACCCGTCCGGCCGATAGCGGTGGCGAGAATCACGTGGCGCTGAGCCGGGCTGAATTCGCGCTGCGCCGCGCCCACGGACTGTTCGCCTTCCACTGGCACGCCCATGGCAACGACTACGGCATCGGCCACGAGATCCATGCCTGGCGGCGCGCCGGACTGGCCGTCGTGGTGAGCGGCTCGCGCGAGCATTTCCGCACGATGGACGGCGTCGACAAGGACACCGTGCCGGTGCTGATCACCGCCCCCGCCGGGCGGCTGAAGGAACGCCTGCTGAAGCGCGGCCGCGAGGATTCTGCCGCGGCGGCCGAGCGGCTGCGGCGCGGCTTGACCCGCGATCTCGACGTGGCCGGCGCGGTGACGATCACGAACGACGGCGCGCTCGACGAAGCGGCCGAGGCCTTGGTCAGGCTGCTCGCCACGCTTCGGCACTCACCCGCCGTCCGCCGCCGAGCCTGAAGCGCGCCAGCACGACGAACGGCCGGCCCGGAGCGGGCTGGCGGAAGACGCAGAGGTCGTTGACCGGCAACGGACGGTCGGTGAAACCGCCAAAGCGCTGGCGCAGCAGGGCAGCCATCGACGAACGTTCAGCCTCGTCGACCAGGCGCGCGGTCAGGGTGAGATGGAACCGCCATTGCTCTAGCACATAGGGATAACCCCAGCGCATCAGCAGCTCGTCCTGCCGCGGGGAGAGGCCGGCAACCCGCCGGCGCGCCAGCTCCGACTCCTCCGCGGGCCGGCGGAACTCGTCGAACTCCACGACGCAGCGGTCGGCCAGGTCCTGAAGCTCTGCGCAGCGCGCCGCCGGCACAAGGGCAAGAAAGCCCGAGATCTCGCCAAGTTCGAGCGCGGGAATCGCGAAGGTGCGGTCGCTCGCGGCGAACCGTCCGACGGCTTCGAGGAAATCGCGCTCGCTGGCGTCGTCGACCAGCGCGATCGGCGCCTTCAAGGTGCCGTGGAAGCCGTAGAGCCGCGGCTCGGCCGTGATCTTCTCCAGTCGCTCCATGGCGACGCCCGGAACCGGCCGCAACGCCCGCGTCTGCCCGCTTTCGGGATCGCGGCCGAGCCACTGGCTCGCCGTGACGGCCAACCCTTCTCCGGGCCGCGGCGCATAATAAAGCGCGTAGCGTGGCGCCGGCGCACCCTTGCCGTTCAAGCCGTGGCTCCCCGCCGACCGATCATGGCGAAGCGCAACTTGCTGGAGACGAAATCGATCAGGGCGACGGCGATCAAGATGAGGACGATGATAAACGAGGTTTGTTGCAGTTCGAGCGTGCGGATCGCTTCGGCGAGATGCAAGCCGATGCCGCCGGCGCCGACAATGCCGATGATGCTGGCCGAGCGCGTGTTCGATTCGAAATAGTACAGGACCTGGCTCGCCAGCACGGGAAAGATTTCCGGCAGGATGCCGAAGCGGATGCCCAGCGCATGGCTGCCGCCGGTCGAGACGATGCCTTCGACCGGCTTCCTGTCGGCCGCCTCCATCGCCTCGGAGAACAGCTTGCCGAACGAGCCGATGTCGCCGGTCATGATGGCGAGCGCGCCGGCGAACGGCCCCAGGCCGACGACGTTGATCCAGATCAGCGCCCACACCAGGATGTCGACGCTGCGGATGGTATCGAGCGAGCGTCGGGAAAAGAAGCGGACGACGCGCTGAGCGGTGACGTTGCGCGCGGCCAGCATGGCCACCGGCAGGGCCAGCACGGCCGCCGACAGTGTGCCGAGGAAGGCGATGGCGACGGTCTCGAGCAGCGCCACGCCGAAGGTCCGCGCATGCGCCCAGCCGCCCGGGTCGGGCGGCAGCATCAGTGCCACGATCTCGACCAGGCGCGCGCTTCCGGAGAGCAGCGTGCCGCCGAAGAAGCCGAGTTGGGCCATGCCGAACAGCAGCAAAGCGAAAACCGCGATGCCCGTCAGGATGGTCAGCAGGCGCTGGCGATCGAAGCGGGCGAAATGCTGCGGGTGGCGGTCGCGGATGGCCACCAGATCGATCGCGGGACGGCGTGGCATCAGCGCCTCTCCTCCCTGCCGATCAGCCGATGGCGCACCTTGGAGGTGAGCGTGTCTATGATCGCCACGGTGACCAGGATGAGCAGCAGGATGGCCGACACGTCGGTATAATAGAACTTGCGGATCGCCTCGATCAGGTCCTGGCCGATGCCGCCGGCGCCGACGAAGCCCATGACGGTCGATTCGCGCACGTTGATCTCGAAGCGCAGCAGCGTGTAGCTCACGAAATTCGACATGACTTGCGGTAGGGCGCCGTAGCGCATGGCGACATGCCACGGCGCGCCGGTCGACGACACGCCCTCGACCGGCTTCATGTCGATGTTCTCGACGACCTCGGCGAACTGCTTCACCAGCGCACCCAGCGTGTGGATGACGACGGCCAGCACGCCGGCCATTGGGCCGAGCCCAAAGGCGATCACGAACAGGAGCGCGAAGACCAGCAGCGGCACGGTACGGCAAAGCTCGCAGACGCGCCGCACCGCGAAGCGCAGCCAGCGGCTCGGCCCGACATTGGCGGCCGCGAGGAAGGCCAGGCCAAAGGCACCGACCGCGCCCAGCAGGGTGCCGACGTAGGCCATCAACAGGGTCTCGCCCAGCAGTCGGAGCCAGCGCGGCAAGCCCCAGAACCACTCGGCGACGTCCGTCCAGGCCGGTTGGCCGTTCTCGAGCTGGAACAGGCGGATGATGTAGCTCGGGAAGCGGCCGATATTCTCGATGAGGCGCGAGGGCGACACCTCGGCCGACACCGACGCCAGCGCCATCGCGACCACGATGCAGGCGAGCACGAGCAGCGCGTGCAGACGACGCGTCCGGACCGACGCGTCGTAGGCCGCGAGCAGCGGCCGGAGTTGCGCCTCCGGCAGCTCGACGACGGGCGAGCTCAAGTCAGCTTGGCCGCTGCGGACTTCAGCTCTTCTGCTTGCGCAGCGAGTCGATGAACTTGATCAGCTCTACGACGCCTTCGTAGTACTTGGCGTCGACTGCCTTGAACTCGCGGTCCTTGCCGTCCGACAGCTTGTCGAAGGCGGCCTTGGCCTTGGTCGGCGCCTCGTCGAAGGCCTTGGCGATGGCGGCCTTCAGGTCGGGCGGCAGATCGGCGAGATAGGCGTAGGGCGAATTGGGGATCAGGTCGGACTTGGAGATGATGCGGAAGTCGTCCTTCTTGGCCAGCCCCTTGGCGACCATGCGCGAGAGGTTCGAATCATCCTCGGCGTTCCACCAATTGGCGGCGATGTCGACGGTCTTCTGCTGCAGCGCCAGGACGGCGTTCTCGTGGCTGCCGGTGTAGGTGACATGCGCGAAGTAGCTCTCCGGCACGATCTTGAGCTTGTTCAGCACAAAGCGCGGCACGTTGTTGCCCGAGGTCGAGTTGGGATCGACCAGGCCGAGGTTCTTGCCCTTGAGATCCTCGATCGTCTTGTAGGGGCTGTCGGCGCGGACATAGAAGACCGAGTAGTAACCCACGGTGCCGTCGTTGTTGATGGTGGTGCGGAACGGCTCGACCTTCACGCCCGTCACCACGGCGCGCGAGTAGGAAGCCGGTCCATAGCCCGCGATATGGATGGAGCCGTTGCGCTGACCCTCGATCACCGCGGCGTAGTCGTTGGCGACCCGCAAGGTCACCTTCGTGCCAAGTTCCTTGGACAGGTATTCCACGAACGGCGCAAAGCGCTCGGTCACGCCCGAGGCGTTCTCGGCCGGCACGATTGCCAGCACCAGCTCGGGATACTTGGCTTTCCAGTCCTGGGCGTGGACGGCGCCGGCAAGAGCGAGCGTGCTGGCGGCAAGCGCCGTGCTGAGGATCAGTCTACGGGTGAACATAGGAAAGTCTCCTTGGTGCGAGGGGCGATAACGATCAGGACCCGGCCAATGCGAGGCCGGGCTGGGCGCCGGGAACGAAGTCGGGATGGGCCGCGTGGCCCAGCACGTCGGCCGATTCCAGGCCGTAGAGGTCGCGCGCCACGCGGTCGGTGAGGGCAGCCGGCGCGCCGTCGAACACCACCTTGCCGGCCGCCAGGCCAACCAGGCGGTCGCAGTATTTGCGGGCCAGGTCGAGGCTGTGCAGGTTGCAGATCACGGTGATGCCGAAGTGGCGGTTGATGTGCAGCAGCGCGTCCATCACCACCTGCGTATTGCGCGGATCGAGCGAGGCGATCGGCTCGTCGGCCAGGATGATCTCGGGCTCCTGCACGAGGGCCCGGGCGATGGCGACCCGCTGCTGCTGGCCGCCCGACAGCGTGTCGGCGCGCTGGCCGGCCAGGCGCGCCATGTCGAGGCCCTCCAGCGCCGAAAGGCCCATCGCCTTTTCGGCATCGGTCCACAGTTTCAGCAACGCCCGGGTCGGCGGGACATGAAAGGCGCGGCCCATCATCACGTTGGTCAGCACGTCGAGGCGGCCGGCCAGATTGAACTGCTGGAAGATCATGGCGCAGCGCGCCCGCCATTGCCGGAGCGCCCGGCCGCGCAAGGCCGTGACGTCGGTGTCGCCGAAGCGGATCTGGCCGGCTGTCGGATCGCCCAGCCGGTTGATCATGCGCAGCAGTGTCGACTTGCCGGAGCCCGACTGGCCGATCACTCCCAGGAGCTGGCCCGCCGGCACGACGAGCGACACCTGGTCGACGGCGCGCTTGCCGCCAAAGCTTTTAACAACGCCCTCCAGCCGCAGCATCGAGCCCCTCGACGGTTCGCCTGCTTGGGCAGTACCGGTCGGCTGCTGCGGAAAGGCTACTCTTTGGTTACAGAATCAAGACGCACTGTGGGGGATTGAGGGGTGGCTCAAATCTGACCAGCGGCTTGTGATCGCGGCCACCATGTCGTCCACTCGCGCCGCCAGGATACGTTCGCCCTTGAAGGCGGTCGCCCGCGTTGGATCGCCGGTGGCGCCGGTCTTCTCGAAAGAGCCGTCGGGCTCGAGGCGGTCCATGTGCACGCTGCGCGGCTCCAGCGCCAGCATCACCGAGGTCTCGCGCTCGTCGGCATGGCCGCCCTCGGGCACGTCGAGCAGGCGGTCGGCCGCCGCGCCCAGGCCGCGCACGTGCAGGATCAAAAGGTCAGCCGCGCCGGCGGCCACTTCGTCGATCGGCTTTTCGGTCGAGACGCCGGTGTTCAGGAGGACGATGCGGTTGACGCCGTGGCCGCGCAGGGTCCCCAAAAGCTCGACGAGCAACACCTTGAAGGTGGCGGCCGAGAGATGCTGGCTGCCGGCAAAGGCGGTGAAGGCTGGATAAAAGCCGAAACCCACGACGGGGGCGGCGATCACGGGCAGACGCTCGATCAGCTGCTGGGCCAGCGCGCGAGCGGTGAGCGCGTCGGTCTTGAGCGGCAGATGCGGGCCGTGCGCCTTAGATGCCGCGCCGATCGGGATCACGACCGGCATGCCCGCCTCGAAGCGGGTCTTCGCTTCGGGCCACGTGAGATCCTCCAGCCACACACCGGTATTCGCGCTCATGCGCAGAGGCTAGCATGCTCGGGACGCCAAGGAGACTGTGATGAAAAGCTTCGCTCTCGTGCTCGCCCTGCTGGTCGTGGGCGCCCTGCCCGCGCACGCCGATCCGGAGGCCAACAAGAAGGCCGTGCTCGAGTTCTACGACAAGGCGCTGAACCAGAAGGATTTCGACGCGGCGTCGAAATATCTCGGACCGCGCTATATCCAACACAATCCCGACGCGCCCGACGGCATCGAAGGTTTGAAGGGCTTCATCGCGCTCCGCAAGGAGAAATTCCCGAGCGCCAAGAGCGAGATCAAGCGCGCCTTCGCCGAGGGCGACTACGTGATCCTGCACGTGCATGGCGTGCGCGAGCCCGGCGAACGCGGTGTGGCCATCGTCGACATCTTCCGGCTGGAGAACGGCAAGATCGTCGAGCATTGGGATGTCGTGCAGCCGATCCCGGAGAAGACGGCGAATTCGAACGGGATGTTTTGATCGCTGGGGGCGCGGCACTCCAGTGCCGCGTCATGATTCATGAGAAGACGCGCCACTGGAGTGGCGCGCCCCCAGCTATGACTCCCACGGCAGCTTCACCCGTTTGGGCGGACGGCTGCCCGGCACGATCATCTTGCGCCATTGCGCCGAGGGTGCCGAATCGTCGAGCACGATCCGGCCCGCCACAACCGAGATGCCGAGCTCCTTCCAGAGGGCGGCGAGGCCGACGGGCTCGACCTTGCTGAAGTGACGATCGACCAGGGTGCTCATGGCGGTGGTGCCGGTGGCGCGGTCGCAGGCGGCGGCATAGTCGGCGACGCTGGCGCGCTGCCCGCCGTCGAGCCCGCTCCACAGCACGCCGCCCAGGCAATCGTCGAGACCCTTGGCCCCGCTGCTGGCGCGGCGGATGGCGAGGTCGGCCAGCAGCATGAAGGTGGCGCCGCCCCAGTAGTTCTGCCGGCCCGAGGCATTGGCCAAGCCCTGCGAGAAGGCGTCGACGCCTTGCGGCATGTTGTCGACCCACTCGTGCCACACCTCTTCCTCGGTCTTCCAGCCGGCGCGGGCGCGGATGATCGGCTCGACGTAGGTGGCGGCGCCTTCCATGAGCCAGGTGCCGCGGCCGCGGATATAGGGCATGCCGGTGTGGATCAGTTCGTGGGTCAGCACCCAGTCGTTGAACAGGCGACGGCGATCGACATCGACGCCGACCTCGACCATCACCGTGACGCCACCGCCCGAGACGGTGCGGCCGTAGCCCACGCCGCGCTTGCTGGCGACGGGCACGACGACCAGCAGCGCCTGCCTGGCGGTAAAGCCCTGCCAATAGTTGGCCTCGGCCTCGCCGGTGCGCTCCACCCAGTCGAACAGATCGGCGCGGCCGCCCTCGCTGATCCCGTCGAGGATCGCCACCCGCAGAACGGCATCAGCCTTGGGCTGACCGGGCCGCAACGAACCCGGCGCGGCTACAGCCAGCTCGCGGTAGGCCAGGCGGCCGAGCGCGCTGTAACCGGCGAAGCGCACGGGCGTGCCGCTCAAACGCCAGGCGTCGCCGATCTTGGGCAGGCCCGTGGCGAAGATCAGGCCGGCGCCGGTGGTCATGCGGATGTCGATGACGGGCACGCGATCGTAGCCGTGCGGCTCGAGCAGCCAGCTGCCGAGAGTTGCCAGCGCGCTGTTGCCGCGCAGGACAGCGACCGACGTCGAATCGACGGCGCGGGCAAAGCCCGAGAGATCGAAGCGGTAGTGCGCTTCGGCCATGCCGTCACGCTGCTCGACCTTGAGATCGGAGACAAATTGCGCGGCACGGTCTTCGGTCGGCTGGAAGGAGAGTGACTGGCTCGCCCGGCAGCGCTGCGTGACTTCGAGCTTCAGGCCCTCGCCGTCGCTCAGAACGCCGTCGACGGTGCAATCAGGCACAGGGACGGGCTGGGCGAGCGCGGGGCTCGTTGCCAGCAAGGCAGCGATGAGGGTTCGCCGGAACATTCTCGACGCTACCATGTGCCAGGCTCGCTTCAATGAATCCGGTTGTTCACGTTTTGCGGCGCCGGCTGCTGCCGCGCCGAGTCAGCGGGGCGGTTCCGGCCATTTCTTCTGCGGCCCGCGCGCCGTCTCGAACCAGCGCGAGATCCGCATCACGCCGAGATCGTCGAAGCGGCGGCCGGTGATCTGCACGCCGATCGGCTTGCCCTCCTGGGTGTAAGCGCAATTGATCGAGGCGGCCGGCTGCCCGCTCATATTGTAGGGCATGGTGAAGGAGATGTGCTCGAGCGGGCGGTGCACGTCGTTGGTCGGCGTCTCCCACTCGGCGCGATAGGTCGGGACCGGCGACACCGGCGAGAGCA
>DASZJU010000059.1:0-7739 GCA_035947815.1 Reyranella sp.
GTCAACGCGCGGCTGGAACCGTTGACCGGCTGGCGCATCGTCGGCGTGCCGGGGCTGATCCCCGACGCCGTCTTCTACGATCACCTGGCGCATCGCCGCTTTCCGGTGACGGTGTGGATCCGCAGCCGTGCCGAGCTCGACTATCTGGTCGAGCCCGACCTGTTCCACGATTTTTTCGGTCACGTGCCGCTGCTCAGCGATCCGGTGTTCGCGGACTACATGCAGGCCTACGGCCAGCGCGGCGTTGAGGCCGGGTCGAAGATCGACCTGCTGGCGCGGCTCTACTGGTACACGGTCGAGTTCGGCCTGATCCGCACGCCCAAAGGCCTGAAGGCCTACGGCGCGGGCATCCTGTCCTCGGCGGCCGAGGTGAAGCACGCGCTCGAGGACAAGGATGTCGAGCGCCTGCCGTTCGAAGCGATGACGGTCATGCTGCGGCCCTACGAAATCGACAAACTGCAGAACACCTATTTCGTGCTCGACGATTTCCACCAGCTCTTCGAAGCGGCACAGACGCGTCTGGCTTAGTCCGTCGGCTCCACGGAAACGTTGCGCGCGACGCCGCTGCCGTGCTGGGCGGCCGCCCTTAGCTCGCCGCCATCGCCGACAAGAGCGCTCGCGACCATCCTTTGGAAGTGGCCGACCAGATGCTCGGCGCCGGCGAGGAAGCGGCCTTTCTCGGGGATTCCCGCCCGCAGCCCGCGTTGCACCGAATCGGTCAGCGCATCGTCCTCCTCGCCGACCTGTCGGTTGAACTCGATCAGCTCTTGGGCGAATTCCTCGCTGACGCCCGGCCCGAAATATTGCTCGGAAAAACCCTTTGTCGCGCTCGCCCCGTTCGGCGTCCAGACGTCGACCGAAAGGTTCGGGAAGCCGGGGTTGATGTTGATCGTCATGTTGGGAAACAGCAGGTGATACTGCGCCTGCGCGACCTCGCCGCGCGCGTCGTAGATCTTGACCTTGCTCTTTCCCTCCAGCGCTGACGGCCGCACGTGGCCGACCTGGCTACAGAACCAGCCATGCACGCTGAGATCATACTTGTCCGGCCGCACATCGATCGCGGCGCTGAAGCCGGGATGGGCGATGGCGCAGTGGTAGCATTCCAGGTAGTTCTCCAGCATCGTCTTCCAGTTGGCGTGCTTCTCCCACGGCGTGCGCGAATGCAACTGCAGGGTTTGCAGGTTGAGTCCGCTCGCGGCGATGATGTCGAGCACCTTGCCGTAATGCCTGGCGAGCGGTTCGGCATCGCGATCGGCGTTGACGAAGACCCACGGACCCAGCGTGTCGACGCTGAGCGGCAGCAGCGGATAATCTTCCAGCCGGAATCCCGGCTCCGCCGCCGTGCGTGGCGCCCGCTTTAGCGAGCCGGTCAGGTCGTAAGTCCAGGCGTGGTAGCCGCACTGCATCATCCGGGCGTTGCCGCGTCCCTTCATGACCTCGTGGCGCCGATGCCGGCAGACATTCACCAGCGCCGTCAGCCCGCGCTCGTTGCGCAGGACGACGACAGGAATCTCGCCGACATAGCCCGTGATGTAGTCGCCGACCTTCTCGAGTTCCTTCAACGGGCCGATGTAGTTCCAGGTCTTGCGGAAGATCCGATGAATCTCACGCTCTGTGATCGCCGGATCAGTATACCAGCGCGCCGGCAGGCTTTCGCCGCGCTCCAGTCCGGCCAGCAGGCTCGCGGAATTTTCACTATTGTCGTTCATCTGCCGACTCCCCATTCACGCCAGGACCACCAGCCCGTCGACAGCGACAACGCCTTCGCCGTCCCGCTTGACCAGCAGGGGATTGATTTCCGCCTCCGACACTTCGGTAAATGCCTCATGTGACAAAACCGAGAACGCCGCGATCGCCCGGGCCAGCGCGTCGACATCGCCGCGCGGCAGGTTGCGGTAGCCGCGGATCGTGGCCAGCCCCTTCACCTCCTCGATCATTTGCCGCGCCTCGGTCTCGTCGACCGGCGCAAGACGCGTCGCGGCATCCTTGTAGATCTCGGCGAGAACGCCGCCCAGACCGACGGTGATGGTCGGCCCGACCAGCGGGTCGCGGCGGAAGCCCAGGATCACCTCGGCCAGCCCGCGTTCCATCTTCTGCACCAGGAAGCCTTCGAGCTTCGCGTTGGGCATATGCGCCTTGACGCGCTTCTCGATCTCGCGCGCGGCGACCGCCGCCGTCTGACCGTCGGGCAGGCCGAGCGCCACGCCGCCCGCCTCGGTCTTGTGGGCGATGTCGGCCGACAGGATTTTTAGCGCCACCGGCCCGCCGATCTCGGCGACGGCGGCGGCGACGCGCTTGGCGTCAGGCACGGCCATCGCGCTCGCCATCGGTACACCCAGCGCGGCAAAGAGATCGGCGGCGCGGCGCTCATCGAAGCCCGAGACACGACCGGCCCCCAGCGCGTCGAGTGCGGCCCGCGCGGGCTGGGCGAGCGCCGGCACGGGCTGCGGCGAGGCGCGCAGCAGACAGAGCGCCATGGCTTCGGCGCAGGATTCGGGATGGCGGAACGCAGGCACGCCGGCGGCCGTCAGCAGGGCGAGAGACTTCTCGGCCGACGGCGTCAGCGACACCGCGAAGGGCTTGGCCGACCGGGCGAACTTCAGCAGCGGCTCGACCGCGAGTTCGGGATTGAATTGTGCCGAGGAGCCGACGACGAAGATCGCGGCATCGTTGCCGTCGTCGGCCAATAGCCGCTCGATCGTTCCCGCGACGATCTCGGGCTTGGCGCCGGCCAGGGTGAGATCGACCAGCTTGCCCTCGCCCGCGACGATGCCCATCGGCTTCAGCCAGTCCACCAGGGCTTGCGGCGGATCCGCGATGTCGAGCCCGGCCATCGCCATGTTGTCGACCACCATGGCCGCGCCGCCGCCCGTCGTGGTGGCGACGGCGACGCGCTTACCTTTCGCGGGCGGGCGATCGACCAGCAGCGTCGGCACATCGACCAGCGATTCGAACATCGACACCCGCGCGATGCCGTGGCGGCGGCAGAACGCGTCGAAGGTCGCATCGGAGCCGGCGATGGCGCCGGTGTGCGATTTCGCCAGCTCCTGGCCGATCGCGGAGCGGCCGAGCTTGTAGGCGATCACCGGCTTGCCCATCGCATGGGCGCGCCGCGCCGCGTGCGCCAACCGCTCGCCGTCACGCAGGGTCTCCATGAACAGCAGGATCGCGTCGGTTTTGGCGTCGTCCACCAGCAGGTCGGCGATCTCGCCCACCGCGAGGTCGACCTCGTTGCCGACCGAGATCAGGCGCGAGAAGCCGATGCCGCGGGCGTCGGCGCGCGACAGCAGGGCGCCGATCAGGCTGCCGCTCTGGCTCACCAGCCCCCACCTGCCGGCACGCAGCCGGTCGACGGCAAAAGCGGCATTGGCGGTGAGCGCCATCGGCGGATCGGTGCTGACGGTGCCGATGCTGTTGGGTCCGACCAGCCGGATGCCGGTCTCGCGCACGATGCGCGCCAGATCGTCCTGCAGCGAGGCGCCGGCGGCGCCGGCGTCGGCGAAGCCGCCGGCCAGGATCGACGCGACCTTGACGCCGCGCCTGCCGCAGGCCGCGAGCGCTGCGACCGCATCCTTGCCGTTCAGCAGGATGTAGGTGTGGTCGATGTCGCCTGCGATCGCATCGAGGGTCTTGTAGGCTTTGTCGCCCATGATCTCGCTGCGCCCCGGATTGACCGGCAGGATCTCGCCGGCAAAGCCGTGCTTGCGCAGGAAGCGCTGCGGCCGCGCCGTGGTCTTTTTCTCGTCGGCCGAGGCGCCGATCAGGGCGATGCGCCGAGGTTCAAACAGGGCGTGAAAAAGATCGTTCATCCGGCGAGTATACGTCGGCCAACAGAAACGAGGAGACGCCAATGACCATTCGTCGCGTGACATCGCCCGCCGCCCCCGAGCCGCCGCCCGAGCGCTGGTCCAACTGCCTGCTGGTCGACGGCATCGCCTATGTCTCGGGCATGGTCGCGCGCGGCGATGACGTGAAGGCGCTGGCCGGCCTGGACGAGTACGAGCAGGCCAAGGTGATCTTCAGCAAGATCAAGGGCCTCTTAGAGGCGGCCGGCGGCAGCATGGCCGACGTGGTGAAAATCACGGTGTTCGTCGTCAACATCAAGAACAACACCAAGGTCTGGGCGGCGCGCCGTGAGTTCTTCACCGGCAATTTCCCGGCCTCGACCCTGGTCGAGGTGCGGGCTCTCGCCTCGCCCGAGATCCTGGTCGAAATCGAGGCCGTGGCGCATATCGGCAAGGGCAAGTAAGGCGACTTCCCGTCGTCTCTCCGCTCGGGCCTACGGCCCTCGGTCGAGACGACGGGCTAGCTAGGCCGCTTTCACTTCGCGTTCCGCCTTGAGCGCACGCACCGTTTGGCGAAGCGCGTGGACCGTCTTCTCGATCTCCGCGCCGCCGTGTGTGGCCGACACGAAGCCGCCCGGCGCGCCCATGATGTCGACGCCATGGCTCATCAGGCCCATGCGGATCTTGCCGGTCAGCGGACCCGAGCGCGCGCCCTTCAGCTTGGCGAAGCCCAGCTTCAACGGATCGAAGGTCGCCGGATCGACATCCTCGCCGGTCGGGTTGGGATAGATCAGGAAGGTCGAGGACTGGCCGTAGATGCCCCACGGCACGCTCTCCTCGACCAGCACCTGGCGCAACGCCGCGCGCAACTCGGCCGCGGTGCGGTTGGCCTTCTCGGCCAGGTCCTCGTCGCGCACCAGCGACAGCGCGGTGACGGCCGCGACCGCCGACAGCGGGTTGGCGTTGTAGGTGCCGGGATGGGCGATCTTGTCGCGCTTCTTGGCGGCCGAGGCGGCGTGATCGATCTGATCGAGAATCTCGCGCTTGCCGGCGACAGCACCGCCCGGCAGGCCGCCAGCCACGATCTTCGCCAGGATGCAGAGGTCGGGCGTGACGCCCAACGCCTTCTGCGCGCCACCCGAGGACCAGCGGAAGCCGGTGATGACCTCGTCCATCAGCATCACCACGCCGCGCCGTGCGGTCACCTCGCGGATCGCCTGCACGAAGCCCGGCGGCAATGGCACCTGCCCCCACGACGCGCCCGATGGTTCGAACATCACGACGGCGATATCGTCGCGGCTTTCGATCAGCTTCACGACCGCGCCGACATCGTCGGTCGGCATGAGGATCGAGAGATCGGTGACGCTCTGCGCCACGCCCGGCGGCGAGGAGCCGTCGTAGTTCGAGGTGGCGCCGGCGGCGACGGCGTCATGCCAGCCGTGGAAGTGGCCGACGAAGCGCACGATCTTGTCCTTGCCGGTATGGGCGCGCGCCAGGCGGATCGCCATGTGCGAGGCCTCGGTGCCCGACGCGGTGAAGCGCACCTTCTCGGCCGACGGGATCAGCTCGCACACCAGCTCGGCCCAGCGCACTTCCAGCTCGTGACTCGAACCGTAATGCGTGCCGAGATCCATCTGGCGCTTCACCGCCTCGATCACGGCCGGATGGGAATGGCCCAGCAGCATGGCGCCGTGGCCGCCGAAATAATCGACATATTCGTTGCCGTCGACGTCCCACTTGCGCGGGCCCTTGGCGCGGGCGACGTGGATGGAATAGGGGTCGAGATAGCGCGCATCGTGCGTGATGCCGCTGGGAAGCACCTTGCGGGCGCGCTCGAAAAGCGCGCCCGAGCCGGGGGTGCGGGCTCGGTAGTCGGCCACGATTGTCGAATTGGTGGCGGAATTCGTTACGGAATCGGTTTTCTGAACAGTCATCCAAGCCCTCACCTAACTAATGGCCCACCATCGCAAGCCTCGCTTGCTTCGCCAAGGGCGCGCCCCTAAGTTCCGGCACTTTTCGCAGACCGGAGCCCAAAACGTGAATGCCAAGCCCCGCGGACGCCAGTTCTTCAACAATCCCGGCCCGACCAACATTCCCGACCGCGTGCTGCGGGCGATGGACCGGCCGGTCCTGGATTTCATGTCGGACGAGTTTCTGGCCATCCAGCACGCCTGCCATGCCGGGGTGAAGCGGGTCCTGAAGACCGACCAGACACTCTATATGTACAACGCGAGCGGCCACGGCGCCTGGGAAGCAGCCCTCGCCAACCTGTTCTCCGCCGGCGACACCGTGCTGATCGTCGAGACCGGCTATTTCTCCCAGAGCTGGGCGGAGATGGCGGTTAATCTCGGCATCAAGGTCGAGACCTTCGCCGCCGACTGGCGCAAGGGTGCCGACGTCAGCAAACTCGCGGAGCGTCTGACCAAGGACAAGGCGCACGAGATCAAGGCCGTGCTGACCGTCCACAACGAGACAGCCACCGGCATGGTCCTGCCAGTGGCCGAGATCCGCCGCGCCATGGACGAGGCCAAGCACCCGGCCTTGCTGCTGTCCGACACGATCTCCTCGCTCGCTTCCATGGAATACAAGATGGATGCCTGGGGCGTCGACGTCACGGTGGGCGGCAGCCAGAAGGGCCTGATGCTGCCGACCGGCATGTCGTTGACCGGCGTCAGCAACAAGGCCATCGAGCTCGCGCGCAAGAACAAGGCGCCGCGGCACTACTGGAACTGGGAGCTGATGAACGGCCGCGCGCCGCAGAAATTCATCGGCACCGCGCCGGTGCACATGTTCTTCGGCCTGCACGAATCGCTGCAGATGATCGAGGAAGAAGGCCTCGACGCGGTGTTCCAGCGCCACACCCGCCTGGGCGAAGCGACCCGCGAAGCGGTGCGCGCCTGGGGCGCCGACGGCAAGGGCCCGACGCTCTACGGCCAGACGCCCGACCGGCTCTCCGATTCGGTGACGACCGTGATGATGCCCGAGGGCGTGAACTCCGATGCCATGCGCAAGGTCGCGATCGACCGCTACAACCTGTCGCTGGGCGGCGGCCTGGGCGCGCTGATGGGCAAGGTCTTCCGCATCGGCCACCTGGGCGACCTCAACGAGCCCATGCTGCTGGGCTGCCTCGCCACCACCGAGCTCGCGATGAAGACGGCCGGCGTGCCCTTCGCGCCAGGCGGCGTGGACGCCGCGATCAAGTCGCTGGCGAACTAGCGGCCAGAATGGCCGCGACCTCCCGGTCGCTGCGCAGGCGGACGACCGGGACGTCGGGCCCATGCGCGCGGCGTGCCGCCTCGACCTGCTTGCGTGTCACGCGCTCGTAGCGCCAAACCTGCACAAACAGACCCCAGTCGAACTGTTCTAGACAGCCCGCCGGCAGATCAGGACTGTCGTCGGCCCGTCCGAAGATCGAGCGCCAGGCGAGACGCCAAAGACAGCTCCAGCGCTGACGTTGCAGGAAGACGATGGCGTCGGCGCGGGGCAGGCTGAGGTCGAAGGTCTGTGTCGCGTAGCTGCTGTCGACGATCCAGGCGCAGCCGGCGATCGCCTGCGAAACCCGGTCGCGAAAGCTCGGCGTCTCCGACGCCGTCCAGCCCGGGCGCCAGAAGAGAACGTCGAGATGCACCACGGGAAGAGCGAGCCTTTGCCCCAGGCGCAAGGCCAGGGTCGTCTTGCCGCTGCCCAGACAACCGATGACGACGATGCGACGCATGAAAGGCGATGATGCTCAGAAGCGGAAAACGAGTATAAGGGGATTAAGGTCACTACCGTATTTCCAGCGTAAAGTATCGTGAGCGGCGAGCGAACCCGCTCTCTAATTCAGACCATGCAATGACCGCACCGAGTTCGGTTTTGAGACCAACCAGGAGCTGGATCATGAAGAAAACGTCATTGGCCGTCGCAGCTATTGCAGCGACCGGCGTTTCGCTTGCCCTGCCCGCCTTCGGACAG
>DASZJU010000060.1:0-4376 GCA_035947815.1 Reyranella sp.
CCCAGCGCTCCCTCCGGCAGATGCGCGTTGCGCCAGCGGCAGAGCTCGAACACCGTCGTCTTGTAGACATCCTTCAGGACATTGTAGCCGCCGGCCATGTCGCCGTAGAGCGTGGCATAGCCCATCGCCATCTCGGACTTGTTGCCCGTCGTCACCACCATGCCGCCCAGCTTGTTCGACACCGCCATCAGGGTGACGCCACGGGCGCGACTCTGGATGTTCTCTTCCGTGACGTCCTCTTTCCGGTTGCCGAACAGCGGCAGCAGCATCTTGCGGAATGCCTCCATCGCCGGCTCGATGCTGACAATGTCGTAGCGGATGCCGATCGCCTGGGCGCAGGCCTTGGCATCCTCCAGCGAGTGCGCGCTGGTGTAGGGCGAGGGCATCATCAGGGTGTGCACACGCTTCGGTCCCAACGCATCGGCGGCGACGGCCGCCGTCAGCGCCGAGTCGACGCCACCCGACAGGCCGATCAGCACCGAGGGAAAGCCGGTCTTGTTCACATAGTCGCGCAGGCCGAGCATCATCGCCTGGTAGATCGATTCGATGTCGCTGAGCTCGGGCGCAATCTTGGCGGGCAGGCACTCCCAGCCCTTGGCACCGCGGCGGAACTCGACGGTGGCCACCTCTTCGTGGAACGAGGCGAGCTTCGCCTTCAGCGCGCGATCGGCGCCTAGCACGAACGAGCCGCCGTCGAAGATCAACTCGTCCTGGCCGCCGACCTGATTCACGTAGACGAACGGCAGGCCGCTTTCGACCACCCGATGGACGCCGAGCTGCACGCGCACATCGGTCTTGCCGACTTCGTAGGGCGAGCCGTTGGGCACCAGCAGGATCTCGCCGCCGGTCTCGGAGATGCATTCGACGACGTCGGCCGTCCACACATCCTCGCAGATCGGCACCCCGAGGCGCACGCCGTTGAACACCAGCGGTCCCGGCATGGGGCCGGGCGCGAACACGCGCTTCTCGTCGAACACGCCGTAGTTCGGCAGGTCGACCTTGTAGCGCTTGCCGATGATCTCGCCCTTGTCGAGGCAGATGATGGCGTTGTGCAGCTTGTCGCCTTCGCGCCACGGCGTGGTGACGAACAATGCAGGGCCGCCGTCCTTCGTGTCGGCGCGCAATGCCTCGACCGCCTCGTGGCAGCGCTTCTGGAAGGCCGGCTTCAGCACCAGGTCCTCGGGCGGATAGCCCGAGAGCACCAGCTCGGAGGTCAGCACCAGCTCGGCGCCCTGCTTCTTCGCCTCTTCGCGGGCAGCACGCACTTTGGCGAGATTGCCTGAAACGTCGCCGACCTTGGGATTGAGCTGAGCGAGCGCGACCTTGAGGGAATCCGCCATGACGAGCCGTTACCTATTATGCTCTATATGAGCATTATACATCTTATGCTATGGATGAGCATAACCGGTGTCAACCGCCCGTCCACCGCGCCTCACTTCGCCGCCACCGCCTCGATCTCGACCAGCATGGCGGGATCGGCGAGGCCCGCCACGATCAGCAGGGTCGAGGCCGGATAGGGCGGCTCGGGAAAAAAGCGGTCGCGGACCGTGCGGAAGGGCGCGATGAAGCGGCTGTCGGTCAGAAAGGTGTTGACCTTGACGATGTCGCGGTAGCCCATGCCGGCACTCTTCAGCACCTGGGCAATGTTCTTCCAGACCTGCTCGACCTGCTTGTCGATGCCCACCTGCAGCTTGCCGCGCGAATCGACGCCGACCTGGCCCGAAACGTAGAACAGCGTGGCGCCTTGCGGCACCTCGGCGCCGAGACTGTACTTGCCCGCCAGCGAGACCGTCTTTGGATTGTGGAACTTGATGGCCATGAGCTTCTTCCCCATTTAACGTCAGGACGACATGAGCATGGTCGGACAGTATGACGTCAAGCGCCAAGACAGTGCACATTATAGGCGGTGGCCTCGCCGGCAGCGAAGCGGCGTGGCAGCTCGCGTCGGCCGGCGTGCCCGTGGTGCTGCACGAGATGCGGCCGGTGCGCGGCACCGAGGCGCATCTCACGGAAAATCTCGCCGAGCTCGTCTGTTCCAACTCCTTCCGTTCCGATGATGCCAACAACAACGCGGTCGGCCTGCTGCACGAGGAGATGCGCCGCGCCGGCTCGCTGATCATGCGCGCCGCCGACGCCCACAAGCTGCCGGCCGGCGGCGCGCTCGCCGTCGACCGCCATGGCTTTTCCGCCGCCGTCCAGCAAACCCTGCTCACCCATCCGCTGGTCGAGCTCAGGCGCGAGGAAGTGGCCGGCCTGCCGCCCGACGATTGGGACAGCGTGATTGTCGCCACCGGCCCCCTCACCTCGCCGGCGCTGGCCGAAGCGATCCGCACACTGAGCGGCGAGGCGGCGCTCGCTTTCTTCGACGCCATTGCGCCCATCGTCCATCACGAGAGCATCGATCTGTCGATCGCCTGGAAGCAGTCGCGCTACGACAAGGGCGGGCCGGCCGGCGACGGTGCGGATTATCTCAACTGCCCGATGACCAAGGATGAGTACGCCGCCTTCGTCGCGGGGCTCCTGGCCGGCGACAAGACCGAGTTCAAGGAGTGGGAGGCGAACACGCCCTACTTCAACGGCTGCCAGCCGATCGAGGTGATCGCCGCCAGCGGCCCGCAGACCCTGCGCTTTGGACCGATGAAGCCCGTCGGCCTGCGCGATCCGCGCACCGGCCAGCGACCGTGGGCCGTCGTGCAGCTCCGCCAGGACAATGCGCTCGGCACGCTGTGGAACATCGTGGGCTTCCAGACCAAGCTCAAGCATGGCGAGCAGACGCGTCTCTTCCGCACCATTCCCGGCCTGCACAACGCCGAGTTCGCGCGGCTGGGCGGGCTGCACCGCAACACCTTCCTCAACAGCCCACGCTTGCTCGACGCCATCTTGCGCCTGAAGGCCATGCCGCGGCTGCGCTTTGCCGGCCAGATCACGGGCTGCGAAGGCTATGTCGAAAGCGCCGCCGTCGGACTCATGACCGGCAAGTTCGCCGCCGCCGAGCGGCGGGGTCTTGTCCCCATCGCGCCACCCGCGACAACGGCCATGGGCGCCTTGCTGGGCCATATCACCGGCGGCGCGGACGCGACGACCTTCCAGCCGATGAACGTCAATTTCGGCCTGTTCCCGCCGATCGACGGGACCTTCCGCGGCAAGGAGCGCAAGCAGGCGCTCAGCGCGCGGGCGTTGCGCGATTTCGATCACTGGATCGCGCCGACGCCGCTCGCGGCGGAGTAGTTCCGTCGAATCCTGGACGCGAAAGAACATGCTGCGGGTCCTTGCCGTGCGAGGCTCGACAGGCATGCGCCTGCACACGGCGTTGGCCTATCGCGCGGCGGCCCAGTTCGAGGCGTCGCATCCAAGCAATGGACTGAAACTGCTGCCCGCAGTTTTACTGTCTCACCCATGGGGTGCACCGCAAAGTATTTGCAGGGAGTTTCCGCAGTTTCCGCTAGCGATTTGCCAGTCACGCGGCTGCCCTCCAAAACCTCGTTTCCATCAATTCCCGCATTTTCCGCAATTTCCGCTAGCCGTTTTGATTGTCGACAGCGTCGGGTTGCCGACACCGCTGGCAGTCCGGGGACGCCGGCACGACGCCCCGCCCATCCGCCAGGAGCGGGGGATCTCGTCGGCTTCGAACCATCGAAGGGGCTGACCTGGCGGTAAACCTTCTGCCGGAGTACGGCGGAAGTCATACCGCAAAATTAAGTGTAAGTCAAGTCGTAGTTTAGTGTATCTTTAGAGACGATGCCGGTTGGGAATAAGTAAGCACCATTGAGGGGGCAAGCGATTTTCCCCAAAGTCCGAAATACCGACCGATCGCGAAGGCGGGGCACCACACGATGTGTCCATGCCTTGGCAGCTTCGCTGGGGAGAAGAACCAAGATGCGGACCAAATGATGGCCCCATGAGATAAGCTCGCGCGTCGTTTGCAGGGCGCATGCTACCTAATCCTGCATGAGTCCCGCCGACCGTCACACCATGATGCTGGCCGGGCCGATCGTGCCCACCATCCTGGCGCTGGCCGCCCCCAACGTGCTGAACGTGGCCATGATGAGCCTGGTCAGCATCTCCGACAGCTGGTTCGTGAGCCAGCTCGGCATCGTCGACCTCGCCGCATTGGCCCTGGTTTTCCCGACCCAGATGGCGTTGGGCCAGATGTCGGCCGGCGCCATGGGCGGCGGCATCTCCTCGTCGGTGGCGCGCGCACTGGGCTCGGGCGATCGCGCAGCGGCCGAGGCGGGAGCCGCCCACGCGCTTGTCATCGCGCTTGGCATGGCGGCCTTGTTCGCCGTCGTGTTCGTGGGCTTCGGCCGGCAGATCTACGGCGCGCTGGGGGGCAGCGGCCGCGCCCTCGATGGCGCGGAAGCCTTCGCCTCGGTTCT
>DASZJU010000061.1:0-7045 GCA_035947815.1 Reyranella sp.
CAGATCGACGCCTACATGGAACTCAAGTGGGAAGAGGTCTACGCCTGGGAACACCAGCCGGCGCCGGTCGAATACAAGATGTACTACTCGGTCTGATCGCAGCGATCTTTCGGATCATGGAAGGGCCCGCGAAAGCGGGCCCTTCTTTGTTGGAGAAGGGCTGCCGGTCGTGCGACTCTGCCGGCGGCAAATGAGGGAACGAGACGCATGGCGGGCTGGATGGACGAAGCGATGGAGACCCTGCGCCCCTGGATCGGCAGGACGCGAACGGTCGAGGATGATATCGGCCTGATGGCGGTGCGGCGCGCCGCCGGCACGTTCGACATGGATCCGGCGAGCTTCAAGCCCGGCAGCGAACTGCCGCCGCACTGGTTCGGCCTGTTTTTCGCCGAAACCGTGCGCCAGCGCGACATCGGCCCGGACGGTCATCCCAACAGGGGCGTCGTGCTGCCGCCCATCCCCATGCCGCGCCGCATGGGCGCGGGCCGCCGCGTGAAGATCATGGGCCGCCTGCGCGCCGGCGAACCGGCACTCAAGAAGGCCGAGGTCGTCAATATCGCTCCCAAGACCGGCCGCTCGGGGGACATCTTCGTCCTCACCATGCGCCACACGATCGAGCAGCATGGCAAGACGCTGGCGGTCGACGAATTCGACGCCATCTACCGACCCGCCGTGCCGCCGGGGCAAAAGACCACGGCAACCGTGCCGACCCAGGCGCGCACTGACCACGCTTGGACCGACACGACCAGGCTCAGCAATGCGCTCAACTTCCGCTACTCCGCCCTCACTTGGAACGCCCATCGCATCCATTACGACGGCGACTACACGCGGGGCGAGGAAGGCTATCCGGCGCTGGTGTCGAATGGCGGCCTCAGCATGCATCTCATGGTCAATGCCGCCTTGCGTCACGGCACGGGCACGCTCACCGGCTTCACCGCCCGCCTGGTTCATCCGCTGTGGGTCGGCGACCTGATCGATGTGCGCGGCGAGGCGCCGAAGGACGGCCATCTGAAGATCTGGGCGGCCGACAAGAACGGCGTGCTGTGCGGCGAGATGGAACTGGAGTTCGCGGCGTGAGCGGCGGACCTCTCGCGGGCGTCCGCGTCGTCGACCTGACGACGATCGTCGTCGGGCCGATCTGCACGCGCACGCTCGCCGACTACGGCGCCGACGTCATCAAGGTCGAGGCGCCCGGCGGCGATCTTTTACGCACCATGGCCGAAGGCAGCCGCCAGCCCGGCATGTCGGGCAAGTTCATCAACTTCAACCGCAACAAGCGCTCGATCGTCCTCGATCTCAAGAAGCCGGACGGGCACGCCGCCCTGCTTCGGCTGATCGCCCGCGCCGATGTCTTCGTGAGCAACGTGCGACCGGAAGCGCTCGCCCGCGCCGGCCTCGATCATGCGAACCTCGCCAAGGACAATCCGAGACTGATCCACTGCTCGATCCTGGCCTTCGGACGGGGCGGCCGTTACTTCAACCGCCCGGCCTACGACCCCGTCATCCAGAGCCTGTCGGGCGTGGCCGGAACGCTCGCCCGCGCCACTGGCGAGCCGCGTTTCGTGCCGATGGTCATGAGCGATCACACGAGTGGCCTGATCGCCGCCCAATGCATCGGCTTCGCGCTGTACCGACGCGAGAAAACCGGCCGCGGCGAGGCGATCGACGTGCCGATGCTCGAGAACATGGCGTCGTTCGTGGCCAGCGAACATCTCGGTGCCGCGACCTTCGATCCGCCGGTCGGACCGACCGGGGACGGCCGGCTGCTCAATCCAAACTACCGTCCCTTGCCGACCAAGGACGGCTACATGACCATCCGGCCCAACACCAACGCCCAGGCCTTCGCTTTCTTCGACGCGATCGGCCGGCCGGAGCTCAAGACCGATCCCCGCTTCAACAGCGCCGCGGCGCGCACAAAAAACGCCGCCGCCTATTTCGAGGTCCACAAGGAGGGGCTTGCGCTAAAGACGACGGACGAATGGGTCGAACTTTTCGACAAGCTCGATGTTCCGGCGGCGCGCTACAATTCGATCGACGACCTGCTGACCGATCCGCATCTCAAGGATGTCGGCTTCTTCAAGGAAGAGGATCATCCGTCGCAAGGCCGCCTGCGGCGGACCCGGCTTGCCAACATCTTCTCCGGCGGCGCGCGGAAAGACGAGACCCACGCCCCGCTCATGGGCGAGCACACGCGCGAGATTCTGGCCGAAGCGGGCTACGCCCAGGCCGAGATCGAGGCCCTGTTGACCGCGAGCGCCGCCAGCTAGAATCGAACCGCGAGCAGGCGCAGGTCACTTGCCACATATCAGGAACCTGCGTTGCCGCCGCTGGGGCGCAGGCGATAGAAAGCGCGGGCGGCTCTTCGCGTCCGCGCCTCTTGACGCTCGCCTGTGCCCTGTCGATGGCGGTCAGGTCATTAGATGATAGTCGAGGATCGAGGATCGGATCCTCGAGTCTTCCCTCGCCGCCGGTTAGCCGCGGACAGGCGGCATCGGAGGCGGTGGCGGTGGCGGTGGCGTAGCGGCAATCGGTTGCGGCGGCGGCGGGGCCGGCTGCGAGGCGCATCCCGCGAGCAGCGCCGCCGGAATCAGGACGGCAACCAGCGCGAGGCGAGCCATTTTTTCGGCAACGTCGGACATCCTTTTCCTCCAAAGTTGAGGGACTCGAGCATAATACACCAATCGGACAGCGAGAGTTAACGTCGAAGGCGCATTTCTGGTTCCCGCCCGGGCCACAAAATATCGGCTGTGGTCGCGGCACCCCAACGGGTCGGCCCCGACGGCGGGCACACCCGCAGGTCGATCCATCAAAATCTTGCCTTTATTGCCGCTTGAAGCAAGCTCGTTCTGGAGGGCACGATTGTACTAGAGGTCATGGCGTGAAAGTTTTGTGTAACCTCGATTCGGACCCGCGAACGCGTACCGCCATTTTCCACCTGCGGCAGCGCAAATCGCGGCGGGACCACGCCGTCGGTGAGGCTATCTTTTTCCCATCCTGCAGCTTCTCGACGAGAGGCCTTCTGGCACGCATCGGACCGATTGCAGGTGGCGCGATTGCGCTCCTCGCAGCATGTGCGCCTGAGGCGCCGACAGTTCGTGCGGCGGACCACGAGCCGGCAGTCGCCTTGGTGTCGGCACCGCCTGCCCCGACGGTAGCGGATGCCAACACCAAACTCGGCGAACTGATCGAGAGCGCGCCCACGTCAGTCGTCGCGGGTGAACAGCTGAACGTCGAATTACTACGACGTTTCTACGCGCGCCATGGTTTTGCGCCAGTCTGGACGACACGGCAGTCGCAAGCGAATTCACTGATAGATGCCGTGTTGCGCGCCGGCGATCATGGCCTCGCCCCTGAACTGTTTCACGCAAATTTGCTGCGGTCGCCAGCAACATTGCCGGCGCTCGACCGGGAACTGTTGCTGTCGGACGCCTTCTTGTCCTATGCCGACGCGCTGGCGCGCGGGGCCATGCCGGTCGAGCGCCGAAGAGATGACGAGACTTTGACGCCTAAGCCGATCGATGTCGCTGCCACGCTCGACGCCGCTATCGGCAGCCCCGATCCCGGGGCGCTGATCGAAGCGCTGGCACCGACGACACCAACCTACAGGCTGCTGCGCCAGGCTTTGCAGGATTCTGGCACGGGCATCCCCGTCGGCGGCAAGACCGCGACGACCCGGTTGCGCGAGATCGAGGTAAACCTCGAACGCGAACGCTGGCTGCCGCGACGGCTTCCGGCGGATCGCGTCTGGGTCAACATTGCCGACCAGCGGCTGGTGCTGTACCGCGACGATCTGCCGGTTTTCTCCACGCGGGTCATTGTCGGCCAGGACGCGAGAGGCAATCAGAGCCCGGAGCTCCAAGCGTCAATCGATCGAATCTGGTTCAACCCGCCGTGGACCATCCCGGAGGACATTGTCAGGAACGAGATCCTGCCGAAGGCCAGGAACGACCCGAATTACCTGGCGCAGCACAACTTGGTCATGCTGCCCAATGGCGATCTGCAGCAGCAGGCAGGACCCTACTCAGCGCTGGGACATCTATTGTTCGAGATGAATAACCGGTTCGATGTTTACTTGCACGACACCCCGTCCAAAAATCTGTTCGGCCGCGACGACCGCCGCATCAGTCATGGATGCATCAGGGTCGAGGATCCCCAGAAGTTGGCCGCTCTGCTGATGCAGCAATCGATCGATGCAATCGATCAAACGATCTCGACCGGTGACACCACTCAAAGCGCTCCGCCAAAGCCCGTGCCGGTATTCGTGGTGTACGAGACCGCGTTCGCGGATGGCGATGACAGGTTGCAGTTTCGCGCGGATATCTACGGACGCGACGTCGAGATTTGGCGGTATCTGGATCCAAAGCGGCGAGTGGTCGCGGACCGCGAGGCGGCCGACCGACGCGGACGCCGACCTTGAGCAGGCACCAACCGGGCAACCGGTTTGGAGTCGGCGGGCCAGACATGGCCGAAATGGTGCTGCGGCTGACGCGCTTCGGCGCCCAGTTCGTGGAGCAACGCGTCGCTCGCCGCCCGCTCGAGCCCGACGATGCGATCCTGCCGGTTGGGATTGAGATAGAGCGCCTTGCGGCCGGTCTCGGGATGGGTGCGCACCAGCGGATGCTCGACGTCGGGCGTCTCGGCGATCTCCTGCGGCGTGCGCGGCGCCGGCCGGTTGCGGGCGCGCGGCGTGTCGTATCCGTGGATGGCACGGAGGCCGTCGATCCGCCGGCGCAGCGTCTCGGTTAGCGCCTCGTAGACCGAGTGCATGTTGCAGAACCAGGTCGCCCCGCCGCGGCTCGGGATCTCCATGCCGTGCAGCAGGGTCGCCTTGGCGGGCGTGGCGAAATACGAATCGTCGGTGTGCCAGTCCTCGGCCCGCAGCGCGGTCTTGTCGGTCGTGCCGTCGGTCTTGAGCGTGCTCACCATGATCGACACTTCGGGCACCTCGCCGCTGCGCTTGTAGCGCAACAACTGGGTCTGCGGCTTGCCGAACGCCCGGGCGAAGCTCCGGGTCGCCGCCGGCGCCATGCGCTCGCCCGGGATCACGACCAGGAGATGTTCAGCCAGGGCGCGGTTCAGGAGGGCGGCAAGGGTGGGCTCGTTCGCCCGGCCGCGCTCAAGACCCTCGATGCGTGCGCCCAGCGGGCCTTTCAGGGGAACGACCTCAGCCATGCCGCGAGCCTAGCGCGGCGCGGTACCGGAAACCAACTGCCTCAACCAGGCGCGGGCGCGTTGGATGATCGCGGCCGCTCTCTGCCAAGCCGGAATGGCGCGCACGAAGGCATAGAGCCGGTCCCGCCAGGCGAACAGCCAGGTCTCCGCCCGCACAAACCACGGCATCGTCATCAAGGTCGGATGCAGCACCCGGTAAAGCCGCGCGACCAGCGCCGTCGCCAACATCTTGCCAATGACAACACTGGCGACGGAAAGCCCATAGCGGTGATGCAGCGCGAACCAGACAGCGGAAAGTTTGACCGGCAGCACGAGCGCCGACGGCGCCACAAAGGCCAGCAGCGCCGCCCATGGCGGCAGCCGGCGGAGCCAGGCCTCGAGCCAGGCGACCGGCGGCCACTTGGCCAGCCTCGCCATCGCCAGGCCGAGATAGTGCAGCAACACGTCTTCGATGAAGACGATTGCTGCGACCAAAGGCACGATGGCCAGTTCGAGAGCGTGTTTGAGGTGTTGCTTCACAATTGTGCCAACTAAGCCTGAGATCCTGGCATTTTGGTGACCCCGATGTTCAACCGCCGCACCCTCGCTCAACTCATGGCCGCCGCCGCTCTGGCACCGGCCTCCGGGCGCGCGCAGGGCCGGTCACCCCTCTCGCGCATCGCCTTCGGCTCCTGCGCCGACCAAGTCAAGCCGCAGCCGATCTGGGACGCCATTCTCGCCTATCAGCCCGAGCTTTTCATCTTCGCCGGCGACAACGTCTACGGCGATTTCCACACGGAGGATGCGCGCCACCTCAAACGCGCCTACGCGATGGCGGAAGGCATCGCGGGCTACAACAAGCTACGCGACACCGTTGCCCATCTCGCGGTATGGGACGACCACGACTACGGCGTCAACGACGGCGGCGGCGATTTCCCGCACAAGGCGGTGGCGAAGGAGCTGTTCCTGAAGTTCTGGAAGGTTCCCGCCACCGACGTCAGACGGACCCGCGACGGCATCTACGATTCGCACATCATCGGGCCGCCCGGCATGCGCGTGCAGATCATCCTGCTCGACCTGCGCTGGTTCCGCTCACCGCTCAAGCCGAGCGATCAACGCGGCGCGCCGGGCAAGGAACGCTATGTCCCCGACCCCGACCCCGCCAAGACGATGCTGGGCCCGGTGCAGTGGGCCTGGCTCGCCAGCGAGTTGCGCAAGCCAGCGGAAATCCGGCTCATCGTGTCGAGCACGCAGGTCCTGGCCGAAGGCCATGGCTGGGAGCGTTGGGGCAACATGCCGCTCGAGCGCCAGAAGCTTTTGGATACGATTCGCGACAGCGGCGCCAAGGGCGTGGTGTTGCTGTCGGGCGACCGCCATGTCGGCGCGCTTTATCGCGAGACGCCGCCCGACCTCTACCCCATCTACGAAGTGACATCGAGCGGCCTCAACATGGTCTACTGGGCGGCCAAGGAGCCGGGACCGAATCGTCTGGGCGCGCTTTACGCCGCAGCCAATTTCGGTGTGGTCGACATCGACTGGCCGGAACAAAAGATCATGCTCGCGCTGCGCGACGTGGACGGAAACACGCAACGATCCGCTATTCTCAGCTTCGATGAATTGGGGCTCGCCAAGTAGGCGGCCAAATGCCTCGGGGATGACGGTCGGCACGCTCGCGTAACCGAAGCAAGGCCGGCGACGATCGGCCGATCTCCGACCATTTGAGGTTGTTCATGCGCCCACTCAACGGTCTCGCCTGCGTTTCCCTCCTCACGCTTGCGATCGCCGCTCCCTCGGCCTTCGCTCAATCCAGCGGCGGCACCGTGCCGACGCCAAGCCCACCAACAATATCGCCAACCAATCCTTCGACCGCACCAAGTGACCAGCAGTCGGGCCA
>DASZJU010000062.1:0-6672 GCA_035947815.1 Reyranella sp.
CCACGCCAAAAGGGAAGTGAATGAAAGCCTCGCTGTTCTATCTGCCGAGCATCGGCAGCCGCGCCGAGATCGAGGCCGGCATGGCCGGCATGAATCCCGATTTCTACCAGCGCATGCTGAAGGAGCTTTCCGAGCAGATCCGGCTGGGAGACGAGCTCGGCTACGATTCGGTGAGCTTCACCGAGCATCATTTCCACATCGAGGGCTTCGAGCTCTCGAACAATCCGGTGCTGCTCGACCTCTACTTCGCGATGCAAACCAAGCGCATCCGGGTCGGCCAGCTCGGCATCGTGCTGCCGGCTAGTAACCCGATCCGAGTCGCCGAAGACATCGCCATGCTCGACCACATGACCGGCGGGCGCGCCAATGCCGGCTTCGCGCGCGGCTACCAGCGGCGCTGGGTCGATGTCATGGCGCAGCAGACGCACGGCATCCACGGCGCGCTGCCCAACCAGCATGACGAGATCGACAACGCCAATCGCCTGGCCTTCGAGGAGAATTTCCGCATCGTCAAGAAATGCTGGACCGAGGAGATGCTGACCTTCGACGGCAAGTTCTGGAAGGTGCCGGCCGGCCCAACGCCGTGGGAGCTCGACACCACGGCGAAATGGGGCAAGGGCGTCAAGGACGGCATACTGACGGCGGTCGGCGTGGTGCCCAAGCCGCTGCAGAAGCCGCACCCGCCACTGTTCCAGCCCTTCGCCAGCTCGGAGAACACGGTGCGCTTCTGCGCCCAAGAGGGCATCACGCCCATCCTGCCGCCCATGCACCCTTTCTACGAGAACAAGCTCTACAGCGTCTATTCCGAGGTCTCCGGCAAGCCCAAGGGCCAGGGCGTGGGCGTGCTGCGCGACGTCATCATCACCGACACCGACGAGGAGGCGATGGCGCTGTGGCGCGATTCCGGGCAGTTCTCCGGCCGCGCCTGGTTCGAGCCGTTCGGCTTCCGCCGCGGCATGCAGGACCCCAAGACCGGCACTTTCCCCAGCTCCGAGCAGGTGATCGCCGACGGCTATGCCTATGTCGGCACGGTCGACACGGTATTGCGGGCCATGGAAACCCAGCAAAAACGCCAGCCCGTCGACTGGGTGTTCTGCTACACTTACAACAGCCTGGTGCCGCACCCGATCCTGATGAAATCGATCGAGAAGTTCTGGACCAAGGTGATGCCGCGTTTCCGCTAATTGCCCCTTTTAACCATTTTGCGAGGACGATCATGGGCATGTTGAGCGACGAGGAACGAGCCAGACTCATCCCGGCCGAACTGGCCGCCAGCCCGACGCCGGTGCCGACCCAGGTCGTCTCCAGCGACGAGTTCCTGCCCATCCCGCAGACCGAACGCCAGAGGAAGGTTGAGGCGCGCATGAATGCGCTGGCCGACGAGTACGGCAAGAAGAACGGCCTGCCGCGCCGGCGCTTCTTCCAGACTGCCGCCGGCATGGCGACGGCCTTCGTCGCCATGAACGAGGTCTATGGCCCGCTCTACGGCGCTTCGCCGGCGGAGGCGAAAAGCGTCGATCTTGCGCAGGCGCGCGCCGATGGATTGAAGGATCAGTTCATCATGGACGTGCACACCCACTTCCTGCGCGACGACACGCGGCTCGAAGGTTTCGCGCGCGGCCGCGAGGCGGTCGGTAAGGCGGGCTGGAATCCCGAACTGGTCGGCAAGCCGCAGACCCTCGACGACCTGAAATATCCCAACTGGTTCAAGGAGATCTATCTCGACAGCGACACCAAGGTGGCGCTGATCAGCGGCTCGCCGTCGGAGGATCCGCGCGACTGGTTCCTGACCAACGACATGAAGCTCGACGCGCGCACGCGGGTGAACCAGGCGGCGGGCTCCCGGCGTTGCCTGTCGCACGCCATCTTCACGCCCGGCTATCCGGGCTGGATGGACGAGGTCGATCGCGCCATCGCCACCCTCAAGCCCGACTCCTGGAAAGGCTATACGGTCGGCGACAACACCAACAAGGACCTGTCGACCCATCCCTGGCGCATGGATGACGAGAAGCTGGTCTATCCTTTCTACGAAAAGATCGTGAAGGCAGGCTACGACATCGTCTGCGTCCACAAGGGCCTCTATCCGCCCTCGACGGAACAGCGTTGGCCGAACCTCACCGGCTACGCCACGGTCGACGATGTCGGCAAGGCAGCCAAGGACTGGCCGCAGATCCGCTTCGTGATCTATCACTCGGCGTTTCGCTGGACCGGCGCGCCCGGCGCCTCGGCCGACGGCTACGCCCAGTTCGAGAAGACGGGCCGTGTCGAATGGACCAGCGACCTGGCGGAGATACCGGCCAAGTACGGCGTCAGCAACGTCTATGCCGACCTGGGCCAGATCTTCGCCCAGACCATGGTGGTCGAGCCGCGCCTCTGCGCCGCCCTGATGGGCATGCTGATCAAGGGCATGGGCGCGGACCACGTCGTGTGGGGCACCGACGCGCTGTGGACCGGTGCGCCGCAATGGCAGATCGAGGGGCTGCGCCGCCTCGAGATCCCCGAGGACATGCGCAAGAAATACGGCTTCGCCACGCTGGGACCGGCCGACGGCCCGGTCAAGCGCGCCATCTTCGGCGAGAATTCGGCCAAGATGTACCGCTATGAGATCAAGAAGGCGGCGTGGCGCGACGATCGCTTCGCCGCCATCAAGTCCGACTACGAGCGGCGCGGCCGCGACCCTTCGAACCTGCGCTACGGCTTCGTCGCTCCAAGCTGACAGCGTCGCCGTTCGGCGTCAAAATTGCATTCGGTCCTCGGAACGAACGTCGTGGGACCGAACAAGGGGGATCCATGCGTACACTCACCACCGGCACGCACCGTCGCGGCCTGCTGAAGGCCGGCGTCGCCGCTTCTTTGCTGGCCGCCGTGCCGTCGGCGCTGCGCGCCCAGCCCAAGATCGCGCCGCCCAACATCATCAAGGCCGGCACGCTCGTCATGTCGATCAACCCGACCTTGCCGCCGCTGCAGTTTGTCGACGACAAAGGCCAGCTGCAGGGCATGCGGGTCGAGCTCGCCAACGAATGCTGCAAGCGGCTCGGTCTGACGCCGGAATACATCCGCACCGAATTTGCCACCATGATCCCGGGCCTCGCCGCCAAGCGCTGGGACATGATCAATACCGGCATCTTCTGGACCGAGGAGCGGTCGAAGCTGATGTACATGGTGCCCTACGAGCAGGCCGCCATCAGCTTCCTCGCCGCCAAGGGCAATCCGCTGGGCCTGAAGACGATCGACGATCTGGCCGGCAAGCGCATCTCGGTGGAGCTGGGCGGCATCGAGGAGCGGCGCACCCGCGAGGTCAACGATATCGTGACCAAGAAGGGGCTGAAGCCGGTCACCGTCATGACCTTCAACAATTTTGCCGAGGCCTTCCAGGCCCTGAAGGCCGGCCAGTCGGACGCGGCGACCTGCATCGACGCCACGGCCATGTTCATGCAGCAGCGCGGCGACTTCACCCGCGCCATCAGCGGCGTGTTTCCGCAGACGGCGTGCTTCGCTTTCGCCAACAAGCCGTTGGCCGACGCGGTCGTGGGCGCACTCGATGCGCTCAGGAAGGACGGTTTCTACGACAAGCTGCTGGACCAGTACGGCGTGCTCAAGATCGACGAGCCCACCTTCGCCATCAAAGGTCCCGGACCGGCGTGAGGTTTCTGTCGTCGCGCGCGGGGTAAACCCCCGCGCTGAAGCGCAGCGAAGGACCTCATGGCACTTCAACGAGCACGCCGGTGGCAATCGCCATGAGATCCTTCGCTGCGCTCAGGATGACTGAGGGAACGACATGAAGGTCTGGAACTGGGAAGGTTTCTGGGGCTACTTCACCAATCTCTATCTTCTCGAAGGCGCGCTGTGGACGATCGGGCTGACCGTCAGCACGTTGATCCTGGGCGGCATGATCGGTCTTCTCCTCGCGGTCATGCGGCTTTCCAAGCGCAAGGCGCTGTCGCGGGCGGCCGAGGTCTATGTCTGGATCTTCCGCGGCACGCCGCTGCTCGTGCAGCTCATCATCATCTATACCGGCCTGCCCCAGCTCGGGCTGGTGCGCTTCTCGGTCATCGAAGCGGCCGTCATCGGCCTGGCGCTGAACGAGGCGGCCTATCTCTCGGAGATCCTGCGCGGCGGCATCCTGTCGGTCGCCAAGGGCCAGACCGAGGCGGCCCGCGCGCTGGGGCTGAAACCCTACCAGATCTTCCGGTTGGTCGTGCTGCCGCAGGCGCTGCGCGTCATCATCCCACCGCTCGGCAACTCGGTGAACGGGCTGCTGAAGACCACCTCGATCGCCTCGGTGATCTCCATGGAGGAGGTGCTGCGGCGCGGCCAGATCCTGATGCAGCAGAAGTTCCAGGTGCTGGAAGTGTTCATGGTGGTAGCCATCATCTACCTGGTGATGACCACCTGCTGGGATTTCGTGCAGCGTCGCATCGAGGTCTATTACGGCAAGGCCTACGGTGCCGCCGTCGACCAGCAGCTCGCGCGGGATGATCACTAGGCTCTAGCGCGCGCCTTTTCCTTCGCCAGCACGCCCATCTGACGCAGCACCTCGCGCAAGGCGGGCCGCTGAGCCTCGGGCAGCGGCAGGCGCGGCGCGCGCGGCGGGCCCATCGGCATGCCCATCATCTCGAAACAGGCCTTGGTGCCCGAGACGTAGCGCGGCCCGCCGACCCACCAGAGCAGCGGCGTCATCTTCTTGTAGAGCGCCAGCGCCGCATCCATGTCGCGCTTGTCGGCGACCAGTTCGAAGAGCTCGGCCGACCAGCGCGGGATGATGTTGGAGCACACCGCGACCCAACCCTCGGCGCCCAGCCAGAACGATTCGTAGCCCAGCACGCCCGCGAACACCGTCATCCTCTCGCCGGCGAGGCGAATGATGTCGCGCACGCGCGTCGGATCGAGCGTCGATTCCTTGACGTACTTGCAGTTCGGGATCTGTGCGATCCGGGCGATCAGCTCCGGCATCATGTCGACGTTTGCGGTCGCCGGATTGTTGTAGACCATGATCGGAATCGAGATGGCGTCGGACACTTTCTTGTAGTGCGCGTAGAGCTCGTCATCGGTCGGTACGCTGTAGAAGGGCGGGATGATCATCACGCCGTCGGCGCCCATCGACTCGGCCTCGCGGCTGGTGCGCACGACCTCGTCGGTCCATTCCGCGCCGGTGCCGATCAGCACCGGCACGCGGCCGGCGGCCTGCTTGACCACGATCTCGACGATCTGGCGGCGCTCATCAGGCGTGACGCTCAGGAACTCGCCGGTGCTGCCCAGCGGGATCAGGCCGTGAATGCCTTCGTCGATCTGGAAATCGACCAGGCGTCGGAGCGCCGCTTCGTCGACCTTCTTGCCATCGGCAGTGAAGGGCGTGATCAGGACAGTATAGGTGCCGCGAAACTTCTTCATCGGAACTCCCGCCGGACATTGGCCGGCGCTGTTCTGGCATTGTAAACCTTTTGCCATGCGCCTGAAGCATCCCGACATGCGGCCCGCGGGCGCGCCGGTTCGCCTCCGCTTTGACGGTCGCGAGATCGAGGCGCTGCCGGGCGAGACCATCGCCGCCGCGCTGGCGGCCGACGACGTCGTCGCCGTCCGCCAGGCACGCTCGGGCGCGCCGCGCGGGCCGTTTTGCGGCATGGGCGTCTGCTTCGACTGCCTGGTGACGGTCGACGGCAAACCGAGCCAGCGCGCCTGCCTCACCAAGGTCGAAGCCGGCATGGACGTCCGCTCGGCGCCTCTCGCGCAGCCGCATCGAGCTGAGCCTGTACCAGCTGCGGAGGAGATCGCCTGCGACGTGCTGGTCGTCGGGGCTGGTCCGGCCGGCCTGTCGGCGGCGCGCAGCCTCGCCTTGGCCGGCGCCGACGTGATCGTGGCCGACGAACGCCTGCAGCCCGGCGGGCAGTATTTCAAGCCGCTGGCCGCCTCGTATCAGGCCGATCCGTCGACCCTCGACCGCCAATTCCGCGAGGGCGCCATCCTGCGTCAGTCGGCCCTGCTGGCCGGCGTCAGGATCCTGAGCGACACGACGGTATGGGCGGCGTTTTCAGCCCATGAGATCGCCGCCATCGTCGCCGGCCAATCGACGCTGTTCCGGGCGAAACGCCTGGTGCTCGCGACCGGCGCCTACGAACAGTCGCTGCCGGTGCCGGGCTGGACCCTGCCCGGCGTCCTGACGGTGGGTGGCCTGCAGACCCTGGCGCGCTCCTACCGCGTGGCGCCGGGCCAGCGCATCGTGATCGCCGGCAACGGTCCACTTTGCCTGCAGACCGCCGGCGAGCTTTTGGATGGCGGCGCCAATGTCGTTGCCGTGCTGGAAGCGGCAGCCCGCCCCGGCATCGCGCAATGGCGCGATCTTCTGGCCGCCGGCGCCGCCGGACCCGGCCTGCTGCTCGAAGGCATCAGCCTCGCCGCCCGGCTGCGGGGGCTGCTGCATTGGGATCGCCAAGTGACGCGCCTCCTCGGCGAGAGGCGCGTACGGAGGGTCGAAGCAGGCGATCTGGCGATCGACGCCGATATCGTGGCGCTGGGCTACGGTTTCGCCTCGTCATCCGAACTGGCGCGCGCGCTGGGCTGCGCCCATCGCTTCGTGCCGCGCGGCCACGGCTCGATGGAGACGCTGACCAACGCGGAGGGCCGCACCAGCATCGGCGAGGTCTTTGCCATCGGCGACGGCGCGCGTTTCGGCGG
>DASZJU010000063.1:0-8608 GCA_035947815.1 Reyranella sp.
GCACGATAATGGGCGAAGGACCGAAGGTATCCAGCACATAGTCCAGCTCGGCGTCCTTCGGGGTGTCGATGTCCACCACCGTCAAGCCGTTTTGATGGCCGCACCAAAAGCCCAGGTTGGCATCGGGGAACTTGGGCGCAATCCGAAGCGCAGAAGGGCGCCGGAATTTGTCGGGATTCTTGACCAACGGGCGCTTGCCGTCCGCCGCAACCGGCAGCGGTACGATACCAGCGTCTGCATACTCGCGGGCGGCGTCTTGGAAGGCGGCCATACTCATGCCACCCCTCTTACGCGGACGCAGTTCTTTTCCAGGGAATCGTCCGTCGCGCGAGTTGCCAATCTCCAAAATATCCCTTGGGCGTCAGTGCAGGGGTTGGGGTCGAGTTGCCACCTTAAGGCCTTGATCTTGCTTGCTGTGAAGCTTCCCGCCGGAATCGTCCTGCAGTAGAATGGACTCATGAAAAGAGCCCTTCGCTACCCCTCGCGATGGGCGGGCTGCTGGCGCACGCTGGGTATAACCGCGGTGCTATCGGTCGCGCTCGGCGCTTGCTCGAACCTGTATGGCGCCCGCGACGGCACCATCGAATATCCCGGCTCCGGCGCCGGTCCGGCCGCCGCCGCCGTCTATGTCGTGAAGGAAAAGGACACGGTCGAAAGCGTGTCCCAGCGCTATGGCGTGCCGGCGCAGACCATCATCGATCGCAACCGGCTGATACCGCCCTACACGCTCCGTCCCGGCCAGTCGCTCCAGCTGCCCAATGCCCGCTTCGTGCCCGATGCGACGGGTGGCCCGACCACCGCGACGGCGACCGCGCCCGGACCGGTCAAGCGCGAGAGCCTGCCGCCGCCCGGACAGAGCGAACCGCCGCGCTCGGCTGCGCCGCCGGCGGCCGGCCAGCCGACCCCGCTCAGCCCGGCCGCGGCGGAATCGAGTTCGAGCGTCACGGTGCCGGCAACGCCGCCGCCGCGCATGGCGTGGCCAATCAAGGGCAAGATCCTGGCGCCGTACGGCGCGGCCGCCGGCGGGCAGAAGAACGACGGCATCGACATCCAGGCCGAACCCGGCGCGCCGGTGAAGGCAGCCGACGGCGGCACCGTCGTCTATGTCGGCAGCGAAGTGGCCCATCTCGGCAACCTGGTGCTGGTCCAGCATCCCGGCGGCTACATCACGGCCTACGGCAACAACGAAGCGGTGCTGGTCAAGAAGGGTGAAGAGGTCAAGAAGGGCGAGACCATCGCCAAGGCCGGCACCTCGGGCGGCGCGTCAAGCCCACGGCTTCACTTCGAAGTGAGACGCGGCGGCAGCCGCACCATCGATCCGACGACGGTGTTGCCGCCGCAGTAGTCATCGCTGGGCGCGCGCCACTCCAGTGGCGCGTCTTCTCATGAGTCATGATCGCGCCACTGGAGTGGCGCGCCCCCAGCAAAGAACTAAACGATCTTCCCATCCAGCTTGTAAGCGCCCTTGCGGTCCTCGATCTCGAGCACCCAGAGATCGGGATCGCGCGCGACCTGGCGGGCGATGTAGGCGTCGGCTTCGGCCTCCGCCACCGGCGTGGGCCCGGTGCCGCGGCTCCAGGCCGGTTCGCCGTCGAGCGTGCTCGCCTGGGTGTAGACCGTGACGCCGGCCTCGAAGCGGTTGAGCTTCACCAGCACCGTGCCGGCATCGGAATCGCCGCGTCGCACCACGGTGGCCGGAATGAACGCGAGATCGCAGAGCCGCACCTGCGCGCTCACCCAAAGCCCGGTGTTAAGACCCATCACCATCGTTGAGTCCTCCCCACGAAGTGGGGAGGTGGCCCGTCAGGGCCGGAGGGGTCAAGCTTCTTCATGACCCCTCCGTCCGCTTCTGCGCCTTCTGAGGCGCTCACGCGGACACCTCCCCGCGTGCACGCGGGGAAGCAAAGGCGTCGCGAGACTTCATGCGAGAGCGTCGTCCAGTCCATCGAACACGGCGCGCGCGCCGCGCCAGCGGAAGCGCACGCAGGCGAACGGCAGCGCCTGCAAGGCCGCATCGTCGCGGTCGGAGAGCGTGGCCGGCGCGACCAGGATCGGCCGCACGTCCGGACCGCCGCGCGCCGAGGCGAGCGACAGCGAGCCCACGGCCATCGCAAGCTCTTCGGGCCGTCCGTGGGCGACCAACGCAAACAGCGGCTGCGGCCGCTCGCCGCGCAGCGAGAACAGATCGTCGGCGCCGCCGAACAGGCCGCGCCTGGCGAGTTCCTCGTGCAGCGCCACGTCGACCAGCCGGCGGTCGCATGCCGCCGACGCCGAATCGACCAGCGCCGGCTCGACGCAGAGGCCGGTCCGTGCCGTCGGCGGATCGCCCGCCTTGAAATGGCGCACTGCATCGACGAACTGGCCAAGCAGGCGGGTGAGGCGCGGGCTGTCGAGCGGCGCCACGATCAGCGCCTCGGTCTCCTCGCCGTCGGGCCAGGTGAGGCGCCGCCACACGCCGTCGGCCAGGAAGTCGCGGAAGCCCGCCTTGCGCTGGCCGAGCCGCGTGCCGCCCATGCGGCCGGAATGGGCGAGATAGAGCGCGCCGGCGTCGTCGATCGCGATGATGCCGGCCACCTTTCGGTCGGCGACGCGCGGCAGGTTGATCTCGCAGGTGATGCTCTCGCGCTTGGTCGGCGCATCGGGTGCGTGGCCCAGCAGCAGCGCCTGCCGCGCCGTCCTGGGCTCGAAGGCCCACCAGAAGGAATCGTCGCGCGCCCAGTGAATGGTGGTTAAAAGTTCGCCGCCGCGCCAGGTCAGCCGCACGCCGCGCGCAGCAACGCCTTTCAGCGCGCCCTGCAGGCGCCTGATGGCGCGATCGATCCGCCTCGGTTCCCCCACGGGCCGCAGCATGGGTGATCCTACCGCCACCCGTCGCACTTGCCGTTGTGGACAGGTTCGGTCATGACAGCCCGCCCATGGCTGAACCACCCCTCCTGGCCCTCGCCGGCATCCGCTTTCATCTCGGCGACCAGACGATCCTGGACGGCGTCGCCTTGGTCATCGCGCCGGGCGAGCGGCTGTCGCTGGTCGGCCGCAACGGGGCCGGCAAGTCAACCTTGTTGCGCATCCTGGCGGGGGAGCCGATCGCCGACAGCGGCGAGCGTTTCGCCCAGCCCGGCATCAGCATCGCCACCTTGCCGCAGGAGCCGGATTTCGCTGGTCACGGCAGCGTCGCCGACTATGTCGCCTCCGTCCTGACCGATTCGCTGGGCCCGTCCGATTACCGCGTCGCTGCCATCCTCGAGGAGATGAAGCTCGATGGCGACCGCCTGCCGGGCGAACTGTCGGGCGGCGAGGCGCGGCGGGCGGCACTGGCCCGCGCGCTGGTCGGCGAGCCCGACGTCATGCTGCTCGATGAGCCGACCAACCATCTCGACCTGCCGACCATCGAATGGCTGGAGGAAAAACTGTCGCGCTGGCGCGGCGCCTACGTCCTGGTGAGCCACGACCGGCGCTTCCTGACGACGCTGTCGCGCGCCGTGCTGTGGCTCGACCGCGGCATCGTCCGCCGGCTCGACAAGGGCTACGGCGAGTTCGAGAGCTGGTCGAACGACATCATCGAGCGCGAGGCGACGGAACGGCACAAGCTCGACCGGCTGATCGAACGCGAGACCGAGTGGGCAGGCAAAAGCATCCGCGCCCGCCGCACGCGCAACGAGGGCCGCCTGCGGGCGCTGAAGACGCTGCGCGAGCAGCGTCGCCAGCAAATTGGACCTGTCGGCCGCGCCACCATAGAAGTGGGCCAAGCGGAAGCCTCCGGCGCGCTCGCCGTCACTGCGCGCAACATCACCAAGCGCTGGGGCGACAAGGTGATCGTCGAGGACTTCTCGACGCGCATCTTCCGCAAGAACCGCATCGGCCTGATCGGCCCCAATGGCGCGGGCAAGACGACCCTGCTCAGGATGCTGATCGGCGAACTCGAGCCGGACAGCGGCACGGTCAAGCTCGGCGCCAACCTGATGCCGGTGGTGATCGACCAGCGGCGCATCGGCCTCGATCCGGACAAGACGCCGTGGGAAATCCTGGCCGACCGCAACGACCATGTCCTGGTGCGCGGCCGTGCCACGCACGTCATGACCTACCTGCGCGAATATCTGTTCCGCGACGAGCAGGCGCGCCAGCCCGTGCGCACCCTGTCGGGCGGCGAGCGCAACCGGCTGCTGCTCGCCAAGGCGCTGGCGGCGCCCTCCAACATGATCGTGCTCGACGAGCCGACCAACGATCTCGACGCCGACACGCTCGATCTGCTGCAGGAAGCGCTCGACGACTACGACGGCACCGTCCTGCTGGTGAGCCACGACCGCGACTTCCTCGACCGGCTGGTGACCTCGACGATCGCCCTCGAGGGCGACGGCACGGCCATCGAATATGCCGGCGGTTACAGCGACTATGTGAGCCAGCGCGGCCCCCGCGTAGAGCCCACCGGTGTGACGCCGTCGCGCAAGGAGAAGGCCACTCCGCCGCGTGAAGCCGTGCAGGGCAAGCGCCTGGGCTACAGGCGTGAACGAGCGTTGACCGAGTTGCCCAAGCAGATGGCAGCCTTGCAGGCCGAGATGGCGAGGCTCAACGCCGATCTCGCTGACACGACTCTCTACAGCCGCGACGCCAAGGCCTTCGCTGCCAAGAGTGCGCGGCTGGCCACCGCGCAGACCGAGCTCGATGCCGCGGAGACGGAATGGCTTGAGCTCGAGATGCTGCGCGAGGAACTCAAAGGCTGAGCCGTGCGATCGTCCCGCTACGCCGCCAGGCGATGAGGGAATTCGGCATCGACGAACGTCTCGTGATCGTCGATCGAGAGATCGTCGATCGGGGGATCGGCCGGTGCGGTGGTCGTGAAGGTCGCCATCTTGAGCGTGCTGGCCAGGCTTTCACGGTTGAATAGCGCCATCGCTTTCGATTCCTCGTAGATCTCCAGCAGGGCGCGCGCCAGCGACGCGTCGAGGCCGCATCGCTCGAGTTCGCGAACCTGGAAGCGCTGGCTCAGCAGGGCCTCTTGGCAGGCCACGATGCGCGCAGAAGCGTTGCGAAGATTGTGTTCCAGGGCAAAGCGATCCATTACCAAGCTCCGATTCCGGTGCCGCAATGCGGTGTCGTTCAACACCTTCTGCCGACCAACGCGTCTGAAAGGTGAGCGTTGCGCGCTAAGGCACGGGAATCAGTGTCGGATGTAACCTGGGCAGTTATTTCGTCGGCATTTGGGCATTTTCGCTTCAATCAATGTGGACTGTGCAGCGTTCGCGGCCGAAATGCGGCGAAACAGCGACGGCGTACCCTGGCTGCGTATCGGGAAAGCCGCGCGACGGCCCGTCGCGGGTTGCGGGCATGGTCGCCCCGGGCAGCGCTAAGGGGCAGATCGGCCCGGTCGGCCGCGCTACCATCGAGGGAATAGCCCGCTGCTGCGTGCGAGAGCACACAAGCCAAACAACTCGGTTACACGCGCGAGCCCGCGCTGGCGGAGCTGCCGAAAAAGATCGAAGCCCTGCAGGCCGAGATGGCGGCGCTCAACGCCGCGCTCGCCGATCCCGACCTCTACGAGCGCGACGCCATCAGTTCTCGCCGGACCGCGAGCCTCCAGGCCCGCCTCATGTGCTTTGATGACGGCGCATATATGAGTATGAGCGGGCCTGAGGCCCGCGGTCCGGCAAGACGCTCAAACGAAACATGCTCCGGAGTCTTTCCGACCTACAGGAAATGGCCTCATCGCGAGGAGGCGACTCCTCGCCTTCTACGCGACCTCGAATTGATTTGCGCTCCGGCATTTCGATTGAGCATGATCTCTTCAGGAAGCCCGTGATGATCGCGGATCGGATCCGCGACTTTCCGGGATCGTGCTCTGATCTCTTGAACCTCAGCGACGGCTGTTGAAATTCCTGCTCCAGCTTTCGGACTGACGTCGGGGATGGATGGCATGCCGGCGCGGACCTTGACGCTCTATATCGACTACAAGAGTCCCTACGCCTATCTGGCCAAGGATCCGGCCTGTCGGCTGGAGCGGGAGACCGGGGTCGAGATCGACTGGCTTCCCTACATTCTCGACATTCCGGCCTATCTCGGCAGCGCCAGCGTCGACGCCGAGGGGCGCATCCTGGAGCAGGACCGCAACGCTCACCAGTGGCGCCGGGTGAGGTACAGCTACATGGACGTGCGGCGCGAGGCCAACCGGGTCGGGCTAACCATCCGCGGCACACGCAAGATCTGGAACTCTTCGCTGGCCGGCATCGGCCTCCTGTACGCCAAGCGTCAGGGCACCTTTCGCGCCTACAACGACGAGGTCTTCGAGCGGTTCTGGAAGCACGACCTCGACATCGAGGACCCCGCCGCCCTCGCCGATGTGCTGAAACGCGCCGGCACCGACATGGACGGGTTCGCGGCCTTCGTGGAAGGCGAGGGCCCGCGGGAGCTGAAGGCGGTGCAGGACGCAGCCGAGGCCAAGGGCGTGTTCGGCGTGCCGAGCTTCCTCTTTCCTGGCGGCGACCTGTACTGGGGACGCGAGCATCTGCCGCGTATCCGCGAGGTTCTGGAGGCGCGGTAGACCCCAGCTCGGTGACACCTGATTGATAAGGCTCGCGCCCGATACGGCACGCTACAGTACGTGCCTGATAAACGTCTCAAGAAGTAAGGGGAGGACAGTTAGGGCGAGGTTGACGCGGCGGTAAGCCTCCGCTACCCCCTCGCACCCCCTTTGGAACCCTCAAGTGCCCGATTCAGTCCTCTCGTCCGTCTCAGACGCCCGCCTGGCCGGCCATCCCGCCGGCCTGCGGCGGACGTTTGCGATCATCTCCCATCCTGACGCCGGCAAGACGACGCTGACCGAGAAGCTGCTGCTGTTCGGCGGCGCGATCCATGTCGCAGGCGCCGTCAAGGCGCGCGGCGATGCAAGGCGCGCGCGCTCGGACTGGATGAAGATCGAGCAGCAGCGCGGCATCTCGGTCACCACCTCGGTGATGCATTTCGAGTATGGCGGCGCGGTGTTCAATCTTCTCGACACGCCGGGCCACGAGGATTTCAGCGAGGACACCTACCGCACCCTGACCGCGGTCGATTCGGCGGTGATGGTGATCGATGCCGCCAAGGGCATCGAGGCGCGCACGCGCAAGCTGTTCGAGATCTGCCGCCTGCGCGACGTGCCGATCATCACCTTCATCAACAAGATGGACCGCGAGAGCCGCGACCCGATCGAGCTTTTGGACGAGATCGCCTCGACCCTGGCGCTCGATGTGACGCCGATGAGCTGGCCCGCCGGCTCCGGCCAGAGCTTCAAGGGCACCTACGATCTCGCGCGTAATCGCATGCTGGTGTTCGATTCGTCGGATCGCACGCGCATCGGCGAGGTCATCGAGAATTACAGCATCTCCGATCCCAGGCTGGCCGAGGAGGTCGAGCTGGTGCGCGGCGCCTATCCCGCCTTCGACATGGAGTCCTATCGCGCCGGCCATCTGACCCCGGTGTATTTCGGCAGCGCCTACAACAATTTCGGCGTGCGCGAGCTTTTGGACGCGCTGGCCGCCTGGGCGCCGCCGCCGCGCCCGCAGCCGGCCGAGCCGCGGCCGATCGAGCCGACCGAGCCCAAGGTCGCGGGCTTCGTGTTCAAGGTCCAGGCCAACATGGATCCCAACCATCGCGACCGAGTCGCCTTCCTGCGGCTGTGCAGCGGCAAGTTTCGCCGCGGCATGAAGCTCACGCAGATGGGAACCGGCAAGGTGTTGTCGGTCAATTCGCCTATCCTGTTCTTCGCCCGCGAGCGCGAGATCGTCGACGAGGCGTGGCCCGGCGACATCATCGGCATTCCCAACCACGGCGTGCTCCGGGTCGGCGACACGCTGACCGAGGGCGAGACGGTCAAGATCACCGGCATCCCCAACTTCGCGCCGGAAATCCTGCGCCGCGTGCGGCTGGAAGACCCGATGAAATCCAAGCAGCTCAAGCGCGCGCTGGAGGATCTCGCGGAGGAAGGCGTTACCCAGGTGTTCCGTCGCGTGATCGGCGGCGATCACATCGTCGGCGTGGTGGGCGAGCTGCAGCTCGACGTGCTGAAAACCCGGGTCGAGGCCGAATACCAGGTCAAGATCGACCTCGAACCGGCGCCGTTCGAAACCGCGCGCTGGATCTCGGCCGACAGCAAGGCCGATCTCGAGGCCTTCATGGCCGCCAATCGCGGCGGCATGTCGGAGGATCGCGACGGCGCCCCGGTGTTTTTGGCGCGCAACGCCTGGGAACTGGGCTACGTCGCCGAACGCTCGCCCGCGATCAAGTTCGCCGACATAAGGGAACGGGCTTGACCGTTCCCGTCATCGCGAGCGAAGCCGCCCACAGGGCGGCGTAGTCGAGGGACCTTTTCTTCTCGGCGGACAACGAAGAAGAGGTCCCTCCACTGCGCCTCCCTTCGGCTTCGCTCAGGGCAGGCGCTGCCGCTCGGCTTCGGTCGGGATGACGATCTTTTTGACCCTTCCGCTCCGTCACCGGCTCGGTGACGCGCTGAGCCCGCAGGGTTGCCGGATCCCGCAACGCTGGCCGAGGCCGCGCGCCGGGCGTAAGCTGCAGCAAAGCGTCGGCGTGCGCATGGTCCCCTGTAGAAGACAATCGACATCCAAGGGAGACGCCCATCATG
>DASZJU010000064.1:0-12052 GCA_035947815.1 Reyranella sp.
AACCAACCGGCCCGAGGTTTTGAACGCGCAGAGCCGCATCCTGCTGGAGGAGCTCGACGACGCTTTTCTGCGCGCCGTCGACGACGAGGCGGTGCGGGTGATCATCCTGGCCGGCGCCGGCAAGCATTTCTCCGCGGGACACGATCTCGGCAGCCCGCAGGAGATGGCGGACCAGAAGAAGACGCCGCTCGAGCCCGGCTTCAAGGGCGAGTATCGAAGGCTGTGGGAGCGCTTCTTCGAGAACACCATGCGCTGGCGCGACCTGCCCAAGCCCACCATCGCCCAGGTCCAGGGCTACTGCATCATGGGCGGCCTGATGATCGCGTCGGCCTGCGACCTCATCGTTGCCAGCGACGACGCCCAGTTCGCCGACCGCGCGGTGAAGTGGGGCGGCGCGCACGTGCAGTATTTCTCGATGCCGTGGGACTTCGGGCCGCGCAAGACCAAGGAATATCTCTTCACCGGCGATTTCATCAGCGCTGCCGAGGCCGAGCGGGCCGGCCTGGTGAACCGCGTGGTGCCGCGGGCAAAGCTCGAGGAAGCGACGATGGCGCTTGCCCAGCAAATCGCCGAGCGCGATCCCTATGCGCTGAAGCTCGCCAAGGCCTCGGTCAACGAGACGCAGGACGCCCAGGGCTGGCGCCAGGCGATGGAGAACGCCTTCAAGAACTACATGCTGACCATCCCGCACCGCATCGAGATGGGAACCTACGGCCCCAAGGCCCGCGAAAAGGCCCCGAAGGACCGATTCGCGGTTCTCAACAAGAAATCATGACTACGCAGCGCGCCGCTGACGTTCCGCCATCTCGACGCCCATCGCCTGGACGACCGACGGACGCTTGAGATGCTTCTGGTGGTAGGCGGCGAGGGTCGGCCACTTGGCGAGGTCGACCTTGAGGAAGACGGTCCAGTTCAGCATCGTCACCAGGTAGGCGTCGGCCACGGTGAAGCTGTTGCCCACGAGGTAGTCGCCACCGCCCAGTCTGTTCGAGAGATGATCGAAGGTCGGCTCGAACAGCGCGCGGGCTGCCGCTTTGGTCGGCTCCGCCGCGGTGGGGTTGAACACGTTGTAGAAGATGCGCTTGTGCAGCTCGGTGGAGAGATAGTTCAGCATGTCGATGAGCTGGTAGCGCTCCACGGTACCCCAGGCCGGCGCCAGGCCCGACTTGGGCGCGGCATCGGCCAGGTACTGCAGGACCGACGGTCCCTCGTTCAGCACCTGGCCGTCGTCGAGGCGCAGCGCCGGCACGTAGCCCTTGGCGGAGATCTTGTAGTAGTCGCCGCCATCGTCGGTCTTCTTGTTCTCGACGAAGCGGACCTTGACCGGCAGACCGGCCTCGAGCGCCGTGATATGCGAGGCGAGCGAGCAGGCCATCGGTGAGGCGAAGAGTTCCATAACGTCCTCCTTGTTTTTGTGCGATACAGTACAGAAATCCAAAGAGCGAGGTGCGTCAAGGATAATTATGCGAACCAGTACAGAATTAACGAAACGGTCACGCGGCCGGCCGCGCGCCTTCATTCCCTCGCAGGTACTTGACCGCGTGCGCACGGTGTTCATGGAGAAGGGCTTCGCCGCCGCCTCGCTCGACGAGCTGGCCGCCGCCTCGGGCCTCAACCGGCCGAGCCTCTACGCCGCGTTCGGCGACAAGGAGCAGCTCTACATTGCCACCCTGCGCTTCTATGGCGCCCGCAGCGTCGAAGGCCTCGAGGCGATCCTGAACGGACCCGGTACGATCGAGCAGCGCCTCGGCAAGGTCTACAAGGGCGCGATCGATCTCTACACCGCGCCGCCGCACCGGCCGGGCTGCATGATCGTGGGCACCGCGGCCGTCGAATCGCCCAGCCATCCGCGGATCGCCGCCGTCGCCAACGAGCTTTTGGCGGCGATCGAGAAGAGCCTCGAGCGCGCCTTCGCCGCGAGCGATCTGCCGCGGAAGCCGTCTCCTGCCGCCCGCGCCCACATGGCCGGCGCCATCCTGTACGCCATCGCCATCCGCGCCCGGCTCGGCGCCAAGGCCGCCGATCTAAAAGCCTTCGCCGCCTCGATGGTGCCGACCATCTGTCATGCGGACCGCGGGCGTCCCGCCCGCTCATGATCATGTCAGCGCATTCACATGCGCGGGCGGGCGAGACGCCGAAGGCGCATGTGAATGCGCCGGGTCCGCTTGAAAGATGTGATAGGCTCCAGCCGTCATTGGGGGGCTGGTCGTGAACATGGCAGAGGGCGACGCGTATCCTTGGAGTGGCGGCTTTCGCACGCTCGCCGCGGAACACGACTACCGGATAGACGAGATCGACGGCCAGGTGCCGGCGGGCCTGCGCGGCACGCTCTATCGCAACGGCTCGGGCCGCAACGATCTCGGCGGCGAGTGGTTTCCCCACTGGTTCGACGGCGACGGCATGATCTCGGCGATCCGCTTCGACGATCGCGGCATCCACTACCGCAACCGCTACGTCGCCACCCCGAACTACCGCGACGAGACGCGCGCCGGCCACATCGTCAACCGCGGCTTCGGCAAGCAGCGCCCACACGGCATGCTGGGCAACGCTTTCCGCCAGCCGGCCAACGTCTCCAACACCTCCGTCGTCATGCAGGGCGACCGGCTGCTGTCGCTGTGGGAAGGTGGTCCGCCCTTCGCACTCGATCCGGTCACGCTCGATACACGCGGCATCGAAACGTTCGGCGGCACGGTGAAGGCCTTCTCGGCCCATCCCAAGATCGATCCCGACAGCGGCGAAATGTTCAATTTCGGCATCGACTACGGTGCCAAGACCACGCTCACCCCCTATCGCATCCACCAGGGCATCACCACGCGCCTGCCGCCGGTCGTGCTGCCCTACCCGGTCATGAACCATGATTTCGTGCTGACGCCTCACCATCTTGCCTTCTGCATCGGGCCGATCCTGTTGTGGACGCGGCCGTTCGTGCTTGGGCAGAGGAGCTTCGACAGCGCCCTGTATTGGGACGGCGGACGGCCGACCTTGATCCTGTTGGTGCCGCGCGACGGCGGCGGCAAACCGCGCATCATCGAGACCGACGCCTTCTTCCAGTTCCACTTCGCCAACGGCTTCGAGGAGGACGGCGCGCTGGTCCTCGACCTGGCGCGCTATCCCGACTACGTCACGATCGGCCAGGCGTTGCGCGACTACTGGAAATCGCAATGGCCGAGCCACGGCATGGCGGCCCTTACCCGCATGCGCGTCGACCTGGCGACCGGCAAGATCGAGAGCAAGACCTACGACAGCGGCACGGCCAACGAGTTCCCGCGCATCAATCCGGCCTACGCGGGCAAGCGCCAGCGCTATGCCTACATCGCCTGCAACTCCGCCGACCGCACGATCGGGATTCAGCAGCAGGTCGCGCGGGTCGATCTCGAGACTGGCGCGGTGGCGCGCCACGATTTCGGCCCGGGCGGCTATCCCGGCGAGCCTCTGTTCATCGCCACGGGTCCAGGCGGCGCGGAGGATGACGGCGTGGTCGTGACCATGGTGTTCGACGCCGCTCGCCGACGCACCGACATCGTCGGCCTCGACGCGCGCGATCTGGCGGCACGACCGCTGTTCGTGGCGCCGCTCAAGCATCACGTGCCGTTCCCCCTGCACGGCACCTTCGCACCGGCGGCCTAGGGCCTCGCTCGGATTACCGGTCGCGCAGCTTGGGGTCGATGGCGTCGCGCAGCGCGTCGCCGAACAGGCTGATCCCGAGCACCGTCAGCACGATGGCGAGGCCGGGGAAGATGGCGATCCAGGGTGCCGTGGTGGCGTAGTCCTCGGCGCTGCCCTGCAGCATCAGGCCCCACGCCGCCACCGGTTCCTGCACGCCGAGCCCGAGGTAGGACAAGCCGGCCTCGGCCAGGATCGCCTGGCCGACGAAGGCCGAGAGCAGGATCAGGAACGGCGCCACGACATTGGGCACCATGTGGCGCAGGATGATGCGGGCATGGCTGAAGCCCAGGGCGCGGGCGGCATCGACATAGGGCACTTCGCGCACGGCAAGGGCGCTTGCCCGCACCACGCGGCCGCAGCGGGGAATGAGCGGGATGGTGATGGCGATCATGACGTGGAAGACGCCGGTGCCGAACACCGACACCACCGCCAGCGCCAGGATGATCAGCGGAAACGCCATCAGCACATCGAGCACGCGCTGGAAGACCAGGTCGAACCAGCCGCCGAAATAGGCGCTGGCGACGCCCAGCACCAGGCCAATCAGGCCGCCGCCGACGGCGGCGCCGAAGCCGACCAGCATGGCGGTACGCGCGCCGAACACCAGACGCGAGAAGATGTCCCGGCCGAACTGATCGGTGCCGAACAGGTGCACGAAGTTGGGCGCCTGCATCATCGCATTGAAGTCGTTTTCCTCGGGATCGAACGGCGCGATCCAGTCGGCACATAGGCCGGCCGCGATGATGACCAGCACGATCGCCAGGCCCAGGGTGCCGAGCGGCTTGCGGCGGCAGAAGTTGAGCGCGAGGCGCCATGGCGCGCGCCTGCGCAACAGCGCCTCATCGCTCAGCACGTCCGGGTTGGGGGCGATGACGGTCATCCGGGGTCCATCACGAGAAGCGGATGCGCGGATCGAGCCAGGCGTACAGCACGTCGATCACGAGGTTGACCACGACGAAGATGATGACCACCAGCATCACCAGGGCCTGGGCAAGAACGTTGTCCTGGTTCTGCACCGCCTGGACGAGCAGCCGGCCGATGCCGTTCAGGTTGAACACCTGCTCGGTGATCACCAGGCCGCCGATCAGGAACGCGAACTCGATGCCGATCAGGGTCACCACCGGCAGAAGCGCGTTCTTGAGCGCGTGGCGGTTGATGATGATCTGTTCGAGCAGGCCCTTGGCCCGCGCCGTGCGGATGTAGTCCTCGCGCAGGACCTCGAGCATGGCCGAGCGCGTCAATCGCATGGTCACCGCCGAATAGCGGTAGCCGACCGTGATCGCCGGCAGCAGGACGATCGAGAGATTGCGAAGCGGGTCCTGCCAGAGCGGCACGTAGTCGATCGGCGGCAGCCACGGCTTGCCGGTCGCCATCGCCGAGATATTCATCACAAGGATCAGCGACATGATGCCGAGCCAGAACGAGGGTGTCGCGATGCCGGCGATCGCCGCCACGCGCACGACATGGTCGAGCCAGGTGTTCTCCTTCAAGGCGGAGATGGTGCCGAGCGGTATGGCGATCAGGATGGCGATCACCGTCGCCAGGACCGCGACCTCGAGCGACACCGGCAGGCGGAGCGCAATCTCCTGCGCCACGGGATTGCCCGACCACATGGAATTGCCGAAGTCGAAGGTGACGTAGCTCCACAGGAAATCCAGGAACTGCACGAACAGCGAATTGTCCAGGCCGAGCTGCTGGTGGCAGAGAGCGACGGCCGCCGCATCGACGTGGCTGCCGCCCGAGCCCATCCGGATGACGCAGACGTCGCCCGGGATCAGGCGCATCAGGATGAAGACCAGCGCGGCGGCTCCCACCAGCGTGGGAACCGCCAGCAGGAGCCGTTTGACGATATAGCGATACATCCGCGCCGCTCCCCCTCCGGCGGCCTACTTGTCCAGCCAGATGTTGGCGAGATCCTGGTTCAGGTAGTGACTGGGGCTGATCTTCCAGCCCTTGACGTACGACCGCTCCAGGATGATCCGGTACCAGTACGGCAGGACGATCTCGTGCACCATCGTGTCGAGCGTGTGCTTCTCGAAGGCACGCATGTCGTCGCGCTGCTTCTTGGGATCGGTCTCGGTCTGCATCTTCTCGTAGAGTTCGACCGACTTGTCGTCGTCGTACTGGCCGTAGTTCTCCGGATAGACCTTGGCCGGCAGGTACTTGCCGGTGTCGAGCACCGGATTGACGACGCTCGCGCAGTTGGCCTCCATCACCACGTCGAAGGTGCCCGCTCGCATGTTCTGGAACCACGGGCCGGTCGGCACGACCTTCTGCTCGACATTGAGGCCGATCTTCTTCCACTCGCCGATCGCCCAGGTGCCGACGAACTTGTACGGCTGATCGACGTTGCGGTTCAGCAGCTCGAACTTCAGCCCCTCGGCGCCGGCCTCCTTCAGGAGACGCCTGGCTTCGGCGCGCGACTTCTCGATGTCCGGCCAGTAGCCGGGCATCTGCTGCAGCTCCTCCTTGGTCGCCGCCAGCGGCGAGCCCGGGAAGACGATGCCGCCCACCGTCCGGACATTGGCGATCTTGGCCAGCGCCGGCGCACCCTTCCACTGGTCGATGGCAAGCGCCAGCGCGCGGCGCACGCGCACGTCGTCGAACGGTTTCTTCTTGTGGTTGGGCGTCAGGATATTGCCGCAGTTCCAGTCGCTGTCCTGCACCACGATGTCGGCGCCCGCTTCCTTGACGAGCTGGTCGCGCGCCGATGGCGGCAGGCCGCGGAACTCGATCGCCGCCCGGTCGGCGCGCAGCGCGTCGACGCGAACCGACTGCTTGTCGGCGAAGATGCCGACGATGGCGTCAAGGTACGGCTGCCCCTGGTGGTAGTAGTCGGGGTTGCGCACGCCCTTGATCGACTGGCCGACTTCGTAGGCGACGAACTTGAACGGGCCGGAGCCCATGATGTTCTTCTCGAACCAGTGCGGATCCTTTTCGAGAATCTCCTTCTTGTAGATCCAGGTATAGGGGTCGGCGAGCGCCGGCAGAAAGGCATTGGTGGCGTGCTTCAGGTGAAACACCACGGTCGTGTCGTCCGGCGCCTCGATCTTGTCGACCATCTCGTAGTAGCTCACACGGGCGCTGCTCACGCCCTTGGGCGGGAACACGATGTAGTTCCAGCTCAGCGCCACGTCCTGGGCGGTGAGCTTCGATCCGTCGTGGAACTTCACGCCCTCGCGGATCTTGAAGGTGTAGGTCTTGCCGCCGTCGGTCGGTGTCGGCATCTCGGTGCAGAGGTCGCAGACGAACTCGGTGGTCGAGGCCGGATTGTCCGGCGGGACCCTGATGAGCACGCTGTAATATGGCGCCGCCGCATGCACCGTGGCGTAGGTCGTCTCGCGATGGCCGTCGAAGCTCGGCGGCGCGTCCGCCGGTATGAGGTAAGTGAGCGTTCCGCCGGGTTTCGGCGTCTGCGCTCCGGCTGGCCCGGCCGCGACTGCAGCTGCAAGGCCGAGGGCGGCGGCCCATAGTCCCGTTCGAACGTACATCGCCTCCTCCTGTTCACGTCGTTTTTTCGTTTTCTTTGTACTGGCTACGCTTACGCTCCTCGCTAGTGCACTTCGCTGCAGGCCACCCAGTGGCCCGGCCGCAATTCCCTCAACGTGGGTCGCGCACCGCTGCAGCCCTCGACCGCCATCGGGCAGCGCGGATGAAAGACGCAACCGGACGGCGGATTGATCGGGCTCGGCACCTCGCCCTTGGCCGGGCGGAACTTGCGCGTCGCCTCGATGCGGGGATCGGGCACCGGGACCGCGGAGAGCAGGGCCTGGGTGTAGGGATGCAGCGGATTGTCGAACAGCTCGTCGCACTCGGCCATCTCGACGATGCGTCCGAGATACATGACGGCCACCCGCTGGCAGAGATGGCGCACCACCGACAGGTCGTGGGCGATGAACAGATAGGTGAGCCCGAATCGCTCGCGCAGATCCTCCAGCAGATTGACGACCTGGGCCTGGATCGACACGTCGAGGGCCGACACCGCCTCGTCGCAGACGATGAACTCGGGATCGAGCGCCAGCGCGCGGGCGATGCCAACCCGCTGCCGCTGGCCGCCCGACATCTCGTGCGGATAGCGGTCGGTGAACTTGGGATCGAGGCCGCAAACCGACAGCAGCTCGCGCACCCGCGCGCGACGCCGGCCGGCGTCACGCTCGACGCCATGGACCTTGATCGGCTCGCCGACGATGTCGCCCACTTTCATGCGCGGATTGAGCGAGCTGTAGGGATCCTGGAAGATCACCTGCATGCGCCGGCGCAGGGCGACCATCTCCTTGGGTTCGAGGCGGCTGATGTCGCGGCCGTCGAACAGGATCTGTCCGGCTGTCGGGCGCTCGAGCCGCAGGATGCAGCGGCCGGTCGTGGTCTTGCCGCAGCCACTTTCGCCAACGAGACCGAGGGTTTCGCCGCGTTTGATGGTGAAGTCGACGCCATCCACCGCCTTCACGTCGCCGATCCTGCGCGCCAGCACGATCCCCTCGGAGATGGGGAAGTGCATGGCAAGGCCGCGCACCTCGAGGAGCGGTACGGCGGATTCGCCGGCGTTCATGCAGCGGCGGCCGGCGCCGCGAGGAGCTCGGCGCTCCTGAAGCAGGCGGCGAGATGGCTCGCCTCGCCGACCCGCTCCAGCGGCGGGCGAGCCTCGCCGCATTTGTCGATGGCGAAGCGGCAGCGCGGACGGAAGGCGCAGCCGCCGTCGAGCCTGGTCAGGTCGGGCGGCTGGCCATCGACCGGATCGAGGCGCGCCCGTCGCGGCAGATCGAGTCGCGGCACGGAGCGCAGCAGCGCCACGGTGTAGGGATGCCGGGGATTGTGGTAGACGGAATCGGCGCTGCCGGCCTCGACGATCCGGCCGGCGTACATGACGTTCACGCGGCTGGCATAGCGGGCGACCACGCCGAGATTGTGAGTGATGACGATCAGCGCGACGTTGAGCCGGAGCGTCAGCGACTTCATCAACTCCAGGATCTGCGCCTGGATGGTGACGTCCAAAGCCGTCGTCGGCTCGTCGGCGATGATCAGCTTCGGATTGCAGGCGAGCGCGATGGCGATCATCACCCGCTGCCGCATGCCCCCCGAAAGCTGATGCGGGTACTGCTTGAGGCGCCGGCCGACGTCGGCGATGCCGACCATTTCGAGAAGCTCGAGCGCGCGTCGCTCCGCCGTCGGGCCGTCCGCACCCTGATGCTGTTCCAGGACCTCGGTGATCTGCCGTCCGATGGTCAGCACGGGATTGAGCGAAGTCATCGGCTCCTGGAACACCATGCCGATGTCGCGGCCGCGGATGCGACGCATCTCGGCCTCACTGAGGCCGCGCAGGTCGCGGCCATCGAACAGGATCTCGCCGGCGGTGATGCGCCCCGGCGGGTCGGCGATGAGGCGCAGGATCGAGAGCGCGCTGACCGACTTGCCCGAGCCGCTTTCACCGACGATGGCCACGGTCTCGCCCTGCTCCACGGTGTAGGAGATCCCGTCGACGGCGCGCACGAGTCCAGCCCCGGTCCTGAACTCGGTGTGGAGTCCCCTCACCTCCAGCAATGGCGGCATGCGGTCTCTCCGTGGCCCTGTCTTCTCGCCCGCGAGCGCAGCCTTGCACGGGCTGCTTCAAGCCCGGCGAAGGCATCCGCCGACGGTATGGTCCCTGGACGCGAAAGCCTGTTTCCTCATCGCGCTGCCGCCGTTTTCTTGTTGTCCAGCGGGCGCAGCCTCTTGCGGGCCGCGAGAATCCTACGAGAGGGGACGCCGTGCTGCAAGCGCCGCCACCACCGCCAGCGCCGCCAAACCGCCGAATACCAACAACGAATCGGTGTAATTGCCGCTCCAGTCGCGCAGCGCACCGGAGAGCAGCGGGCCCACCGCCTGCGCCAGCACCTGCAACGTCAACGCCACGCCGCGGATCGCGCCGAAGCTCTCGCGACCGAAATAGTCGGCCCATGCCACCGGCAGCAGCGTCATTATGCCGCCAAGGCCCACGCCGAACAGGCCGGCGGCCAGGTAGGCGTCGTCGGCCGAGACGACGCCGATCAACCCGAACGCGCCCGCGCTCAGCAGCGCCGCCGACACGAGCATGGCGTAGCGCACCGGCCAGCGCCTGGGGATGAAGCCGACGCCGAAACTGGCCACGGCGGACATCGCCGAGAAGAAGCTGATGACCGTGGCGGCAACGATCGGCGAGAGCCCGCGCTCGATCAGATGCGGCGCCTGATGAAGGCTGACGCCGGCCTGAACCGGATAGACCAGCACGGTATAAAGCGAGAGCAGCCAGAAGGCCCGCGTGCGCATGGCTTCGGCGCGGCTGAAGCGCGGCTCGGGCGCGGCTCGGGCCGCGCCGGCGACAATGCGATCCGGCACCAGCCCGACATCCTCCGGCCGGCGCACCAGGAACAGCCAGACCGGCACGAAGCCCACGATCAGCACGGTCGCGCCGATCGCCACCCAGCCGCTGCGCCAGCCGCCATCGCGCATGGCGAGCTGCGCGATGATCGGCAGCGCCACCAGGCCCGACATCTGCGCCAGCGTGGCGATCGACGCGGCGCGCGCGCGGCGCGCCACGAACCAGCTGTTCAACGCGCCATAGAGACCAAGATCGAACGGCCCCGCCCAGTTCATGCGCGCGAAACAGAACAGCAGGTAAAACACGAGGAGCGACTGCGTGAGCGACAGCGCCATGGTCGCAAGCCCCGTCCCCAGCACGGCGACGCAAAGGATGAGCCGCGAGCCGCGGCGATCGAGCACCGGTCCGAGCATCGGCGAGACGAAGGCCGCCAGCACACCGCCCAGCGACACCGCGCCCGCCATCTCGGTGCGCGACCAACCGAACGCCTCGGTCATCGGCACGACGAAAACCGACAAAACGGCCACCGCCGGGCCCTGGCGCGCGAAGCCGGCCAGGCAGATGCAGCCCAGCACGACCCAACCGTAGAAGAACGGCAGGCGCGGCACGAGCAGGCGAGGAAGAAGCGGCGGTCGCATCGCTGGGCCCGATCAGACTACTGCGATGATCGAGCGGTGCCAAAGCAGCAGCGGCGCACGGCGCAATGGCGACGGCCCGATGAGACAGCAGCCTGGAGCTATTTTCCATGGTGTGGGATCGTTTGCCGTTATGCGTTCGGTGTCGTCGCGGTCGGGGTAACCCGCCGCGCTGGAGCGTGCGAAGCGTCGGCACACATACGCCACAACATTGCTCAGGCTTGTCAAGCGCAGAGGCGCGCAAGCGAATACTTGCGTACCGTAGGAAAGCCGCCAACCGTGTCGGAACACCAGCGACGGTATGTCGACGGGCGCAATGCCTGCCCTGAGCGTAGCCGAAGGGACCTCATCGCGGCTTGCCGAAGGCATGAGATCCTTCGCTCCGCTCTGGATGACAGGGACTCACACCGTCAGATTCACCGTCTCGCTCGTGTGCCGGGTGAAGCTTTCGAGCATGCCTTCGAGCGAGACCTTCGATCTCGAACATACCGACTTGCGCATCACGATCAGAACTTTGAGACGCAGAAGGCCGGAATAAGTAAGCACCATTGCCCGGCGTTTGCGGCTTTCCCGCATTGAAACGATTGGGAATTTTCTGATTGCTCGCGGGGCTTCGCCACGGCCTCCCTGAGTAAGTGGGCAGCATAGAACCGACGTCCGCCAATTCCCATTGGCCCGCCAAACTGCCGACGAGCTGTCGAGCTGGACGACGGTCGTGCCATTTTTCTTCCCAGTGGCGCCCCCAGGAATACTGGCGTACCGCTATAGGGCCCGAAAAATGGGTTTCCGACCTTTCCGCCCTTTCCGCCCTACCCTCGTTCCTGTCGCGGTATCGGGCGGGCGGGGTCATTGCGGGGGTTTCCGCAGTTTCCGCAAGCGTTATGCCAATCGCGAGGCCCAGCGCGGTGGGGTGCACCCCACGGGCCGGCCGCTGCCAGGATCTTGTAATTCCCGCAATTTCCGCAAGCGATATGCCAATGGGCAGTGGCTTGGCGTGGCCGGCGTGGGACGGAGAATTGCGCGAGCACGGATCGTGGCGACCGGGAATTCTTTCGTACCGTATAGAGGTCCGGAAATCGACGTCAGGCGCGGCCGCGTGCGGTGTCACCGAGCGATGGCGCTGCGGGAGATTGTCGAGGCAAGCGAGCATGACGCCGATCCTGTTCAGGTGGGGCTCGGCAGACATACGCCACAACATTGCTCAGGAACGTCAAGGATAAAATGGGCACGATGGCTGCACTCCGGGCGCGCAAGATAATTCTTGCGTACCGGCATAGGGGGCGCGCACGAGTGCATGCAGTGCATTCGCACAGGGTTTTGGCCATCCCTCTTGACCAGGCACGAAGCAGGACCGCAAAAGTAACGGGCATCACGGTTGCGAGCAGCCATGAAAGTCCGGACAGCACGCTTTTGACGCCGT
>DASZJU010000065.1:0-5049 GCA_035947815.1 Reyranella sp.
GCTGCTGTCCCGCGACGCTCGATCGAATTCCCAGAAGACCGATCGCCGCTCCCTGAAACCAGTTGCTAGCCGCGGCAGCCATCCTCGCGCGCGCACCATTTATCGATCCAGACATTGCCGTGGCGTGCGTTGATCACCTGCAGCCAGTCGCTGCGGCAACCCAGCACGCGGAACTTCATGTCGTCGCCTTCGATGGTCGCGAGGGCGCGGCCCATCATACCGGGCTGGTCGTAGACGGTGATCACGCCGTCGACCCGTGCATCGACCGTCAGCAGGTCGGCCGGAATCCAGCCATGGAGCCGCGCCGTGCCGGCTGCGCTGTAATCGTGTGCCGTGGCAAGCGCGATACGCGCCCAGCCGTTCTGGCTGCCGGTGATCGTCACCGCCGCGCGCGCAAGATCCGTAGTGCCGCCGCGCCGGCCCGACAGCGTGCCGATCACCGCCGCTTGCGGCGTCGGGCTGGTGCGAACGGGCACCGCCTCGCCGTGCGGCAGCAGCGCATAGGCCTCGGTTGGCGTGCATGAACCGGCCTGACCGGTGCTGGCGTCGACCGAGCGTTCGAGAACGGCAAATCCCGCAAGCACGGCTACCGTGCCGACAATGGCGCGAATCATCGTATGTCCTTCCCACAGTATTGGCGGCCGCTCCCCAGCGGCCGACCCCTTCACCCGCAGCGGTTCTAGCAACCGAGTCGGCGCGGAGTCGTGGCAGCGTTTGTATGAGTTGTTTCCGGGCGCACAAGGCCACGAAATCGCGATTCCAGGTGAAGATTCAAGGCTCTACCCGGATTCTCCAGGGTGCATTGCGAAAGCCTGCCGGCTGTTCCGGGCTTCGCGATACACTCCCGCCATGAATCTCGCCAAACAGCACCTCGACGTCGGCCTTTTCTCGACCAAGCGCGACGAGCAGCTGGCCTTCTGGCAGCAGACGGTGGGCCTTCCCTACGACCATATGGGCAAGCTGGGTGGCGGCATGCAGCAGCATCGTCACCACATGAACGGCTCGATCCTGAAAATGAACCATTCGCGCGGCGCGCTGCCGGCAGCGGCGCCCTCGGGCATCGTGGGTCTCGAGATCGCGCGCGACGGGATCGCCGCTCCCCAGGCACTCGCCGATCCGGACGGCAACAAGGTCACGCTGGTCCCCAAGAGCCAACGCGGCGTCCAGGGCATCGCCATCCTGCTCAAGGTCAACGATCCCGCCGAGCACGATCGCTTCTGGACCCATGTCCTGCAGTTCGAGCGCGCCGGCGATGGCCGCTATCGCTGCGGCGACTCATTGGTGGTGGTTGCCGAGAGAGGCAAGGTAGAGCGCAGCCCGGAGTGGCGCGGCCCCGGCTATCGCTACATGACGGTGCAGGTGTGGGATTGCATCGCCGAATATGACGGCATCCTGGAACGGGGCGGCGCCTCGGGCGGCTCGCCGCGCATCCTGGGCGACACCGTGCGGTATGCCTTCGTCTGCGACCCCGACGGCAATCACATCGAGATCAGCCAGCGCGCCTCGCTGACGGGCAGTCTCTAGCTACTTCTTGCGCGCCTTGCGCGCGGCGTAGCGGGCATCGCGCGCCGCTTTCTGCTCGGCGAGGCTTGCCGTCTTCTGGCGCGTGACGCGGCCGGCGCGCTCGGCCTCGAGGGCCACCTGCTCGGCCTTGCGGGCATCGCGTTCGGCCGCCTCCTTCTCGCGCTCGGCGAGCTTGGCGATCTGGCGATCGGACTCGCGCTCCTCGCGGGCGTAGGCGGCGGCGGCTCGCGCCTCCTGCCGGGCGGCGAATTCGGGATCCTTGGTGGGGTCTTTCGCCCGCGCTCTGGCGAGCTGGGCCTGCTTGGCCTTGGCGGCCGTCTCCAGACGGTCGGTGAAATTGGCGTCCCGGCTTTTCAATGGTTCGTCCCTATTCCGCGGCCGCTGCCGCGGCCTGTTTCTTGGCGCGTTTGCGATCCTCCGGATTGAGGAAGCGCTTGCGCAGCCGGATCGACTTCGGCGTCACTTCGACGAGTTCGTCATCCTCAATATAGGCGATCGCCTGCTCGAGCGACATACGGCGCGGCGGCGTGAGGCGCACCGCCTCGTCCTTGCCGGCGGCGCGGATGTTGGTGAGCTGCTTGCCCTTCAGCACGTTGACGTCGAGGTCGTTGCCGCGGCTGTGCTCGCCGATCAGCATGCCCTTGTAGACCGTCACGCCGGGATCGATGAACATCGGGCCGCGTTCCTCGAGGTTCCACAGCGCGTAGGCGACCGCGGTGCCCTCGTCGTTGGCGATCAAAGCGCCATTGCGCCGGCCGGTGATCGTGCCGCGATAGGGACCGTATTCGTGGAAGATGCGGTTCATGACGCCGGTGCCGCGCGTGTCGGTCAGGAATTCGCCGTGGTAACCGATCAGGCCGCGCGAGGGGGCGTAGAACACCAGGCGCGTCTTGCCGGCGCCTGACGGCCGCATGTCCTGCAATTCGCCCTTGCGGACGGAAATCTGCTCGACCACGACGCCGGTGTAGGCGTCGTCGACGTCGATCACTACTTCCTCGATCGGCTCGAGGCGCTGGCCGGTGACCGGATCGTTCTGGAAGAGGACGCGCGGGCGACCGACGGCGAGCTCGAAGCCCTCGCGGCGCATGGTTTCGATCAGCACGCCCAGCTGCAGCTCGCCGCGACCGGCGACCTCGTAGGAATCGGCGTTTTCGGTGTCGGACACGCGAATGGCGACATTGCCCTCGCCCTCGCGCATCAGGCGCGCGCGGATCATGCGGGTCGTGACCTTGTCGCCTTCGGTGCCGGCCAGCGGCGAGTCGTTGACCGAGAAGGTCATGGCCAGGGTCGGCGGATCGACCGGCTGGGCCGGCAGCGCCCATTCGACGGACTGGTCGCAGATCGTATCGGCCACGGTCGCGGTCTTGAAGCCCGCCACGGCCACGATGTCACCGGCCTCGGCGATGTCGAGCGCCACGCGCTCCAGCCCGCGGAAGGCCAGCACCTTGGTGATGCGGGTCTGTTCGATCTCGCTGCCGTCGCGGCTCAGCGATTTCAGGATGGTGTTGGGCTTGATCGAACCGGAGTGGATGCGGCCGGTCAGGATGCGGCCGAGGAACGGATCGGATTCGAGTGTCGTCACCAGCATGCGGAACGGCTTGTCGGCCTCGATGTGCGGCGCCGGCACATGGCGCAGGATAAGGTCGAACAGCGGCTCCATGTCCTTATGCTCGGCCTCCAGCGAGGTCGCGGCCCAGCCCTGGCGAGCCGAGGCGAACAGGGTGGGGAAATCGAGCTGCTGATCATTGGCCTCGAGCGCGGAGAACAGGTCGAACACCTCGTCGTGCACCTGGTGGGGCCGCGCATCGGAGCGGTCGACCTTGTTGATCAGCACGATTGGCCGCAAACCCAGGCGCAGCGCCTTGCCGAGCACGAACTTGGTCTGCGGCAGCGGACCTTCGGCGGCGTCGACCAGCAGCACTACGCCGTCGACCATGGAGAGGATGCGCTCGACCTCGCCGCCGAAATCGGCGTGGCCCGGCGTGTCGACGATGTTGACGCGCGTGCCCTTCCAGACGACCGAGGTCGCCTTGGCGAGGATGGTGATGCCGCGCTCGCGCTCGAGGTCGTTCGAATCCATGGCGCGCTCGGCCACCTGCTGATTCTCGCGGAAGGTACCGCTCTGCTTCAGCAGGCAATCAACCAAGGTGGTCTTGCCATGATCGACGTGCGCGATGATCGCGACGTTGCGGATGTCCATATTGTCGTCCGGAGGGGTTGTTGGGCGCGTATATACGCATGGCCTGTGACATCGGCAAGGCAGGTTGAGGAGGCGTCTTGCCGCTGCCACAGTCCGCCGATGCGCAAACGCTCGGTCACCATCGACGGCCATCGCACCTCCGTGTCGCTGGAAGACGCGTTCTGGACCGAGCTTTCGGCGATTGCCCAGGCGCGCGGCCTGTCGCTGAACGCCCTGGTCGGCGAAATCGACCATGCGCGGGCGGCGCCTGGAAATCTCTCCAGTACGCTCCGCCTCTATGTTCTGGACGAGCTGAAAAAGCGCACGATCAGTCGAGTTTGAAGCCCTTGCCGCGCACGAATGCGCCGAAATCGGCCCGCTCCGGCACCGAATATTGCCGCGCCTTGTCCTCCGACCAGCCATAGGGGACGCTCTGGCCGAACTTGTCGGTGTAACGCTGGGTTTTGTAGGGCTGCACCGCCTCGCGCCGCGCATCGTAGGCCGCGATCTTGTCCTTGAGTGCGCGCTCGTCGTAGCGGTCGCGGTGGATCGTGACGTCGAGGCCGAGCCTGGGGCTCATCACGCCCTCGAAGGACGGCCAGCCGACACCCAGTGCCGCCACCGGAAAAACATGCTGCGGCAGACCGAGAATGTCGGAGACCTCTGCGGCGTGGTTGCGGATGGCGCTGATCGGGCAGCTGCCCAACCCCGCCCGGTCCGCCGCCGCCACGAAGGTGGCGAGCACGATGCCGGTATCGACCGCGGCATTGAAGAAGGGATCGAGATAATCGTTCACGAATGGCCGGCCGCGCCATTCGAACAGCAGCCGGTGGCGGCGGTTGTTGCCGCAGAACACCAGGAACACCGGGGCGGCCTTGACCCAGGGATTATCGGGCAGCAGCGCCTCGAGCTTCTCGCGCTGGCCCTTGTCCGACACGATGACGATGTCGGCCTGCTGCAGATCGCTCTTGGAGGGCGCCGACAGCGCCACGGCGCAGAGCGTTTCCAGGAGCGCCGGATCGATCGGCTTGTCGAGGTAGCGCCGCATGACGCGGCGATCGGCCATGTCGGCCAGGACATCGATGCCGCGCGGCGCCTCGGAAAGCGCGGGCGCCGAACCGAACCGTGCCTTGAGCACGGCCAAAAGACGATCGAGCAAGAGAACTCCTCAGCGGCCGAACAGGCCTGGAATATTGGGCAGGGGTATGTTGGGCAAGATGGACGGAGACTTTGAACCACCGCCCTGCCCGGGCACAAGGTTGCCGATGATCGGCAAGGTGCTCACCATGCCCGGCGGATCCTTGGCCGTGCCGCGCGTCACGTTCAATGACGGCGAGGAAAGCGGC
>DASZJU010000066.1:0-6341 GCA_035947815.1 Reyranella sp.
CGCAGCGGCGCATTGGGCGGCAGGCCCGGCCGCTGGTCGAGCGGCAGGCGATCGAAGCCCATCGCGCTCACATAGCCGTTCAGCGTCGAGGAGGCGGTGCGCACCTGGCGCTCGGCGATCTCCTCCCACTTCGCATTGGCCGCGTTCTCCAGTTCCCGCACTTCGTGGCTGAGCTGGTCGAGCAGCTTCAGGCGATGGGCGCCGACCACCAGCTCGTCGATCAGCCAGCCGAGATGCTGGCGGTCGACGCCGAAATGCGACAGCGCCTTCTCGTCGGCGCCGATGCGCCGCATGTTCTCCAGCCAGTATTCCGCGGCCTCGCGGGCGAAACGCTCGGCGCGGTCTTCCAGCACGCCCGACGGCGGCGCGCTGCGGCCGGGCTCCTCGCCGAACACGTCGGCGAAGATGGCGCCGAGATCGACGGCCGCGCCGGTCGATTGCGCCACCTGGGCCGGCGGCTTGCCGTTCCGGCCGTTGGTTTCGTCGGCGGGTCGCGCGGTGGCGATGCGGAAGTAGATCTCGCGCAGCGCGGTATCGGCGATCTGCAGCGCGGCCATCAGCTCGCCGAAGAGCTGCTGCTGGATGCACATGGACAACCCGCGCAGCACGGTATGCACCAGGTCGCGTTTCTTGGCACGGGAATCGCCGTCGGCAGAGCTGTGGAAACCGGCGAGGCGGTCGACCAGGCGGCGGATCTGGATTTCGAGCTGGCCGCGGACCTGGGCGCGCTTGATCGCCGGATCGCAGACCGGCGTCAGGCTCTTCACCAGATACGCCACGCCGCCGTCGTTGGCCCGGAAGGCCTCGTCCCAGGCTCGCGGCGGATCGGCGAAGTGACGCTGGACGTCGGGGTTGTCCATGAAATGGCCGCGCAGCTCGATCGCGCGGGCGGCGAAGGCCTCGGCGATGCCGTGCTCGCGGCCGGCGTCGTAGTCCATCAGCCGTTCATCGATCACCGTGGGATTGCGCAGCCAGAAGGTGTTGTCGAACGGTTGGCCGTCCCAGTTGACCGGCCATTCGCCGCGGAAATTGTTGATCAGCGAGTTGTTGAGGCGAGCCGACCAACGCAGCTTGCGCGACTCCTCGGTCTCGCCGGCCTTCTGCTCGAACTCGCGATCCATCTTGGTCAGCACGAGGAATAGCGCATTCTTCTGCTTGGCGCGGTCGGCCGGCGTGGCGCCGATCGTCTGGTCGATCCACGCCGTCATCATGTCGGAGAGGTCGCGGACCTCCTGGTTACCGTCGGGAATGCAGAGCAGGATGGCCGAAAGCTCGCGCTCGGCCGAGTAGCGCTGGAAGAGATAGGCGACCTTGCCGCGCAACAGCAGCTCGCGCAGCGGATTGGCGCCCTCGGCCACGCCCTTGGCTTTGGCGACATCCTCGAGATTGGCGAGCTTGAGCCGCGAGCGGGCGCCCGGAAAGTCGAGCAGATCGGTGTGGTCGAAGAAGTCCCACGGCTTTTCGGCGATGGCGACGCTCAGTTCGGCGGTCAGCGCGCAGACCAGCGAGCGCGGCAGCTCGGCGTCGGCTGCGGAGCGGCCGTCGGCCTGCTTGGGCCGCACCTGCAGGGTGTCCTCGGCATCGGCGCCGAGACGGTCGAGCGTGAGGACGTCGACGATGCTCTTCTCGCGCGGGATCAGCGCGTCCATGCCGAGCAGCGCTTCCGGCGCGAAGGAGAGCTTCTGCAGACCGTCGTACAGCGTCAAATAGAGATCGGTGAAAGGCTGGAAATCGTACCACAGCACCGACCATAGCCGGGCGCGGTCGTGGCCCGAGAGACGCGGCGCCAGCTCGATGGCTTCGCGCCAGAAATCGGTACGCAGCTCGGTGGTGACGCCGGCGAAGAAAGTGTCGAAATACTCGATCAGGTCGAGCACGTCGTCGGCATCGAGGTCGCCCTGCGGCGCCGGCGCCGCCTTGGCGCGGAGCTCGGCCAGGCGCTTGCGGATGGCGCCGCCGTCGGGCCGCTCGAAGGCTGCCTTCTGGTGATCGAAGTCGAGCAGGAAGGAGTTGCCAAGGATCTTGACGATGTCGGTCTGGGTCAGAAGCCGCACGCGGACCGGGAAGTCCCTGTCGCCGGCGCTCAAGCCCAGGCCGAAGCGGGTCACCAGACCGGTCGACTCGCGATTGCCCGGCGGATTGATCTCGCGCAGGAAGTCGTAGGTATTGTCGGCAAAGCGCGCCTGCAGCGGATGGCCGTCACGGCTCGCCAGGATCGAGACCAGATAGGACTTGCCGGCCTGGCTCGGCCCGAACACGCCGACGCACATGCGCCGGCGGGCGGCGCGCGCCAGCTTGCGGCTCTGGTTGCGGACCTTCTGCAGCTCGCTGATCAGGGACGGCGCCTGCTGCGCCACGGTCGGCGACTGCTCGGCCGCTGCCTTCAACCAGTTGACGCCCTCGCTGGCGGCGACGGCCAGCGTCTCGCAGTCCTGAGCCAGTTTGAGATCGACGGTGTCCATGGTCCTAACCGGTCTTGAGCATGCCCGTGTCGAGCCAATAGCCCTCACGGCGCGGCAGGGTTTGCAGGCGGAGCGTCAGGCGGTCGAGTGCGACGGCCCGTCCGTCGCGGTTGGTGACCTGACGCAGGCGGAAGCGCTCGACGTCGCCCGAGTCCTTGTCCTTGGGCTTGACGCGGGCGAGCGCGATCTTGAACGGCGTCTCGCGGGCATGGCGCTCGGCATATTCGGGCTTGGCGAATTCCAGCGCATAGAGTCTGGCCGCCGGCCAGCGCACCAGGTCGAGCTGGCGGGCGCCGAGCCACATCGGGCCGCGGAACTCGAAGGCGGCCTCGGGCAGCTCGTACTCGCGGTTGTCGAGGTCGACGTCGCGATAGACCAGGTCCTCGCGCTGCAGCCGGCCGCCGCCATCGAGCTTGCCGATGAACTTGGCGATGCTGCGCGAGCGCAGAAGGTCGGAGCGGAAGGAGAAGTCGGGCAGCTGCGATTGCGCCAACGCCGCGATCATGGCGCCCACCGCCACCGTGGTCTTGGGATCCTCGACCCTGAGGCGCGCGTCGCGGAACGGATACCAGGCGCCGACCCGGTATTCGTGCAGCGAGATCACCCGCTCCGGCGGCAGCGGCAGAAGCTCCATGACCAGTGCGCGGATGCCGGGCAGGCGCGACGGCCGGCCCGACAGCAGCAGCACGTCGCAATCGTAGGCGTGCACGATCTCGGCGAGCGGTGCCAGCACACGGGCCATCTCGGCGCGCACCGTCTTGTCGAGGCTGGGCAAGTCGACCGGAAACACCGTGGTCTTGAGGTCGAAGTCCTTGGCGCCGCGCTTGCGCGCCGCCTCGTTGACGAAGGTCACGACTTCCTCGGACGGCTTGGCGCCTTCGGCGAAGAATGAATCGTAGGCTCTCGGCTCGGCGGCGACGACGCCCGAGGTCGGGTCGTAGGTCTCGGCGGCGCGCATGAATTCCAGCGCGACGGGATGGGCGATCTGCAGCGCGAACTGCTGGCGCAGGTTGCGCTGGATCACATCCTCGCCGCCGCGGTCGCCGCCCACCAATTCGGCCATGAGGTCGATCGGGTTGGCGATACCGGCGGCGCGCATCGCCGCTTCAATGGGCGGCAGCACATGGCCCTGCACGACGCGCAACAGGATGTCGTCGCCTGCCACGTTGAAGCCTTCACGGAACTTCTGCTCGGGAAACAGCGTCACCGAGGTGCCGGCGCCTTCAAGGTGATAGGAATTGATGATGAGGTCGGTGGTGCCGCCGCCGACATCGATGCTGGCGATGCTGAGCGTGCCGTCGGCCGGCCGGCCGCGCGGCTTGCTGGTGATCTCGAAGAAGCGGCGCGCATCGCCGCCGAAATTGCGCGCGACCTCGGTGTAGAGATAGACCAGTTGGGTGCAGCTCGCCTCGTCCCAGTCGGTCAGCACGCGGGGCGCCGGCGCCGCCGGATCGTCGAGCTTCCAGCCCATCATCATCCACACCAGGTCGCGCGCCGCCTCGGCGCGCTTGCGGAAGATCAGGCGCTCGGCGAGCGGCATGCCGGTCGGCAGGGTGAGCACGATGCGGCGCAGCCGGCGCGGCGTCTCGGCATGCGCCCGCCGGCCGCGCTGCTGCGGTGAATTCATCAGCGTCAGCGCCTGCAGCAGCACCTCGGACAGCACGAAGGTCATGATCGAGGAGCGCGAGTAGAGTGGCTCGAACACCGGCAGGTGATCGGCCGAGTCGGCGTCGGGATCGACCAGGTGTAGCGGCTCGCCCTTCTGGTTGACGAGTTGTGCCATCGGTCCGGCGGCAGCCGGCATCGCCGTCTGGTCCTGGGCGTAGGCGATGTTGAAACGCCATTCGCGGGTCTGCGGTTCCTCGTCCCACAGGTAGCGCTTGGGGCTCGACATGCCGGTATTGCCCTCGGTGCCGCGCCGGCGCGCGGCGAGCCGCGTCGCTTCCGGCCCGACCCGCGTCATGATCGGCCATACGAAGGCATCGGCGCGGCCGCCCAGGCGCGACAGATGGTTCTTGCCGAACCAGGCCTGCGCGAACTCGACCCGCGATTCGAACGGCTTGGTGTGCACGATCTCGGGATGCGAGAGATCGCGCAAGGCGAGCTCGTAGGAGTCGTTGAGGTTGATGCCCAGCTCGCCCGCCGCCTCGATCAGCAGGCCGCAGGTGCGCGAGTTGCCGACATCGAGCACGAGGTCGACCTCGATGGCGCCGCGGCCCGGCCGCTCGGCGTCGCCGACCAGCTTGATCGGCGGGAAGTGCACGGCATCGGCCAGCAGGCCCAGGAACGCGAGATAGCGGGCGATCGCTTCCTGCGGCTTCTGCTTGATGTCGCCTTCGATCTCCTCGAGCGTGGCGCGCGGGTGGAGCTCGCGGAACAGCTCCTCGAGCCACTGGCTCATCCAGCCTTGGCGCAGCAGCCAGTGATTGGCGCGCTGCTGGGGGGCGAGCGTGAAGAGCGCTCCCGACGTAACATCCTTGGGCGAGGGCGCGAGATAGGCGCGGCCCTCGGCCTCGGCAATCAGGCCGGTGTCGAAGGCCAGCACGGCGCGGTAGCGGTTGCCCTGCTCGTCGCGATAGCCCGCGCCGTAGCGCGCCTCGAGATCGACCACGCGCACGCGCGCCCAATCGGCAGGGCCTTCGCGAAACTGGTTGTTCGGCCGTACCTGCAGGAACGGCACGGGCACCCACTTGTCGAGAAAGGGCGCCAGCGCGTCCTTGGCGGTGACCACGAGATTGGGCTCGGCGGCGCGGCGGCGGCCGCCCTCGACCACCTCGTACTGGCCGCGCACCTCGTCGAAATCGAGCTGCACCAGGTCGTCGACGGCCTTGTCGCCGGCGGCGTCGTGGAAGCCCCATTCGCGCACCTTGAGGCGCACGGGATCGAAGCCGAAATCGAGGAACTGGATGCCGGAGCGGGCAATCAGCGTCGTCGGGCTGGGGTAGCTCGGCAGGCGGGCAAGATCGCTCATGTTACAATGTCAAACTGTGCACTAAGTCTAGGGAGTCAACGGCCAATCTGCACGTGATAGCTGCGTGTGTCGCCGGGCTGGCTGCCGTTGCACTTGGCTACGCCATCGGCGCCGACCTCGCAATTGACCGTGTTGCGGGCATAGGTGCGCCCGTCGGCACACTTGGGGTTGGCCTTTTCCTCGATCACGAGCTTGGCACCGTCCCAGCGCGCTTCGGCCGGCGCCTCGCAGGTGGTGCCGTTCTTCTGCACGAACGAGACCTTGCCCTTGCCCTTGTCGTCCAGCGTGTAGCTGGGACGAATGTCGCGCTCGCCGGTCGCCGTGGCGAGGCCGGTGCGCGAGCGCCAGTCGCCCTTCAGGAAGCCGAGATCCTGCTTCTGCTTGGCCTCGGGCGGCACGACCAACGGCTTGGGCTCGTCCTTGGCGGCAGCGTTCTTGTCCTTGTCGTTGTTCTTGTCCTGGGGATCGGGTCCTTTGAGCTCGCCCTTGTCGACATTCTTGTCGTCGGGCCCTTTGCCTTGCTTGTCGTCAGGGCCTTTGCCTTGATCCTTGCCCATATCCTTGCCCGCCACATTAACGTCGGCGGCGGGTGGCGTGTCGGGCGCTGCGCCGCGTTCGATCGGCGGGCCATTCACGGCGCCCACGATCGTGCCGCCCGGTCCGACGATGCCGGCCGCGCAATCGCCGCCGCGGCGTGACAGCTCGTCGGTCAGGCGGGCGAGCTCGAGGCGAAGGTTCTCATTATCCTGCTGCAGCGTGCTGACCCGCGTCTGCTGCAGTTCGAGCGGCTGGCGCACGGCCAGGCTCAGCGCGCGGTCGCGCGCTTCGGCTTCGAGGTAAGGCTCGATATGGGGCAGGTAAGGCCGCACCAGCCAGGCGAGCAGCGCCAGCAGGAGCATCAGCAGCAT
>DASZJU010000067.1:0-15651 GCA_035947815.1 Reyranella sp.
CCTTTTCGAAGAACCGCCGGCAGGTGTCGCGGAACATGTTGTGTTCGGGCGTGTAATGCGCGGCCAAAGCGGTCACTGAGCGGTCCTCCGGCGGTCGTTTCGTCAGTCTTCTTGGTGGGACTTTGGTCCGCCGGCGCCTGCTTCGCCAGCGTTGGGGATGTAGTTTACCTTTACGTAAACGTCAACCTCAGGCGCGGGCGTCTTCTTGGTGTCGCGTCGGCGATCCCGTGGATCGTCGCCCGCTCCTTCACCATGCCAGCAGCGAAAGGCCCGGCACGTCGGCGTAGTCGCCGGCATTCATCGTCACCAATGATGCGCGATGCACGAGCGCCTGCGCGGCAATCATGTGGTCGAGCAGCTTGCGGCGCGAATAGCCGGCGCTTGCCACGATGGCGCCGTAGGCATCGGCAGCCGCGTCGTCGAAGGGCAAGCGTCGGGACCGCTGCAAAGATCGTGTCCAGGCGCACGCGCCGGACGTCGCGATAGGCGGGATCGCGATAGACGCCGCCTTCAAGTTCCACCCGGGTGACGATCGACAGGAGCACCGCGTCGTCGAGAGCGGATACTTTTTCAGTGACCGCCGGGTCTCCGTCGCGCAGATGGATGGCGACATCGGTGTCGAGCAGGAAGGCCATGGCTCAGAGGCGCGGCCGCTCGGTCAACTCCTCGTCGTCCCGGCGCTCGATGGTCGGTGGCGCCGGCAGGGAGCGAAGACGTTTGATCATCGCCGGAATGGACATCGCCGCCGGATAGATCGTCATCACGTCTCCGGAGCGGACGATCACCAGTTCCACGTCCTGCCCGAACGCGACATCCCGGGGCAGTCGGATCGCTTCGCTATTTCCGCTTCTAAAGGTACGACTTCGGGCGACAGTCATTTCGATCTCTCCTCCGCATATCTCAGGAAATGGGAATAATCCCCATGATAATGAAATTGTCATGACCCTTTCCGGAAAGTAAGTTCAGCTTCGCCATCTGGAGCACTTCCTTAGATGTCCCAAGCCGCGTTGAAGAACGAATCGTCGGCTACACCGGTCCCGGGCGAAATCCAGGAGACAGGCGCCCTGCAGCGTGGACTGCTCCTGCTTGAATTGATGGTGAATGCCGGACGGGCGCTGACGCTGACCGAGCTGTCCGAACTGTCCAACCTGCATGTCAGCACCGTCCATCGCCTCATGCAGACCTTGATGCAGAGCGAGCACGTGTTCCGCGACGGCGGCAAGCGCTACTACGCCGGTCCGCGCTCCTATCTTCCGCTCAGCCTCTACCATCCGTTCAACGTCCTGCGGCGCGACTCCTACGAGACGCTGCGGACGCTGCGCGACCGGTTCGGAGTCAGTTGCGGGCTCAGCGTGTTCATCGGCACGCAGCGGCTGGTGGTGGAGCTCGCGACGGCCAGCGACACCCTGTCGCCCTATTACCAGACGCATCTCACCTCGCCGCTGCATGCGGCGGCATCGGGCAAGCTGCTGCTTCTCAACTTCCCGATGGAGCAGCGACAGGAACTGCTGGGGCCGGCGCCGTATATGCAATACACACCGCATACCATCACGGATGCCGAGGCGGTGGAGCGCGAGCTCGCGCTGACCGCCGAGCGCGGCTACGCCGTATCCCTCAACGAGAACTTCAAGGGCATCTCGGCGGTCGGCGCGCCGATCAACGTCACCCCGCAGCGCGCCGTCGGGTCTATCACCTTCGCCGGCCCCAGCCATTTTTTCACCGCCGATACCGTGCCGGAGATGGGAACGCTCGCACGGCAAGCGGCCGATCTCCTGGCGCTCGGGTCGCCGGGAGTGAAGGCCGTGCGGCATCAACTCGGCTTTTGACTTGGGACGTCGAGGTTCGAACCTAGGGGAGGATGAGCCAATGACACGCAGCGCCGATCAATGGGCAACGCCGCCGAAAGTGCCGCACGACCACTATGTCAGCGCCCTCGTCTACAGCGATCCGGACATCTTTCGCGAAGAGCAGGAGAAGATCTTCAAGAAAGTCTGGAAGCTCGCCTGCCACGAGAGCGAGGTCGCCGCGCCGGGTGATTACCGCACCTTCACCTATGCCGGAACGCCGCTCGTCGTGATCCGCGGCATGGACAACAAGATCCGCTGCTTCGTCAATACGTGCTCGCACCGCTCCGCCCTGGTCGCCCGCGGGCCCAGCGGCAACGCCAAGACCCTGACCTGCTTCTTCCACCTCTGGGAATACGACACCAAGGGTGCCTGCATCGCGATGACCCGCGACCTTGGTTTCAAGGAGGTCGGTCCGCGCAAGGAGGAAATGGGATTGCGCGCCGTACGCTGCGAGACCCGGGTCGGCATGGTGTTCATCAACCTCGACGACAATGCCGAATCGCTCGGCGCCTATCTCGGCAACGCGCTCGACCTCCTCGAAGAGGTGATGGGAACCAAGGAATTGGAGGTCTTCCACTATCATCAGGTCGACATGCGCGCCAACTGGAAGCAATGGCACGAGACCAACATGGAAGACTACCACAACTGGGGACACGTGGTTAACCGCACCACCGGCATGCAGGCCAAGGGCCACTTCGAACGGAAATGGATTCTCTACCCACACGGCCACGGCACGATGGAGCCGATGAAGATCGATTACTCGCGCTACAAGGGCTGGGAGGACCGCCAGGAAGCGAATCTTCCCGGCCTGCGGCCCGGCGAGTTGCGCTTCGCCGACTTGTTCCCGAACACCACCATCATCGTGCGGGCAACCTGCATCCGCATCGACACGTCGACCCCGATCGGACCGAGCCACACGCTGCTGGAGTATCGCGGGCTGGGCATCAAGGGCGAGCCGGCGGCGGAGCGCGCCGCGCGGGTGCGCAACCATAATCAGTTCTGGGGGCCGTTCGGCCGCAACCTGGTGGAGGATGTGGTGTTCGTGGAGGCGGTCGAGGAATCCAACCGCGACGGCGCCGCGAAGTACAGCGTGCTTTCCAGGCGCGAGGACATGCGGGCCCAGGACGACGCCCTGCTCCGGCATTTTCACAACGAATGGAGCCGGCGCATGGGCCGGCCTGCGAGCAATCCGCTGAACCAGATCGCGCAAGCTGCCGAGTAAGGCCTGTGGGCGCACAGCTGGCAGCGGCCACCGGGAGGATTCGAGAATGAGCACGGATGCCGTGAAGGATGTGATCTATCAGTCGTGCCTGGTGATGGACGACGAAAAGTTCGACGAGTACCTGGCGCTCTGCACCGACGACTATCACTACAAGGTGACCGCCTACAGCCCGGAACTGCGCAAGGAGATGATCTGGCTGGAACAAAGCCGCACCGACCTGGCGGCGATGTTCGAGATGCTGCCGGAGCATGTGAAGCCGGAAGGGCGGTTCACGCGCCACGCCCAGGTCTATCGCGTGATACCGAACGGTTCCCCCGGCACGATGAACGTCACGAGCGCCCTGACGATCTACTTCACCAACGACCGCGGCGACACCAAGGTATTCGCCATCGGCCGCTACAACGACGTGGTCGATACGAGCGGCGCGACGCCGCGCCTGAAGGCGCGCGAAGTGCGCCTCGAGACGCGCTCCCTCGGTACAGGGTCGCAGATCCCGTTCTGAGGCGGAGGCCTGGTGGAGATCATCATCGAAGCGAAGACCGGGCCGCTCGCTTTCGCAACGCTGCCCGGCGAGACCATCCTCGCGGCGGGACTTCGCCAAGGCGTCGCCTTGCCCTACGAGTGCGCGACAGGCGCCTGCGGCACCTGTCATGCCCGGCTGATCGACGGCGCAATCGATGAAGGCTGGCTGCAGGCACCGGGACGGCAGGGCTTGAAGGCGGCTCGGCGCGAGTTCCTGATGTGCCAGGCCGCGCCGCTGACCGACTGCCGCATCGCGCTTTCCAATTCGATGGCGACCTGGCGCGCCGGATCCGAGCGGCCGGCAACGCTGGCCGCCCGCGTCGACCGGCTCGAGCCGCTGACCCATGACATGCTGTCGCTGGTGCTGATGCTCGAACGACCGATGGCCTTCGAGGCTGGCCAATTCGCGCTGCTGGCCGCCCCCGGAATCGACGGCTTCCGCGCCTACTCGATGGCCAATGGGGAAACCCCGTCGCGTCGGCTCGACTTCATTATCAAGCGCAAGCCAGACGGCGGCTTCAGCGATTGGCTGTTCACGCGGGCCCGGCCGGGCGGCCTGTTGAGCCTGTTCGGTCCCCTCGGCGCGGCGGTGCTGGAGCCGTCGCTCGGCCATGACCTGCTGATGATCGTCGGCGGCTCCGGCCTGGCGGTGGCGCTTTCCATCCTGACGCGGGCCGCGGGCGAGGGTTATCTCGCTCGCCATCGCGCCCGGCTGTTTTTCGGCGTTCGCACCATGCGGGATGCCGCTGCCCTGCAGCAGATCAGCCTGTGGCGGGAGCGGTTCGGCGCAGATTTCGAGGCGACCGTGGCGTTGTCCGAAGCGCCGGCGGCCGCCGCCGAGCGCGCGCTTTGGCCCAGGCTGTGCTTCGAGGAGGGCATGGTGCACGAAGCCGTGGCGCGCGGCCTGGACGGACAGCCCCGCAACACGATGGCATTTCTTGCCGGGCCACCGCCCATGGTGGACGCCGCAATGCGGGTCGTGATGCTGAAGGGGCGCCTGCCGCCCTCGCGCATCCGCTTCGACAAGTTCAGCTGATGATGGTCTGGCCCAAGAGCTGGGGAATTGGCCGGAGAACCGCAAAGGATAGGGAAATCGATGGCGTGGAAGGTGGCGTGCAAGGAAGGGGCGATCGGGCAGAACGACATGAAGGAGTTCGACATCGACGGCATCACGGTGCTGCTGACCCGCGTGGGCGACGAATATTTCGCCTACCCTCCGCTTTGCCCGCACCAGGAGGAACCATTGCGCAAGGGACTCTGCGACGGCGAGTTGATCACCTGCTTCAAGCATATCTGGCAGTGGGACCTGCGCACGGGCGCCTGCGCCGGAACCGAGTCGCGCATGCCGCTGAAAATGTACGAGGTGCGGAAAACGGCCGGACAGGTGGAGGTCTTCATCGAGCAGCCTTTGGTCTACGAATATGACGCCTGAAATCCGGTCCGGAACCGCGGCAGGGCCGCCGATCGCCGGCGAGGCCGCGTCTGCCGGCACGCGCCAGGCCGGCCGTTCCCTGTCATGGCTTTACTATGTCGTTCTGCCCGTCCTGTTCGTGCTCGTCTGGTCCCTCCTCACCGATGTCATGGCGGTCTTTCCGGGCGCGCTGCTGCCGTCACCGCTCAAAGTCGCCAACGCCTTCGTTCGCTCCATCGCAAGCGGCGAGTTGACCGACAATATCGCGGCGAGTCTTCAGAGGATATTCTACGCCGACCTGTCCGCGCTTGCCCTGGGTGTGCCGATCGGACTGGCCATGGGACTCTACCAGCGGATCGAGAAGCTGCTCGACGGCCTCTTGAGCCTGTTCCGGCCGATCCCGCCGCTCGCCTGGGTTCCCCTGTCGATCCTGTGGTTCGGCATAGGCACGGTCTCGATCGTCTTCATCACCTTCCTGTCGGCCTTCTTCGCGATCCTGGTGAGCACGATCGCCGGCGTCCGTTCGCTCGACAAGCTTCATGTCCGCGCTGCCCTGTCCCTGGGCGCGAGCCGCCGCCGGCTGCTGACGCACGTCGTTCTTCCGACCACCCTGTCCTCGATCTTCACCGGCTTGCGCATCGCGATCGGCGTGAGCTGGATGAGCATCGTCGGCGCCGAATTGATCGCCGCCAGCAGCGGCCTCGGCTACATGATCAACTACTATCAGCAGGTCCTGCGCACAGACCTCGTCATCGTCGGCATGATAACCATCGGCGTCATCGGCCTCGTCATGGACCTGGCGAGCCGATGGATCGAGCGGCTGCTGCTGCCGTGGCGACAGGGCGTGCGGCTGCCATGACGGCAAACACCAAGATCGCCATTGCCGGCGTCACCAAGCAGTTCGATGGCGCGGCCGGCGCGCCCGTGAAGGCGCTCGACAGGGTCGATCTCGACATCGCCGACGGCGAATTCCTCGCCCTCCTCGGCCCCAGCGGCTGCGGCAAATCGAGCCTTCTCAACATCATCGCCGGGTTCGAGCGATCGAGTTCGGGCCGGATCGAGGTCGATGGGAAATCGATCATCGGCCCGGAACCCAATCGCGGCGTGGTCTTCCAGGAATACGCGCTGTTTCCGTGGCTCACGGTGGCCGGCAATATCGGCTTCGGGCCGGCGAGCCGCGGATTCCGGGCAAGCGAGATCGACAAGCTCGTCGGCCGCTACGTCGGCCTCGTCGGCCTGCAGGGCTTCGAGCAGAAGTATCCGCATGAGCTCTCCGGCGGCATGCGACAGCGCTGCGCGCTGGCGCGCTGCATGGCGAACGACCCCGACATCATGCTGATGGACGAGCCTCTGGCCGCGCTGGATGCGCTGACCAGAGTCGCCTTGCAGGACGAGCTGCTGCGCATCTGGAGCGAAGCCTCGCGCGAGCGGAAGAAGACCGTCGTCTATGTCACGCATTCGATCGACGAGGCGATTTTCCTCTCCGATCGAATCATCGTCATGTCGCCGCGGCCCGGCCGGATCAGGGGCGAGTTCGCTGTCCCGTTCGCGCGGCCGCGCCTCCCCGAGCTCCGCGTCCATAAGGACTTCCATCGGCTGTCCGACGAGATCTGGTTGATGCTGCAGGCTGAAATGAGGAGATGACGATGTTGACCAAGCGCACTGTTCTTGCCACCGCGATGGCTGCCGGACTGACCTCCAGCCTGGGTGGCGTCGCCTCGGCGCAGACCAAGCGGGTCACCGTCCGTATCGGCTTCAATCCTTTCGCCGGGACCGCCGGCATAAACGGCATCATCCAGGAACGGAAACTCTACGAGAAATACGCGGCGAAATACGGCTATTCCGTCGTCACGGACTGGAAGCAGTTCATTGCCGGCGGACCGCCCGCCAACGCCGCCATGATGTCGGGCAACCTCGACATCGACATGGACATCTCGAGCGCGGCGTTGACGGCGCGGATCAAGCAGGGCGTCCCCTTCGTCGTTTTCGGAATCCAGGCCAGCCACATCTCCAATGCGGTCATGGTGCGCCCGGGCGGCGGCATCGACGAGGTCGCGAAGCTCGAAGGCAAGACCATCGGGCTGCCGGTAGGGACGAGCGCCCACTACACGCTCGCATCGGTCATCCGGAACGTTCTCGGCAAGTCGATCGAGCAGGCCCGCATCAAGGTCGTCAACATGCCGCCCAACGTGGGCATACAGATGCCGGCTGGCGTCGACGCCGTGGCCGTATGGGTGCCGTTCCGCTTCCAGGGGCCCGACCTCGGCACGGCCGATCTTCTCGTCGACAGCGACGGCTTCACCGGCAAGACCTACAAGTCGCCGGGCGGCCGCCTGCCCGAGACCAAGAAGGCGTGGGGATGGCCCGAGGGCTTTTTCACCGACCGCCTTTACCTCAGCGCACGGCAGGCCTTCGCCAACGAGCATCCTGATCTCCTGCGCGCCTTCCTGGAAGCCGACTGGGAAGCGCAGGAGATCGTCAGCGCCAACCAGCCGCAAGCCATAGAGATTGCCAACCGCTGGTGGAAGCTGAAGCCGGAAATCGCCCAGCAGTCGCTTGAGACCTACGCCGAGAACGACGGCATCCGCACCGCGCCGGTCGTCCTCGAGTACGACGCCTTGACGCTGATCAAGACGTCGGAATTCTTCCATTCTCTCGGCACGATCGATTCTGCCCTGACCTGGAAGGAAATAAAGCCGCTTCTCTCATGGGCCGCGGACATCCAGAAAGCGGTCTGGGAATCGCGCGGCTCGCGTCCCTCGATCGACGAGATGAAGACGGGCTACCACGGCACGACCAAGTATTGGCCCGACCTCAGCATCGCCGGCGGCGCGCCCGTGTGGCAGTGGGCCGAGACGCCGCAATGGGGCGAAAGGTTCTACAAGCCAGGACCATTCGGCGACAAGCAATGACACCAGCCATCCGTTCGGCGAGATGTCGCAGACAGGTCGCGATGGCATCGTGACTGAGGCCGGCGTCGCGGCGCATGAAGGATACCCCCTAGTCGGGCAGGGTCGCACTTAGCCCGAGCTGTGCCCGCCGCCGCAGCCACTGGCTCGGCCGGTAGCGGTCGTCGCCGGTGATGGCCTGCAGCTGCACCAGGATCTCGTGGCACTCCTTCACGCCCAGCCAGTCGGCCAGTGCCAGCGGCCCGCGCGGGTAGTTGAGGCCGAGCGTCATGGCGGTGTCGACATCCTGCGCCGAGGCGATGCCGATCATCGCCATCTCGCAACCGAGGTTGGCGATCATCGCGCACATGCGCTGGGCAATGAAGCCGGGCGAGTCCTTGATCACCGTCACCTTGGCGCCGGTCTTGGCGAGCAGCGCCACGGTCGCGTCGCGCACGCCGCGATCTGCGTTGGGCGCGGTCATGATGGTGAGGCGCTTGCCGGTGTCACCCGTGAGATCGACCGCGACGGTGCGCTTGGGATCGAGGTCGAGCTCGATCGCCGCCGTCGTGCAGTCCTTGCCGATCGGCGCCACCAGGATCGGGCTCTCGCCGTCGTCGGCGCCCAGCATCCGGACGCCATCGCCGGCGAGCAGGCCGGTGAGCTTCGTGTTGTGGGGATCCATGACCACGACGCTGGCGGCCGGCGCGACCGATGTCGCATGGTCGGCGCTGGGATCGATCTTCGCCCCTTTTGAATCGTAGGCATACCATCCGCCGCCCGTCTTGCGGCCGAGCCGGCCGGCCGCGTACAGGCTTTCGTGATAGGGGCTGGGCGTCATGCGCCGGTCGTGGAAGAAGCCCTCGTAGATGATCTTGCGCGCCGGGAAGTTCACGTCGATGCCGGTGAGGTCCATCAGCTCGAACGGGCCCATGCGAAAGCCGCAGGTGTCGCGCATCACGGCGTCGACCTGGCTCGGGCTCGCCCTGCCCTCCTGCATGATGCGTAGCCCCTCGGTGCCGATCGCGGTGCCGCCGAGATTGACCAAAAAGCCCGGCGTGTCGCCCACGACGACGGGCACCCGCGTTTGGCGCTGGCCCAGCGCCGTCATGGCGGCGACCACCCATTGCGCGGTGTCGGCGGCGCGGATCACCTCGACAAGTTTCATCAATGGCACTGGATTGAAATAGTGCATGCCGCAGACGCGCTCGCGATGCTTCAGCGCGCGGGCGATCGAGGCGATGCGGATCGACGAAGTGTTGGACGCCAGGATCGCGGCGGGCGTCACCACGGCCTCGAGCTCGCCGAACAGCTTCTGCTTCACTTCGAGGTTCTCGAACACGGCCTCGACGACGATGTGGCAGCCCTTGAGGTCCGACAGGCTCTCGGCGATGCCGAGATTGGCGTCGGTCTTGGCGACGTCGGCGTCGGTCAGCCGGCCCTTGGTCACGAGGCCCTTCAAGGTGTCGAGGATGGCCGCCTTGGCCTTGGCCGCACCGCCAGCAGCCGCATCGAACATGATCGCCTTGATGCCGCCCTGCGCCGTCACTTGCGCAATGCCGCGGCCCATGGCGCCGGTTCCGACCACGCCCACCGTGAGATCGGGGCGGTTGATGTCGAGAGTCATACATCCTCCAACAATTCGGTCATCCTGAGCGCAGCGAAGGATCTCATGCCCGTGGCAAGCGGCGATGAGGTCCTTCGCTGCGCTCAGGACGACAATTAGGCCTTATTGGCATACCCCGCCGTCTTCAGGCCGCCGGTGATCTCCTCGATCGCGGCCGGGTCGTCGATGGTGGCGGGCATCTTCCAGGGCTGGCCGTCGGCGATTCTCTGCATGGTGCCGCGCAGGATCTTGCCCGAACGCGTCTTGGGCAGCCGGGGCACGACGATGGCGGTCTTGAAGAAGGCCACGGGGCCGATGCGGTCGCGCACCAGCTGCACGACCTCGCGCACCGTGTCCTGCGTTGGGCGGTCGACGCCGGCCTTCAGCACCAGGAAGCCGAACGGCACCTGGCCCTTGAGCTCGTCGGCGATGCCGATCACGGCGCACTCGGCGACGTCGTCGTGCGAGGCCAGCACCTCCTCGATCTGGCCGGTCGACAGGCGATGGCCGGCGACGTTGATCACGTCGTCGACCCTGGTCATCACCGAGACGTAGCCGTCGGTGTCGATGAAGCCCGCATCGCCGGTCTTGTAGTAGCCGGGATACTCCTCGAGATAGGCCTGCCGGAAGCGTTCATCGGCGTTCCACAAGGTCGGGAACGTGCCCGGCGGCAACGGCAGCTTGCCTGCCAGCGCCCCGACCTCGCCCGTCTTCATCTTGTGGCCCTGCTCGTCCAGCACGTCGAGCTGCCAGCCCGGCGAGGGCACCGAGCACGAGCCGGGCTTGATCGGCATCGGCTCGAGCCCGATAAAATTGCCGCAGATCGCCCAGCCGGTCTCGGTCTGCCACCAGTGATCGACGATCGGCACACCCAAACGCTTCTGCGCCCATTCGATGGTCGGTGGATCGCCGCGCTCGCCGGCCAGGAACAAGGTGCGGAAGGCCGAGAGGTCGTACTGCGCGAGAAGCTTGCCCTCGGGGTCCTCCTTCTTGATGGCCCGGAAGGCCGTCGGCGCGGTGAACAGCGCGACGGCCTTGTGCTCGGAGATCACGCGCCAGAAGGCGCCGGCGTCGGGCGTGCCGACCGGCTTGCCCTCGTAGAGGATCGAGGTGGCGCCGTGGATCAGCGGGCCATAGACGATGTAGCTGTGGCCCACCACCCAGCCGACGTCCGAGGCGCACCACCAGACCTCGCCCGGCTGGACGCCGTAGAGGTATTGCATCGACCAGGCGAGCGCCACGCAGTGGCCGCCATTGTCGCGCACCACACCCTTGGGCTGGCCGGTCGTTCCCGACGTATAGAGAATGTAGAGCGGATCGGTCGCCTTCACCGGCACGCAGTCGTGCGGCCGGGCGGCGGCCACCGCCTCGTTCCAGTCGAGGTCGCGGCCTTTCACCATCGTCGCTTGGGCCTGCGGGCGCTGGAAGACGAGGCAGCGCGGGATCTTGTGCGCCGCGAGCTCGATCGCCTGGTCGAGCAACGGCTTGTACTGCACGATGCGGCCCGGCTCGACGCCGCACGATGCGGTCAGCACCAGCTTCGGCGAGCAGTCGTCGATGCGGGTGGCGAGCTCGTTGGCGGCAAAGCCGCCGAACACCACCGAATGCACCGCGCCGAGCCGCGCGCAGGCCAGCATCGCCATCACCGCTTCGGGGATCATCGGCATGTAGATGATGACCCGGTCGCCCTTGCCGACGCCCTGGGCAGCGATGGCGCCCGCCAGCTTCGCCACCTGGTCGCGCAGCGCGCGATAGGTGAAGCTCTTCCTGCTGTTGGTGACGGGCGAATCGTAGATCAGCGCCGTCTGGTCGGCGCGGCCGCGTTCCACGTGGCGGTCGAGCGCATTGTAACAGGTGTTGAGCTCGGCGCCGGCGAACCAGCGATAGAAAGGCGGGGTGGACGCGTCGAGGACCTTGTCCCAGCGCCGGGTCCAGTCGATCGCGGCCGCCTGCTCGGCCCAGAAGCCGTCCGGATCGTCGAGCGAGCGCCGATGCAGGGCGCGATATTTGTCACCAACGGCCATGGCCGCATCTCCTCCCTTGCCGCAGGCAGGCTTAGCGTTGGCGATGGACCGCCGCAATCCAGATATGTGACCATCCCCTGCCGCGGGCGGCATGATGCGTGGCGCCCCATCCGGGAATTGCCGCGCCGAGCTGAATTGAAGGGAACCAGTCGTGCCTAAGGCCATGATGCATCTGGCCCAATTCCTGATCCACGGCCCGACCTATCACAGCGTGGCGATGTGGCGGCATCCGCGCACCGCCGAAGCGGGCTACGACTGGTCGCGGCCGGCGCTCTACCAGCACATCGCCCGCGTCTGCGAACGCGGCAAGTTCGACATGGTCTTCTTCGCCGACCTCAACTACATCTCCGACACCTATACCGGCTCGCTGGCGCCCGCGATTCGCAACGCCACCCAGGCGCCCGAGCACGATCCGATCCCGCTGCTGTCGTTCATGGCCGCGGTCACCAGCAAGATCGGCCTGGGTGCCACCTATTCGGTGAGCCACCAGCATCCCTTCCATGCGGCGAGGCTGTGGGCGACGCTCGACCATCTGACCGGCGGGCGTGCCGCCTGGAACGTCGTGACCACACTCAACCACAACCAGTCGGCCAATTTCGGCGAGGAGCTCAAGGCGACCGACGATCGCTACGACCGCGCCCATGAATTCATGCAGGTCTGCCGCAAGCTGTGGGACAGCTGGGACGAGGACGCCGTGGTCATGGATCGCGCCGCCGGCGTGTTCGCCGACCCGGCCAAGGTCCATCGCATTGACCATGAAGGCCGCTTCTTCAAGTCGCGCGGACCGCTGAACGTGACGCGCTCGCCGCAGCACGGGCCGGCCATCCTGCAGGCCGGCACGTCGGGCAAGGGCCGCGACTTCGCGGCGCGCTACGCCGACGCGGTCTTCGCCATCCAGCCCTACCTCGCCGGCGCCAAGGCGCTGTACGACGACATCAAGCGCGGCGTGGTCGAGGCGGGCCGGCCGCCGCAGGCCTGCAAGTTCCTGTTCGGCGTGCAGCCGATCGTCGGCGCCTCGCGCGCCGAGGCCGAAGACAAGCAGGCCGAGCACAATGCCCTGGTGCCGCTGGAGGGCGGCCTCGCCATCCTATCCGGCCATCTCGATTTCGACCTGTCGACCCTGCCGCTCGACACGATCATGGCGCATCGCACCGAGCCCAAGCTGCAGCGCATGCAGACGCGCTACCGTTCGATGAGCGGCGAGCTCTTGACCTTGCGACAGGTGGCGCAGAATCACGGCCAGGCGGTCGGGCTGCCGCAGATGGTGGGCACGCCGTCCGACGTCGCCGACCAGCTAGAAGCCTATTTCGACGCGGTCGGCGGCGACGGCTTCATGCTCTCGCCGATCTATTCGCCGGGCGCGATCGAGGAATTCGTCGATCTGGTGGTGCCCGAATTGCAGCGGCGCGGACGCTTCCGCCGGGACTATGCAGGGACCACGCAACGCGATCATTTGAACCAGGACGACTGAGCGGGGATAGGCCGTACGGCGGCTGCGTATTCACCAAGAGACCTCCGTGCGAGCCGGATCGATCCGGCCGCCACGTCTCTTGCGTGAGGAAGATTTGGCACTGCAAACAGACGCCCCGCCGAAAGGCCCGCGCCGCGGCAGGCTCCGCTACGGACTGATGGACCTGCTTGTCGTCGGCGCCTGCGGCCTCACCTTCGCGGCCGTCGTCGGCCCGGGCATGCATCCCGCGCCGAAAGGCCCGCCGGTCGCGCTGATCGCCCAGGAACTCGGCACGACGCCCGAGCAATTCCAGCAAGTTGCCGACCGCTTCCTGCCGCGCTGCCCGAACGGACCGCCGACGGAGGCGCAGAAACGGCAGGTCGCGACGATGTTGAACGTATCCGTCGAGCGGCTGGACACGGTGATGGAAAAGTACCGGCCGGACAGGCTGCGCCAGCAGTGAGAAGCTGGCTGGCGGCTATGCCAACCTTCGCACGGCCTCGCGCAAATCCGGGAGCACGCGCTCCTCGAACCACCGATTCTGTCGTATCCATCCGACGCTCCGCCAACTCGGATGCGGCAGGGGAAAAAACCGCGGCCCATACTCGGCGAATGCCCTGACGGTCTCCGTCAGCGTGTTCTTCCGTGCCGATCGCAGATAGTGCTTCTGGGCGTACTGCCCCACCAGCAGCGTGCAGCCGATCTCGCGGAGATGCCCGAGCAGTCGGGCATGCCAGAGCGGCGCACATTCTCGGCGGGGCGGCCTGTCGCCTCCCGATTCCGTCGCGCCGGGATAGCAGAAGCCGATGGGCACGATCGCCACCCGGGCGGCATCGTAGAAGACTGACCGGTCGAGCTGGAGCCACTCGCGCAGACGATCGCCGCTGGCATCGTTCCAAGGCATGCCTGTCGCATGGACCTTGCGCCCCGGTGCCTGGCCGACGATCAGCAACCGGGCGCCAGGCGCGGCCTGCAGAACCGGCCGCGCTCCCAGTGGCAGCGCCGCCTGGCAGACGGTGCAGGCACGGGCCTCGCGCAACAGACCCTTCAGAGACATTCGCACTCCTCCCGGCCGCTTATCGTCCCAGAAGGATGTACCGCAGCACGACGGCGTCATTGCGAAGCTCGTCGCGCGCCGAGAATATGAGCGTCACGGGGCCCTTGCGCGCGATGGCGCGCAGTTCCGCGAGCTGATCCGGATGGCGGCGAATTTCGGCAGCGTAGCGGCGGCGGAACTCCGGCCAGCGTGCGGGATCGTGCGCGAACCATTGGCGCAGCGCCGTGCTGGGAGCGATGTCCTTCAGCCAGCGATCGATGGCCGCGTCGGACTTCTTCAGGCCGCGCGGCCATAACCGGTCAACCAGGACGCGCGCGCCGTCGTCCGCCGTAGCGGGTCGGTAGGCCCGCTTCAGCCTGATGTCGCGCGCCGCTAGTCTCCCGGGCATCGGGTTGCCTCTGGTGAGCCGAATATACGGCCACTATCGCCGGAAAGCCGGTCGCGCGAAACGCGGCATCTCCGCCTCCCTCGTGGTGCGCTGGGCGCCTACGGCGACCCGTGCCAGGTGTGATCATGATCGCGATGGGCCTGCGTCAGGCCGTTCCGGAAAAACGTGTCGTAATAGTCCTGCTCGACATGATGGACCTGCAGCCAGATGCCCGGGGCATGGATGGTTTCGACATGGGCGGGAAAGCGGCCGTGCGTCTCGTAGATGTAGGTGCAGATGTCGCGGGTGCAGGCGATCACATCCTGCGAATAGCGGCTCGCGTCCTTGAGATAGGTCTCGCCGTAGGTGCCCTTGTAGATCTTGTCGAACGTGGTGGTGTCGCTGTAGATGCCGTCTGGCCCGAACTTGGTGGCCACCACCGCGGCGACGGCCTCTGCCATGCTGTCGTAATAGGGCGGGCACGAACCCTTGATGAGATGCTCGCCCTTGTGACGCAGGCCGACGGCGTTGGAGCGCAGGTTGGCATATTTGGGCAAGGGGACCTGCCAGCGCAGCAGATCGGCCAGCTTCCATTTCGGGGTGACGAAATCGAAGCCCAGCATGGGGCCGTACTGCTTGATGAACTTGGGATCGCCCATTAGCACGGGCGGCGAAATCGAGCCATGAATCCAGGCGCCCAGTCCCATCGCTTCGGCCACCAGGAACACGTTCTGGATGAGGAGGTCGGCCTCGATCTGGGTGCGCATGGACCAGATGGTCCCCAGCGGCAGCTTGATGTCCTTGTTGAGGAAGCCGTTGTCGACCCATTTCTTGACGCCGGCCTGCCGGTAGAAATTGCGATCGTCGACGATGGTCGGCCGCGCCCCTGCCGGCTGGGTCAGCAGGTACATCATGCCGTTGATGTACTGATGCGAGAGATCGACGACTGGAAACAGCAGGGTCGTGCCCGGCAGATTGGACAGGAAGCGGTTGGAATCGAGATAGGCCGGGAAGTCGCGCTTGCCGCCCGGCACGTCGATCCGCTCATCGAGGAGCCTCACCTTGGCCATTTCCGCCCGTTGCAGCAGAAGGGCGGCATCGAACGGATCGCCGTCGACCGGCGGCAGCTTGCGCAGGAAATAGGTGCCGCTGTCATTGATCAGGAAGAAGGACGTTCCCTGGGCGTTGTCCGGACTGCCGGCGGTGCGGCCGACCATGTTGACGTTGGGCTTGGCCATGATCGGCGCGCCGCTGGTC
>DASZJU010000068.1:0-1941 GCA_035947815.1 Reyranella sp.
GGCTCCAACTCCTCGTCCAGCACGGGATAGCCCGAGGCGTCGCTCTTGCGGTCGAGATAGTTCACGACCCGGTCGGGATTCGAATGGATGCCGAGCAGGCGCATCGGCTTATCGCCCACGGTTCGGAAACTGTGGGGGATGTCGGAAGGCAACGCCACGCAGTCGCCGGTGTCGAGGTGGATCGGCCGGGCCTCCTCGCCCTGCAGCCAGACCTCGGCCTCGCCTTCGATGATGAACAGCAGTTCGACGTAGGGATGCCAGTGCATCGGCGCGACATAGCCCGGCGCCGAGGTCTGGATGCCGGTGCGAACCGGCGTGTCGCCGTCGGCAATGAGCGGATGATAGAACGCGAGCGGACCGAACTCGACCCGGCTGGCGTCGGCAAGCTTGCGGACTTTCGCGGCCTGAAGAGCTGTCGTCATCGGAGATCCCTCCACCGCCTGATTGGCGGGCGATGGGGACACTTTGCCGACGGCGACCTGAGCCGGCAAGCCTTCAGCGCGCGCCGATCTTGCGCAACGACCGGTCGATCCATAGCGCGCCGATCTTTTCCTGCACGCCGTTCTGGCGCAGGCGCTGGTGCAGGCAGGCGAAATCGACGCGGTCGAGCTCCTGGTCCTGGTTGAAGCAGGAGAACACGACCGACTCCTTGCCCGTCACCGGATCCCTGTGGAGCTGCAGGCACTGGGCGCAGATCTCCTTCATCATGCATTGCATGGGCGAGTTGATCGACCCGAGCGCGCGGTGATCGGCCTTGAGGTAGGGCTTCAGCACGGAATGGCGCGCCAGGCGCACGGCATTCATCATGCCGTCGGAGCCGATGGCCATGATGCGGTCGGCGGCGCTGAACGGGATCGGCTGCTCACCCAATTCACCTGATGCATACTGGCGCATCGCCTCGACGATATTGGCGACGATGGTCTTGTCCTGCGGCCGATCGACCGGAAAGCCCGGCGCCTCGTCGCACGCCCATACCACGACATCGGCCGCCGCCTCGATCTCCTCGACCTTGTAGCGGTCGCTCGCTTTCTTGTAGCCGGCGAAGTAGAGCACCTTGCTGCCGGCCTTGCGAAAGGCCTGGCCGATCGAGAACAGCACGGCATTGCCGAGGCCACCGCCCGCCAGCACCACGGTCTCGCCCGGCTCGATCTCGGTCGGCGTGCCGGTCGGGCCCATGACGATCACCGGCTCGCCGGGCTCGAGCAGCGTGCAAAGGTCGGACGAGCCGCCCATTTCGAGCGTGATCAGCGACAGCAGGCCCTTGTCCTTGTCGACCCAGGCGCCGGTCAGCGCCAGGCCTTCCATGGTGAGCAGCGTGCCGTCGACCTTCTTCGAGCGCGCTTCGTAATTCTGCAGGCGATAGAACTGGCCGGGCTCGAAGTTGCGCGCGGCGGCGGGCGCCTCGACCACGACCTCGACGATGGTGGGCGTCAGCCGGTCGACGCGGACGACGCGCGCGCGCCACTGGTCGTTGGCCTCGGCCAGGATCTCGGCTGGCGTGCGCTTGGGCACCGGCTGCTTCTCCAGCGTGCGCGTCAGCACCGGATAGCCCTGCTTGGCGCCGCCCATTGCCTTCACCACGTTGCCGGCGAACGACGGATGCAGGTCGCCGAAGAACGACATGAAGCGGCCGTCGGCGGCGCGATACATCAGCACGCGCACCTCGGCGGGCTTGGCCACCCGCTCCGGCGTGGCAGGATTGCCGTCCTCGTCGAGCGCGCGGAAGTACTTGCCGTCGATGAAGGCGTGGGTCGCATCCTCGCGCGCCAGCACGGTATTAGGCTGCGTTCCCGCCGCCACCAGGATAGTGCGCGCGGGCAAGGCCGCCTCGATCTTCTGTCCGTTCTGCTCGCCCGCCACCTTGAGCGCGCTCGCATGGCCGTTCGCGTCGACCTCGACGGCGACCGGCGACAGGCCTTCCGCGAAGCGGATGTCTTCCTC
>DASZJU010000069.1:0-4561 GCA_035947815.1 Reyranella sp.
CGTTGGTGACCGGTGCGCGGGCGATGCGGAAGGGCGCCAGCACCGTCTCGTGCGCCCATTTTTCGTTGTCGAAGACGAAGCCGTCGGCGGCGGTCGAACCCAGCCGCCACGCGCCGCCCGGGACGACGGCATCGCCCGGCAAGCCATCCGAAGCCGGCCGGCGACGCTCGCCGAGGCCGTCGGGCTGACCATAGGACAGCGTCTGGCGTGAATAGGTGAGCGCCTCCACGTGCATGTCCTCGTGGCGGATGGCGAGCTCGTAGAAATAGCGAGCGCCCTCGTCGAGGGCGCCGCCGAGCAGGTCCTCCTGCCGGGCCAGCACGTCCGCCAGGTAGCCGAAGGTCGCGGCGCGGTCCGGCAGGTCGAGCTGCCAGCGCGTGGCGTGCGCGACCGCGCTCGAATCCCACAGCCGGTCGCCGCGTTCGATCAATGGCGCGCCGCCGTGGGCATGGCGCAACGTCCAGTATTCGTGGAACCAGCCGACGTGACCGATCTCCCAGAGCACGGGATTGACGATATCGAGCCGCAGGCCCATCAATTCGGCCGATGACAGATCTTCCGTCAAGCGCCGGGTGCGATGACGGGCCTCGCGCAGTTGCGCCACGAGTTCGGCAGCGGAAGCCCCGCTGGTCGGCCGCTGGGCATGGCCATGGTCCATGAAGATCGTCCTTATCACACCCGAGGGCCCGACTTCACGCACCGGCAACCGCGTCGCCGCTTCGCGCTGGGCGCGCATCCTGCGCCGCCTCGGCCATCGTGTGCGCGTCACATCGAATTATGACGGGCGGCCGGCCGATCTGATGGTGGCCGTGCACGCCTGGCGGAGTGCGGCGGCCATCGAGCTATTCAAGTCCACTTACCCCGCGCGTCCCGTGGTCCTGCAACTGAGCGGCACCGACATCTATCACTATATCGACGTCGATCCGCTTCCGACGCTGCGCGCGATGGAGCTGGCAGATCGGCTGGTCGCGTTGAACGACCTTGCCTGGCGCGTCGTGCCGAAGCGGCTGCGCCCACGGCTCAGCGTCATCCATCAATCGGCCGCCTCATTGCCGCGTCCGCGTCGGGCAAGCCGCGGCGCGGTGGTGGTCTCGGTGATCGGCCATCTGCGCGACGTCAAGGACCCGCTGCGCGCGGCCGAGGCGGCGCGTCTGCTGCCGGCCGACAGCCGCGTGCGCGTCGAACAGGTCGGCCGCGCCTACACGCCGCAATGGGCAGCCCGTGCGCGCGCCGAGATGGCGGCCAACCCGCGCTACTTCTGGCGGGACGACGTGCCGGCCGCCGCCGTACGCCGGCTTCTGGCGCGGAGCCACGCCATGGTGATCTCGTCTGTCAGCGAGGGTGGCGCCAACGTGATCTCGGAGGCAGCCGTCGCCGGCGTGCCGGTGCTGGCCTCGCGCGTGGACGGCAATGTCGGCCTGCTCGGCGCCGACTATCCCGGCTACTTCCCGGTCGGCGACACGCCAGCGCTCGCGCGCCTGCTGCAGCGGCTCGAGCGCGAGCCGCGCTTCGTTGCACGGCTGGGCAAGACGCTTGCCCAACGGGCGCCGTTGTTCCGGCCGGCGCGTGAGGTCACCGCATGGCGCCGCCTGCTCGCCGGGCTCCGCCGACAGCGTTGACGGAAATGAGAATCGACTCAATGGGTCGTCGCCGGCTTCAGGTCGGCCGAACCGGGCGTCTGGCAGAAGGTCAGGATGCCGGTCGTCGTCTGCTCCTGCTTGGTGACGGACAGCTGGATCGCCCGACAGATGCTGCCGTCGGCACGGGTCTGCCTCGGCCCTGCAGGCGTTGCGGCAACGGCCGTCGGCTCGGCATCGATGTTCTGTGGCACCACTGTGTAGGCGATCGTCGCGTTGGTGGTCGCGACGAAGGCCACCCGTGCGGCGTCGAGGAGCCGGTGTCGCTCCTGGTCGTCGAGGCCCAGATATGCACCGCTGCCGACCGGAGGGCCGCCCGTCGGACCGGCCGTGAGGCCGGCATCCGTCCGACCGACCGCGGCGCTGATTTCCTGCGCCGTGGCACCCTGCCGTGGGCCGGTACAGGCCGCGACCAGCCAGAGCGTGATAAAGACGGCGGTGCGTACGAGGACAGGAAGCATCCGCCGCGCCGCATGCCTCTCGGTCTCGATGGGTTGGTCGCGATGGTCGTCCATTCTCGCCGTCAGTGCTCCTTGCCGCCGAATTTCCATTCGTAGTTCAGGATGACCCGATAGTCCCGAACCGTCGTCAACGCACCGTTCTGGTACTGGTCGACCAGGGCGGCGCGCCCGCGTATCCACAAGGGCCGCAACCACTTGGGCCAATCCACTGCGCTGTTGGCAAAAAGATAGTCGAGCGTGAAGTCGTATTCGTTGTTGGTCGACAGTGGCGCACCCGTGGCAGCGTCGAGCGCGCCGTTGCCGAACGCCACGTTGGTGGTGAGCGCGAAGGCCGGCAGCTTGACCGCTGCCAGGTCGAACTTGATGCCGACCACAGCCGCCCCCTCGTTCGCACGGTTGAAGTCCCTTACGATCATGCTGCTATATCCGGCCCACGTCCCGTAAGGCGTGCGATAGGCGGCGGCACTGCCGGTCTGGGTGTAAAGGGCGGTGAGGGTCACGGGCCCCCACAGCAGGTCCAAGTCCACGCCGCCGACCCAGGTGCTGAAGGCCTGGCCAGTCAGCAAATGACCACCGGTGCTGCCCTGGACCATGAACTGGCCGCTGACGCGAAGATCGATATCTTCGGTCAGGGAAAAGATCTTGGCGGCGTCGGCGTAGCCCGAGCTCAGGATGTTCGGCACGTGGTAGCTCGACAGCCGGGCCTTGAAGCTGTCGTCCGGCGCGAAGGTGAGGCCGCCCAGGACCATGCCCTCGCTGACCCCGTCGGGAGCGCCCGCCACTTGCGCCATGTTGCGGAACTGGGTCTCGTTGCGCGTCTTCTCCTGGGCAACATAGCCCGCGAAATAGCTGAAGTCGCCGAGCTGTCCGCCGAGCGTATAAGCCTCGAACGTGTTGGGCGTCATCCGGTTGTCCTGCGGATTGACCTCCGGCTGGTTGATGAGCTGGCGATAACCGGTGAATTCCTGGCCCCATAGCTTGAACTTGCCGTAAGCTTGGCCGAGCACCGTGTAGCCGAGCTGGCCGGGCGCCAGCAGCACCGTGCCGTCCGTTCCGGGAGGCGCCGCGAAAGGTTGCGAAGTGTAGCCGACGACACCGAAGCGCAGGGCGTCGAAGAACCAGCCCGTCTCATATCCCACCCAGCCGCCGCCGGCCCAGGCGACGTTGTTGGGCGGGCTCGGGTTGGTGCGGTCGAAGTAATAGCTGCGGACATGGAAAGTGAGCGTCGCGTCGTCGTAGAGGCCCTGCTTCAGCGCTTCGCCCAAGCCCTGGGCGCGAGCCGGCGCGGGCATTGCAATCGCCAGTATCGCCGTGGGGAGAACGGTAATTGCCGCGCCCAGCGCAGCTGTCGTTCTGTCCGTCGTCATCCCATCGGCGGACTCCTCGCGCGGAGAGTTGACCTGCTTCCCGCCCTTCTCTGCCTCCTGGCCGACCTGCTGCCTTCGTCGCCAAGGGTTTCTTCATGCTGCCGTTTCTCGCGGCCAGCTAACGCCTGGTCGGATCCTCGGAAACCTGCACCAGAAGCTTGCCGAAGTTCTTGCCTTTCAGCAGGCCCATGAAGGCTTCGGGCGCATTCTCGATGCCCTTCACGATGTCCTCGCGATACTTGATCTTGCCGGCCTTCATCGCCGCCGGCACTTCCTTCCAGAAGCCGTCCATCTGGCCGAAATGGTCGGACACGATGAAGCCCGTCACGGTGGCCCGCTTGACCAGCAGCAGGCGCCAGTCGGGGCCGGAGCTCATTTGCATCTCGTTGTACTGCGAGATCAGACCGCACAAAGGCACGCGCGCAAAGTCGTTGAGCTGCGGCACGACGGCGGCCTGTACCGCCCCGCCGACATTCTCGAAATAGACGTCGATGCCCTGGGGCGCGGCGGCGCGCAGCTCCTTGAACAGGTTGGCGCCGGCGGCGCGGTAATCGACGCAGGCGTCGAAGCCCAGCTCCTTGACCACGTAGTCGCACTTGTCCTTGCCGCCGGCGATGCCGATCGCGCGGCAGCCGTGCAGCCTGGCGAGCTGGCCGACCACCGAGCCGACCGCACCCGACGCCGCCGAGACGACGACGGTCTCGCCTTGCTTGGGCTTGCCGATCTGCATCAGGCCCCACCACGCGGTCATGCCCGGCATGCCCAGCACGGAGAGCGCCGTCGACAGCGGCGCGGTATTGGGGTCGAGCTTCATCGAAATCGCGCCGTTCGACACGGCGTAGCTCTGCCAGCCCGAATATTCGGCGACGAATTCGCCTTCCTTGAACCGGGGGTTTTTAGACTTCACGACCTGGCCAACCGTGCCGCCGACCATGGCATCGCCCAAATTGACGTTGGCGGCGTAGCCCTTGGTCTCGGCCATGCGGCCGCGCATGTAGGGATCGAGCGACATCCAGATGGTGCGCGACAGGTACTCGCCGTCCTTGGGTTCGGGGATCGGCGAATCGACGACGTCGAAATTGGCATGGGTCGGCTC
>DASZJU010000070.1:0-24035 GCA_035947815.1 Reyranella sp.
TGCGCGACGTCGTCGGCTACAACGGCAAGCCGCCGAAGGTCACCTGGCCCGGCGGCGCGCGCATCGCCATCTCGCTCGTCGTCAACTACGAGGAGGGTTCGGAGCTCGCCGTCGGCGACGGTGACGGGCTGACCGAGCGCGGCCTGTCGGAGTCGGCCGTGCGGCCGTGGCCCGACGGCAAGCGCGATCTGGCGATGGAGACGATGTACGAATACGGATCACGGTCCGGATTCTGGCGGCTTATGAACATTTTCGACGAGCTCGAGGTCAAGAGCACGTTCTACGTCTGCGCCGTCGCGCTCGAACGCAATCGCAAGGCGGCGCGCGAGATCCGCGGCCGCGGGCACGATGTCGTGTCGCACGGCTATCGCTGGGAGGACGTGACGCTGCTCTCGCGCGAGCAGGAGCGCGAGCATATCCGTCTCGCGGTCGCCTCGATCACCGAGACGACCGGCGAGCGGCCGTCGGGCTGGTATTGCCGCTATGGGCCGAGTGTCAACACGCGCGAGCTGGTGGTCGAGGAAGGCGGCTTTCTCTACGATTCCGACGCCTACAACGACGACCTGCCCTACTGGACGATGGTGAACGGCAAGAAGCACCTGGTGATCCCCTATTCACTGGTCAACAACGATTCGCGCTTTGCCCAGGGGCATTTCGGTGCGCCCGAGTCCTTCGAGGAGCACCTGCGCTACACCTTCGACCGGCTCTACAAGGAGGGGGCGACGCATCCCAAGATGATGTCGATCGGCCTGCACATGCGCGTCGCCGGCCATCCGGCCCGCGCCCAGGCCGTCTACAAGTTCATCGAATACGCCAAGTCGTTTCCCGATGTCTGGTTCGCCCGCCGCATCGAGATCGCGAAACACTGGCGGGAGAACCACGCGTGACCGAGGCGTCTGCGGTCAAGGATACCGCGCGACAGGCGATCGACGCGGCGGCGGCCGTGTTGTTCGACATCAGCGCGAGGATGCATGCCGAGGTCGAGCTGGCGTTCGAGGAAGTCAAGGCGCAGGCCTGGCAGTGCGCGGCGCTGCGCGAGGCCGGCTTCGCGGTCGAGGAGGGGCTGGGTTCGTTGAAGACCGCCTTTCGCGCGACCGTGAAGTCGGGCAAGCCCGGCCCGCGTGTCGCCTTTCTGTGCGAATATGACGGGCTGCCGGTCTATGGGCAGAGCTGCGGCCACAATGTCGTGGCGGCGGCCGGCGTGGGCGCCGCGATCGGGCTGGCGAAGGTGATCGACCGGATCGGCGGCGAGGTGGTGGCGCTGGGCACGCCGGGCGAGGAAGGCGGCGGTGGCAAGAACATCTTGCATCGCGAAGGTTTCTTCGACGGCATCGACGCGATGCTGCTGATCTATCCCGGCATGGACAATATCGCCCACTCCCGCACCCTGGGTGCAACCCGCGTGCAATTTGCCTATTTCGGCAAGGCGGCCCATGCGGCGGCGCGGCCGGAACTGGGCATCAATGCGCTCGATGCCATGCTACTGGCCTTCAACGGGATCAATGCACTCCGCCAGCAATTGCCCTCCGAGGTGAGAGTGCATGCCATCATCACCAAGGGCGGAACCTTGCCGCAGGTCGTCCCCGATCACACCACCGGCGTGCTGACCGTGCGCGCCAACGATCCCGCGACCCTGGAACGGGTGATCCCGCGCATCGACGCCTGCCTCACCGGCGCCGCCCTCATGACGGGCGCTCGCCTCGAACGCACCTGGCGGGAGATGCCGGGCCGGGCGCTGCTCAGCAACCTCGCCATCGCCAAAAGCTTCGAGCGCAATCTGAAAGATCTCGGCCGCGTGACCAGGCCGCGCGACGAGCTGTCGGGTGCATGGTCGGGCGATACCGGCAACGTGAGCTGGTTTGTGCCGACGATTCAGCCCCAGATGGCCATGACCGGCCGCGACGTGCCGCCCCATAGCCACGAATTCCATGCCGCCTCGATCGGACCCGCCGCCGAGGCCTGCATTCTGGATTCGGCCAAGACGATGGCCATGACGGCCATCGACCTCATCTCCGACAAGGAACTTCTTGCGGCGGCCAAGGCGGAATTCGCTGCTGCCGGCGGATCGCGATGACGACGTGTTATGGCCAGGCGAAGGGCTGCGGATAGGGCCGGCCGAACGGCCGCCCCGCCTTCACCGTCTGCATCGGCTTGATGTAGCGCTGGCCCTTGCGCTGGTTCTGACGCGTATCGACGAAATCCACGGGGCCTTCGACGATCTCGACAAGGGAGAGATCGGCCGGCGCGCCGATCTGCAGCGTGCCGAGCTTGGGCACCTTGCCGATTGCCTTGGCCGGCGCGGTCGTGGCCAAGGTCACCACCTGCTCGAGGGGCATGCCGAGACCCAGGAACTTGCTCATCACCCAGGGCAGGAACGGCTTGCCGGGCGTGTTCACGCTGACGGCGTGGATGTCGCTGCTGATGATATCGGGGGTAAAGCCCTGCTGGAGAGCGGCCTCGCAGACCGTGAAGTCGAAGCTGCCGCCGCCATGGCCGACATCGATCAGCACGCCGCGCTTTTTGGCGGCCATCGCGGCATCCAAAACCTTGCCGTTGACCACGGTATTGTTGCCGGCGCCGCTATAGGCATGGGTCAGCACATCGCCCGGCCGCAGGAGATCGAGCAGCTCCGAAAGATTGCCTGGCGCATTGCCGATATGGCACATCACCCTGGCACCCTCGACGCCCGACCGTTCGGCGGCGGCGATGGCGCGCTTCAAGGGTTCCAGCCCATTATTGCCCACCACATCGAGGCTCTCGCGCACCTTGATGCCCAGCAGCACGTCGGGGTTTTCCGCCAGCATCTTCGCGGCGGCGTCGACCCGGGCGTGGTCGATGTTGAGCATCTCGCCGATCGGAAAGCCCGACAGGCCGATCGAGGAGATGTGCAGGAAAGCCAGGATGCGGGTGCGCGACTGGGCGATGCCAAAGTGCTTGAAGGCCGAAAAGCTGCCGGCGCCGGCATCGCCTGCGCTCACGTAGGTGGTGGTGCCGGTGTAAGGCACCAGCTCGTCGCCCGAAAGGCCGATGCCGCCGCCCGGCAGGACGTGGGCGTGGAAGTCGACGAGGCCCGGCAGGATGAGCTGGCCTGTGGCATCGAGCACCTGCGTGCCGCGCGCCGCCGGGATCTCGGGCTCGACGGCCGCGATCGCGGCATTGCGAATGCCGATGTCGCGCCGTCCTCGCAGGTTCTGGCTGGGATCGAGCACTTCGCCGCCGCGGACGACGAGATCGTAGGGGTCGTCCGGCCCGAAGGCCGCCGTGCGCGCGATGGCTTCCTGGACGAGTCCTGTCGCCGCGACCGAAGCGCCGGCGCCCCACAGCATGGCCCTGCGAGTTACATCATCCATGGCCGTCCCCTCCCGGGGTCTTTGTTCTGTGAGTCAGTTCACCACAAAGCGCCGGCCGCGGCGAGCCGCCGGTCAGAGACTGGACAGCAATTTATACGCGACCAACACGACAAGAAGGGTCCATAGGCACAATGACTGATAGTAGAATATGTTCGTCGTGATTCTGTATTGCATGAAGCGAATGGCTAATGGTGAATAGAAGATCATCTCTTGCTGGTCGTTCTGGTAATGTGGGAAGTCGCGTGCAATGGCGAAGTTCCCGATGGTCGCCAGGGTCGACGCCAGGAAGGCGAACGCTGCCGTCGTCAATATTGCGCCGATCATGTCAGATTGGCTCCCCCTCGTAGGCAGCTCATCTAGTCCCCTCGTTCTCGCTTGTCGGATGTAACCACGGAGGGGAGCAATGCACGAGCTACACGCTCGGCCACGATCCCGGTGCCGAGTTCGGTCCAGTGTCCGTCCGTCAGCCGATAGGTGCCGCGAACGCCATCGAGGGCTTCGCGCAAATCGATGACCTGCATGCCGCGTTGGCGAAGCGCCGCCGCCAGTCGTTTGTGGCGGGCGTCGGCCGACAGCTGGTAACTGAAGTATTTGGGCCACGGCTTCCAGAACGTGACGTAATCCGGATCGACAGTCCCGACGGGCGCCAGGGCGACGAACAGTTTTGCGCCGTGCGCCTTGGCAAGCGCCTCGGCGCCGACCAGCCAGCTCAGCGTCTGGTCCACCACCGTGCGATCGATCATGCGGTCGGCTTCCTGGGCATCGTGGGGCATCGGCCAGGTGCCGGTTTCCCAATCGATGATGCCCGAGATCAGCCATCCGGCAAGGGTCTGGTGATCGGCCTTGCGCTGGGCGAGCGCCGCCCGGACCGGCTCGCCGCCGCGCGATAGAATCTCGCGGATCGTCGCCTCGCTGAGCTTCGGATAGTAGTATTGCTTCATGTGTTGGGCGACGCGCGCGGTCAGCTCGGGCGTCGGCTTCTCCGCCCAGTCGGCCAGCAGCTCGTTTTCGCCGGGGATCTCCTTGTTGCCCCGGCCCATCTCGGAGAGGCCGAGCCGGTTCGACACCAGCCAGTCCGTCCGCGGCGCGATGGCTCCCAGGATCGACGGCACGGGCAGCTCTTCGGCAAGCGCAGGCACCGCGAAATCGTCCAGGCTCACCTGGATGAAATCGTTGCCGGCATAGACGAAGATGACGATGGCATCGGGCTTGAGCGCGAGGGCCACGCGTTTGATGCGATAGTAGTATTGGCGGGGCCCGGTCGCCGCGATGCCGAGGTTAATTGCTTCGGCGTCGGCATGGCCTTCCCTGGCCCAGCGCTGCTCGATGAGCTGGGAGATCGGCTCGGCGATGTAATAGCCTTCCAGGAAGCTGTCGCCGACGAGGACGGACCTGTATCGCACATCGGCCGGCCGCACGATGGACCTTGGCCGGTCCCTGACGCCCCAGTCGTTGTAGTGGGGAATGAGCGCGGGCGAATCGGCGAACATCGTCGAGACGTTTTCGCTCAACGCCACGGCCGATATCGGTCGAAGATCGCGGGCAGGCCAGGACGGCACGAGAAAGGACGCGACGAACTCCGTGCCCGCCACCGTGACGCCCAACAGCAGCAGGATATAGATAGGCCAGAACCAGATTTTCCTGTTCAACGCTTTTCCTCGCTAGAAACGCCGAGGTTAGGAACCGGCGCGCGCCAGCTCATGGCGCGCCGCGGCGTGCTCGATCAAGGCGGGTGACGCCCCGGCTGCGACTTGCTCCCACCGGCGCCGGGCCTCCGCACGGTCGCGCGGCCAGGCGATGATGCCCAGTTGAAACAGCGCTTCGGCGCGGCGACCCTCGTTGTCGGCCCGCGTCAACACGTCGTCCGCGGACAGTTGCCCCGCGTGCAGGGCAAGCAAGGGGCCGGGCCACGCGTCATCCGCCATCCTCTCGAGCCCTGGCTGGCTGGCCGTACGGCCGAGCCGGTGAAGCGACGTCAGGCGATAAAGCCGCCAATATGGATCGCCCGGCTCTTTTTCGAGAGCGCGCTGCAGCTCGGGCAAAGCCGCTTCGTAGTCCGCCATGCGTAACGACACGCAGGCCCGCGCGGCCGCCCGTTCCGGCGGCAACAACTCGCATTGTCGACGCCAGTCGGCGTCGGCGGCGTCGAGCCGGCCCAACGCCAGGCAGGCGATGGCGCGGCCGCTATGGATTTCGGCGTCGTTCGGACGGGCGGCAAGAGCGGTATCGAAGCTGCCCAGCGCCTCCTCGTAGCGTCCCAGCATGAGCAGGGCTTCGGCTTTGAGCGCGGTAATCTCGTGAGAGTTCGGTTTCAGGCTGAGCGCACAGCCGTAGTCGAGAAGTGCCAGTCCGGCGCGACCCTCGGCCAGCAAGGCGTTGCCCCGCGCGACATAGGGCAGGGTCCGTTCCTTCACCGACTGCAGCACCAACGTATAGGCGGCGATCTCGGCCGGGAACGGGCCGCGATTGCGCAGGACGAAGGGCCGGTCCGGCGCACCGCGCCTGACCGCCGACCGCAGCTTTCGTGCGACATCGTATCTGGCTCGGGCAAGCTCGCTCTGGCCCAACCTGTCCGCGATCTCGCCATGGCCTTCCAAAGCGGCCGTCAGGGTGGGGGCTATCTCGGCGAGATCGGCGAATTGCTGCGCCGCCTTCACGAGGTCGCCGGCACGTGCACTTGCGCGCGCGCGAAAGTAGAGCGCGTTCGCGCCGCCCTCTTCGGACAGACGTTGAACACAGCCGCTTCCCAATCGATCGACGGCCCGGCGCCATGTTTCCAGGATCGCCTCGGAAAGCCACGTCATGGTGTCACCGCTGGGCCGCGAAGGCTCCCGAGCGTCAGGCGGCACCGTAAATTGATTGACCATGTTGCTCCGGACAGATGTCAGGAAAGCATGACAAATACAATATCACGACAGCCACAGGGATACTGATTATTGCGGCGTTCCGCCAGCTTGTACGCGGCCTGCCGCGGCGTTCCGGCTCACATCTTCTCGATCACCGCGGCCCTGAAGCGGCGCATTTCCGCGATCACCGCAGCGGCGTCCGGCCGGCCGAAATCGATGTCGAGCGCCGTGACGCCAAGCTCGCGCAGCGCGCGCAGGTCGCCCACGATGTCGGCCTCGCTGCCGGAGAATAGCCGCCGCTCGCCATCCGAGGCGACGGGCGGCACTGCCGCGCCGTAACGCTTCACGCGATAGCCGACGCCGACCGACTCAGCATCGCGGCCGGCATCGACGGTGGCCTTGCGCAGGCGGGCGATGCCCGCGCGCAGGCGCGGCAGCGTATCGAGCAGATGCTGGTTGTTGCTGCCGATCGGATACCACAGGTTGCCGATGCGGGCCGCGCGGCGGACCGCGGGACCGCTCTCGCCGCCGACCCAGATCGGCGGATACGGCTGCTGAACAGGCTTGGGCTCCAGCACGATGCCGTCGAAGCGCGTGTAGCGTCCGGCGAAGTGCGGCGAGGCTTCGGTCCACAGTACACGGAACGCATCGATGTATTCATCGGTCACGGCGCCGCGCTCGGGAAACGGCGTGGTGACGACGGCATCGAACTCGGTCTTCAGCCAGCCCGCGCCGATGCCGACGACCAGCCGCCCGCCGGACAGCACGTCGAGCGTGGCCAGCATCTTGGCGGCCAGCACGGCGGGGCGATGCGGCACCACCAGCACGGCGGCGACCAGGCGGATGCGCGACGTCTTGGCCGCGACATAGGCCATGGCGATCAGCTGCTCGTGCCGCTCGGTCGGGGCGTCCTCGTAGAATTCACCGCTCTCGGAATAGGGATAGCCAGGGACCTTGGTGTCGGGCAGCACGACATGATCGGTCATGGTGAGATAGTCGAAGCCCATCGCCTCGCCTTGCGTGGCGATCTCCGTCATGGAAGCGACGGCCGACAGCGGGCCGGAATTCGGCAGGTTGAAACCGATCTGCATGAGTTTGTCCGAGTGGTTGGGTTAGCCGCCCGCCCGAGCCAGCCAGTTGATCGTCACGTCGCTGCGCGGGCGGGCCCGGCAGGCCAGCGTCAGTCCGGATTTGAGCTGCGCCTTTCCCAGGCAAGCATCGGAATGGGGCAGCAGCGACACTTTCCCATCCTCAAGCCTGGAAATGCAGGTCGCGCAATTTCCCGTGGCGCAGGCGTAGGGATAGTCGATCCCGGCGGCGATCGCCGCCTGCAGGATCGTCCGATCCGTCGCACAGGCGATCGTCTGGCCGCTGTTGCGGATCGTGACTTGGAATGTCTTCGGTGAGCGGGCCATCAGCGTCTCACGCCGCATGCCGGCGCGACGGAGTCGTGCGCACCGAGGAAAACTCCGGGTGAAACCACGTGACGGACGGAAACCGCGCCAACGCGTAGCCATAAAGCGACAGACCCACGGCCGGTTGGTCGCCCACGACCTCAGTGCTGTGGATGTCGTGATCGGCCATCACGATGCCGGTCCCGGGCTCGACCACGACCTCACCCACCTTGATGACCGTCGCGCGCCCGCTTTCCCTGCCATCGTCGGTGCGCCGATAGAACTGGTGCCGTTCCCGCCCGGAGATCGCGGCGTTCGCGCACCAGATTCCGTGGTCGTGCGGCGCGGCCTCCTTGCCCGGCAGACCAATGGTCAGATAGAGACCGTGCCCGTCATTGTCTTCGACCAGCAAGGGATGGTTGCGCCCCTGTGCCTCCGGCATGGCGAAGTCGGCGAGTGGAAACAGCTCGGTGCGCTTGGCGAAGGCCACCAGCTTCAGCTTGATGGCATGCAGCGTCGATGGATTGATGCCTTCTGCCGCGGTGGCCGAATGAACCTGCTCAAGGAAAGTCTTGCACGCCCGTGCTCGCCGGGCCGCGACATCGGATGGGATCGCCATAAAGACTCTTCCTCCTGCAAACGGGCGTCACGGCTCACGTTAAAGGGGCGACGACGCCCGTCAACCTACATCATCCCGGGCTCGCCCAGGTCGGTGCCGTCGACCATGCGGCTGTAGCGAAACGGATAGGGATCGACGATCGGCGGATCGCCGGCGATCAGGTCGGCGGCCAGCCGTCCCGCTGCCGGCCCGATGCCGAAGCCGTGGCCGCTGTAGCCGGTCGAGAGGTAGAGGCCGGGCAGGGAGTCCACCGCCGAGATGACCGGGATCGCATCGGGGGTGGAATCGATGAGACCACCCCACGCCTGCGCGACCTGCAGGCCGGCTAGCGCCGGATAGTGTTCGCCAAGCCGCGTCAGTCCCAATCGCACCAGCGCGGGGTCGGCGGCCGGATCGAGCGTGCGCTGCCGTTCGAAAGGCGAAACATCGTCGAGCGACCAGCGCGAGAACGCCTCGGGTCCTTCGAAGAACGAGCGGCCGACGGCGAATGTCAAACCCCATCGCCGCTTCTTGAAGGTCGGCCAGAACTGGCGCGCGTAGAGCAGGCCCTGGGGCGACAGCTCGACTCGGCCACGGCCGCCCAGGCCAACCGTGTAGCCGCCATCGAGCCGGCGGCGGATCGTGACGTCGGGCATCGACAGGCCGCCTTCAGTCACCGCCGGCGCTGCCGCAGTGGCGAAAGACGTGGAACGTACGCTGGCCTGCGGCAGACGGATGCCGTGCCGACGGCAGAACAGCGAACTCCAGGCGCCACCCGCGCACAGCACCGCCTGGGTGCGGATGGCGCCTTTTTCGGTGACGACGCCGGCGACCTTGCCGGCTTCCATCTCGAGCCCGCGTGCTGCGCAGTCCTGATGGAGCGTGGCGCCTCGCCGCCGCGCGCCTTCGGCGATGGCGGGGCCGGCGAGAGCCGGCTCGGCGCGGCCATCGGTCGGCGAGTGCACGCCGCCCAGCCAGTCGGCCGTGCTGCCGGGCGTCATCGCTTTGGCTTCGGCGCCGCTCAGCACCCGGCTGTGCATCTGGTGGTCGCGTGCGCGCAAGGTCCAGGCTTCCCATAGGGCGAGGTCCGCCGGTCGTGTGGTGACGTAGACCAGCCCGGTGCGGCGAAAACCGGGGTCGACACCCAGCTCGCGGCCGAGCTCGCCCCAGATTTCCAGGCTCTTCATGGCCAGCGGCAGTTCGCGCAGGTCGCGATGCTGCTGGCGGCACCAACCCCAGTTGCGGCTGGACTGCTCGCCGCCGATCCGGCCCTTCTCGAGCAGGGCGACGGAGAGTCCCTTCTTCGCGAGCGCATAGGCGGCGGCGCTGCCGGCAATGCCGCCGCCGATCACCACGACGTCGGCCGAACCCGGCAGCTTTTCATCACTCACAACAGGCTGCACAGGCGGAGACATCGGCGCGGTCCACGATTATTTCGGATTGGCCTCGCCGATCCGGTGGCCCAATGTAGCGCGGATAAACCGGAAAACGAGAGAGGGGAAACGTGATGAGTGAGGTGCGTATTGTAGCGACCGGCCTGGGCTTTCCCGAAGGTCCGGTGGTCATGCCCGACGGATCGGTGATCCTGACGGAGATCCGCAACAATCGGTGCTCGCGCATCACGCCGGACGGCAAGGTATCGCTGTTCTCGGCGACCGGCGGCGGGCCGAACGGCCTCGCGGTCGGACCCGATGGCGCGCTCTTTTGCTGCAACAACGGCGGCAGTCGCTACGTCGAGGGCGTGTCGATGGGGCAGGGGCCGCATCCCGACTACAAGTCCGGTTCCATCCAGCGGATCGACCGAACGACCGGCGTGGCCACGACGCTTTACACCGAATGCGACGGGCACAAGCTCAGCGCGCCCAACGACCTGGTGTTCGACAAGGCGGGCGGCATGTATTTCACCGATCTCGGCAAGCGCTACGCCCGTCATCGCGATCATGGCGGCCTTTACTACGCTTTGCCGGACGGATCGAAGATCGTCTGCCTTGCCTACCCCATGTTGAGCCCGAACGGTTGCGGCCTTTCCCCCGACGGCAAGGTGCTTTACGCGGCGGACACCGAAGGCGCGCGTCTGTGGGCGTTCGACGTCGAAGGCCCGGGCGTGCTGCGCAAGCCCACGGGCCACGCGCCGCATGGCGGCCGGACCATCGCCGGATTGGGCGGGCGCGCGCGCTTCGACAGCCTGGCGGTGATGGCGAGCGGCAACATCACGGTGGCGACGCTCACGACCGGCATGATCACCGAGATCTCGCCGGCCGGCGCGATCGTGCGCGAAGAGAAGATGCCGGATATCTACCCGACCAATATTTGCTTCGGTGGGCCCGACATGCGAACGGCGTACATCACCTTGTCGGACTCGGGCCGCTTGGGGGTCATGCAGTGGCCGGAGCCCGGACTGAAGCTCAATTTCAATTGAAGGCGCACCACAGGAGAATTGAAAATGGCAGGCAACGGACAGACGGTCGTCGATCTCGACAAGAAGCGCATGCAGGCGATGGCCAAGAAGGACGTCGCCACACTGGAAGCAGTATTGGCCGACGATCTCGTGTACACGCACTCCTCGGCGCGGCTCGACACCAAGCGCAGCCTGATCGACGCCATGGTGTCGGGGGCGACCGTTTATACCGGCGTCGAACCGTCGGACGTGAAGGCGCAGGACCTTGGCGATACGGTGGTGCTGACCGGGATTGCGCAGATCAAGGTCGTGTCGAACGGCACGCCCAACGCCTTCGGCGTGCGCTTCACCGACGTCTACGCCAAGCGCAACGGCAACTGGCAAATGGTGACCTGGCAGTCGACGCGCCTGCCGGCGTGACACACTAGGGAGAAACGAGATGAAGACGGTCCAGGCGATGCTGGCGGAAGCCGAAGCAGTAGTGCCGAGAATCAGTCCGGAAGAAGCCAAGGGGTTGCTTGGCCGGACCGACGTGCTGTTTCTCGACGTGCGCGAACCGACCGAGGTCACGGCATCGGGAAAGGTTCGGGGAGCGCTCGCCGTGCCGCGAGGCCTCGTCGAATTCCGCGCCGACCCGGCCTCTCCCATGCGTGACGCGGCGTTCGACCGGGCCAAGACGGTCGTGGCCTATTGCGCTTCCGGCGGACGCTCGGCGTTGGTCGGCAAAACCCTCAAGGATATGGGCTACGCGGACGTGCGAAACCTCGGCAGCTTCAAGGGCTGGCTGGACGCGGGCGGCGAGATCGAAAAGGTCTGAACCGGCTCACGCCGCCATCTTCACCAGCCTGTCGATCTCCGGCAGGCGCTGATCCACCTTCTCGGGTCGTTGGCTGCCGAGGTTCACCACCAGGCGGTCGACACCAAGGTCGGCATATTCCTTGAGCGCGTCGGCGGCCATCGTCATGGGCGGCGTGATGATGATCTCGAAGTCCTTGCCGCGCTTGCGGCCGGCTTTCGCGAACGCCGCGTCGAGCTTCTCGAGCATCTGCTTGGTGCGCGCCGGGTCGAGGTTGAAGCCGTACCAGCCGGCGCCGAACCGCACGGCGCGGCGAAAGGCGGCATCGGCGTAGCCGCCGACGATGATCGGCACGTGCGGTTTCTGGATCGGCTTGGGATCCAGCCGCATGGTCGCGAACTTCACCCACTTGCCCGCGAAGTCGACGGACGGTTCGGTCCACAGCCGGTGCATGACTTCCAGAAACTCGTCGCAGCGCGCGCCGCGATCTTCCCAGCGATAGCCGCAGGCCTCGACCTCCTCCTTGTTCCAGCCGACGCCGATGCCGAAATCGATGCGGCCGTCGCTCAGCCAGTCGAGCGTGCACATCTCCTTGGCGGTGTAGATCGGATTGCGCTGCGGCACGAGGGCGACGCCGGTGCCCAGCCGCACCTTGGTCGTCGCGGCGGCGAGGAACCCGAAGGTGGCGGTCACGTCGAGCATGCCGCCGCCGTCGGGAACCGGAATGCGGCCGTCCTTCGAGCCGGGATAGCCGTAGGTGTTCTTGTCGAACAGGGCGACGTGCTCGCCCATCCAGATCGAATCGAGACCCATGCCCTCGGCGCGGCGGCCGAAGTCGCGGATCATCTGCGGTGTCGCCTGGGGCGACATGAAGGTGGCGAAGACTCCGATTTTCATGGGGACGCTCCTCATCTCGGTGGTTTCTCAGGGTCGATTCTTTGCGACCCGTTCGGCGATTTGAGACACCGTGTAGTGGGCCGACTGTACGGCACCTTCCTGCCAGGCATTGATATAGCTCATATGCTCGCCGGCAAAGTAAAATGGCCCGTCGCCGGCAAGCAGGACCGGATAGGCCGCTTGCCGCGCGCCTGCAACGGCATCCCACTCGATCCAGGCGCCAAGCGAGTAGGGGATCTTTGCCCATGCAACCGACGCCGCCGGTCCGACCAGCTTGCCGTAGCCGGGATGAAGTCGTTCGCCATCGGCGATCGCCGCCGCGTGGCGCTCCGCCGGAGTCATGGCGGTGAACCTGAGGCTGGGGGCCTGGCGCGAGATATAAGCGCCGAGCAGCACGCCTTTCTTGCCGTGAAAGCCGTGTGACGGATACCAGATCTGCGTGATGTCGCGGTCCGTCCAGCTGATGCCGCCATAGAGCTGCTGGTCGGTTTCCCACCAGCGCCGCGGCGCCTCGAACGCCACCTTCACCGCCGGCCAATAGAGTCCTGCGCCGGTCGTAATCGCCTCCTTCACCGGCGGGCCGAAATCGGCTGGTATGGATTTCAGCACCGAGAGCGGAATCGTGCAGATCAAAAAATCCGCGTCGATGGCGCTTCGCTTGCCGGTCTTGTGATCGAGCGAGACGACACGCGCGCGATCGCCGGCGCGGCCGAGCTGCACGACCTCCTGATCGAGCTGGATCATGTCGCCGAGCGCCTTGACGAAGGCGCGGACGATGGCGTCCATGCCGCCGACCGGCTGCAACATGGTGGGCGACTGGCTCCACAGCTCGGCGAAGCAGAGCGCGAGAACGATCGCGCGCGATCGCGGGCCCGTCACGATCTCGTCGAGCGCGAGGGGCGGTAGATGTTGTCCTTTCTCGTTGCCGGCGCCCGGTGCATCGTCCTCGACGTAACCGGCGCGCGAAGAGCCGGCATAGGCCAGGTGCGAATCGAGATCGCCGAAGATTCGCAGCATGGCCCGAAGATCGACGTCCTCCGGAACGCTCTTAGCGGCGAGAGCCGATATGGCGCCGCGTAGATCGGCATTGAGCCGCCGCGCGGTTTGGGGTTTGCCGCCGAAATGGGAGTCGAGCTGAATCAGGGCGGCGCGGTTGTCGTTGACGAACAGCTCCAGGGCAACACCCAGTTCGCGGCAATATCCGAGAATTCCCAGATGGTGACTGGAAAGCCTCGCTGGGCCAGCATTGAAGTAGAGGTCGCGATGGGTCTCCCAGTTGACCTGTTGCGTGGAATCCGTCTCGACGATGCGGTCGCCGCCGCGCACGGTCCACACCCGTCCGCCGGCCCGCGTGCGCGCTTCGAGGACCTTGCATTGATAGCCGGCTTTGCTGAGACGGTAGGCCGCCGTAAGGCCGGCAATGCCGGCCCCCAGGATCACGACGCGCTTGCCGTTGCCGGAGCCCGGCGCCAGTTGGGGCGGCGCGGCATACGCCGTCGGCGTGGCCAGCAAGCCCATCAAGTTCAGGGCGGAATAGGCCGTCGCCGGCCCGGCGATGCGTCCCACCAACTCGACAAGACTCCGCCGCGAAATGTCAGCAGCCATTCCCCTGCTCCATTCTCCGCACTTGGCGCCGGCGAAAAGAGACCGTTCGCTTTGTATGAATAGCTTGTCCCGAACGTCTTTTCATATCCTCCCCCGTCATACGGGGGAGGGCAGGGAGGGGGAAAGCCACCCGGACGATCTTTGAAACGAGCCGATCTGAAATCGAGAAATGCCTCGACTGCGGCTCTCCCCCTCCGCCCCTGCGGGGCACCTCCCCCGTATGACGGGTGAGGAATTTCCGTCGGCGCGGCCGGGTCGCCCCATGTGAGCCCCTATAGCGGTACGAAAGAATTCCCGGTCGCTGCGGCCTGCTCCCGCGCAATATCGTGTCGCGGCGATGCGCAGATCAAGGCTTGCCGAAGGTCGCGATGCGATCGACGTTACAGATGAACAGGACGCGCTTTTCGTCGATCGCGGGATCGCGCAGCCCGTAGGGCGGCGGGTTGCCCGTGTACTTCGTCCAGATCTTGTCGAGCTGCTTGGTGACGCGCTCGCCGCCCGGTGCCGCTTCGTTCTCCTCACGCTCGACCGTGCATTTGAGCTGGACCCAATGGTAGGCGTTCTCGGGATTGACGATCAGGATCGTGAGCTTGGGGTTCTTGCGGATCCAGTCGCACTTCGCGCGGTGCGAGGCGGTGTTCACCAGGACCTTGTCGCCCTCGTAGTCGAACCACATCGGCGTCAGGCCGATCCGGCCATCCGGCCCGATCAGGCCCAGGGTAACGGTGATCGCCCGGTCGAGCAGCGCCTTGTAGATCGGATCGAGATCCGACAGGCCGCTGATCTTGACCCGGTCGCCGACGGCGAACTGGCCTTCCTGCAAGCCGTTGGCGACGTCGCGGAATTTCGCAACAGTGATGCTGCCTGCCATGTGCCCTCCCGAGCGTTTTCAGGAGGGTGGCACGGCTGATCCGCCGTCCACAAGGCTTGCGACAACGGGCGGCCCGTGAAAGCATTTCTCATCTCGGCAAAACGAAACCGAACAAGGGGAAGCCCCATGGATGTCGGCATGATGATGGTGTTCGCCAGCTACGGCTGGGAGAACTGCCCTGACGATCGTGTGTGGGACGAGGAAATCCGCCTGGCCGGACTCGCCGCCGACTCGGGCTTCGACTGCCTGTGGTCGGCCGAGCACCACTTCAACGACTACTCCTTCGTGCCCGACAATCTCCATCTCATGACTTACCTGACGGCACGCCATCCCGACATTGATGTCGGCACGGCAGCCGTCATCCTGCCTTGGCACGATCCGCTTCGCGTCGCGGAAAATGCTGCCGTCCTCGACATGCTGAGCAAGGGCAGGCTTCGCCTGGGGCTGGGCCGCGGGCTGGCGCGGCGCGAATTCGCCGCCTTTCGCCTCAGCATGGACGAATCGCGCGGGCGCTTCGACGAGGCGGCGCCGATGATCGTCAATGCCCTGAAGACAGGCTACATCGAGGGCGACGGCCAGTACTACAAGCAGCCGCGCATCGAGATCCGGCCACGGCCCCAACATTCCTTCGACGGGCGCATCTACGCCGTGGCGTCGAGCGAGGACTCGGTCAACTCCGCCGCCAAGCTTGGCGCCCACATGGTGATGTTCGCCGACCGGCCGTGGGAGATGCGACTGCCGGTGATCGAGCACGGGCGGGACCTTCACCGCAAGTATCACGGCACCGAGCCGCCCCACATCATGCTGACCGAGTTCTGCGTCTGCGGCACCAACCTCGCCGAGACTGAGGAGGAGGCGCGCAAGTACCAGGGCAAGTTCGTCGAAAGCAATTTCTACCACTACGAATTCCTGGGCGAGCACTTCAAGACGGTGAAGGGCTACGATGCCTACCAGCAGAAAGCCGAGATTGCGCGCAAGGGAGGCCTCGAAGGCGCGGTGTCCGGCTTCATGCAGGCCGCGTCCTGGGGCACGCCTGACAAGATCCTGCGCGGGATCGAGGCGCGCCGGAAACTTTTGGGCGACTTCGAGCTCAATATCGCCTTCCGCTTTGGCGGCACGCCCTATGAAGTCTCGGAGCGGGGCTTGAAACTCTTCGCCAAGGAAGTACTTCCGGTTCTGAAGTCGTGGGGGCCGGCCGCGGTCGCCCAGGCGGCCTGAGCGACGGCTCACACACGCGACGCGGGGCAGTATAGTCGAGACCGTTCAAGCGCGAGGCCCCATGTCCGATCGGAAACCACTGTCCTTCCATGTGCCGGCGCCGGCTGTGCGGCCCGGCGGCACGCCCGATTTCAGCGATGTGCGGATCTCCCTGGCGGGCGAGGTGCGGCGACCGGAGGTGGATGTCGCCCCCGAAGAGATCCGCGACCTGGCGTATGTGATCATCCGCGTGCTCGATCGCGACAGCGAGGCGGTGGGCCCGTGGGCCGGCCTGCTTGATGACGAGGCGCTGCTGAAGGGCCTGCGCCACATGATGACCCTGCGCGCCTTCGATGCGCGCATGCAGATGGCCCAGCGCCAGGGCAAGACGTCCTTCTACATGCAGCACATGGGCGAGGAGGCGGTGAGCTGCGCCTTTCGCGTGGCGCTCGAGCCCGGCGACATGAATTTCCCGACCTACCGCCAGGCCGGGCTTTTGATCGCCGGCGATTATCCGATGCTCGACATGATGAACCAGATCTACTCCAACGAGCTCGACCCACTGAAGGGCCGTCAGCTGCCGGTGATGTATTCGTCGCGCGAGCATGGCTTCTTTTCGATCTCGGGCAATCTTGCCACGCAGTTCATCCAGGCGGTCGGCTGGGCGATGGCGTCGGCGATGAAGCGCGACACCATGATCGCGGCCGGCTGGATCGGCGACGGCTCGACCGCCGAATCGGATTTCCACGCGGGCCTCGTCTTCGCCTCGACCTACAAGGCGCCGGTCGTGCTCAACATCGTCAACAATCAATGGGCGATCTCGACCTTCCAGGGGATCGCCCGCGGCGGCTCGGGCACCTTCGCGGCGCGCGGCCTGGGCTTCGGCATTCCGGCGCTGCGGGTCGACGGCAACGACTATCTCGCCGTCCATGCCGTGGCGAAATGGGCGGTCGAGCGCGCGCGGCGCAATCTCGGTCCAACCCTGGTCGAGTACGTCACCTATCGGGTGGGCGCACATTCCACCTCGGACGATCCCTCGGCCTATCGGCCGAAGACCGAGTCCGACGCCTGGCCGCTGGGCGATCCCGTGCTGCGCCTAAAAAATCACCTGATCCGGCGCGGCGTCTGGTCCGAGGATCGGCACAAGCAGGCCGAAGCCGAGATCCTGGCGTCTGTCATCGCGGTCCAGAAGGAGGCCGAGAGCCACGGCACGCTGCATTCCGGACCCCATCCCTCCGCCCGCGACATGTTCGAGGGCGTCTATGAAGAGATGCCGCCACACCTGCGTCGCCAACGCCAGCAGGGCGGGATTTAGCCGATGCCGCGCAAGACCATGGTCGAGGCGATCCGCGACGCCATGGATGTGTCCATGCAGCGCGACGAGAACGTCGTCGTGTTCGGCGAGGATGTCGGTTATTTCGGCGGCGTGTTCCGTTGCACCCAGGGCCTGCAGCAGAAATTCGGCGCCAGCCGCGTCTTCGATACGCCGATCAGCGAACTCGGCATCGTCGGCGCCGCCGTCGGCATGGCGGCCTACGGCTTGAGGCCCTGCGTCGAAATCCAGTTCGCCGACTACATGTACCCGGCCTACGACCAGATCGTGTCGGAGGCGGCGCGGCTGCGCTACCGCTCCAACGGCCAGTTCACGGCGCCGCTGGTCGTCCGCATGCCGACTGGCGGCGGCATCTTCGGCGGCCAGACCCACAGCCAGAGTCCGGAAGCGCTGTTCACCCATGTCGCCGGGCTGAAAACCATCGTGCCGTCCAACCCCTACGACGCCAAAGGGTTGCTGATCGCCGCCATCGAGGACAACGATCCGGTGATCTTTCTCGAGCCCAAGCGGCTCTACAACGGCCCATTCGACGGCCACCACGACCGGCCCGTCACGCCGTGGGCGCGGCATCCCCTGGGCGAAGTCCCGGACGGCCACTATACCGTGCCGCTGGGCAAGGCCGCCATCCGTCGTGCGGGCGCCGCCGTGACGGTGCTGGCCTATGGCACCATGGTCTTCGTCGCCGAAGCGGCTGCCGCGGAGACCGGTATCGATGCGGAAATCATCGATCTGCGCACGCTCCTGCCCTACGACCTCGACACGATCGTGGCCTCGGTCGAGAAGACGGGGCGCTGCGTCGTCGTTCACGAGGCGACGCTGACCTCGGGCTTCGGCGCGGAGCTGAGCGCGCTGGTGCAGGAGAATTGCTTCTACCATCTCGAAGCGCCGATCGTGCGCGTCACCGGCTGGGACACGCCCTATCCGCACGCCCAGGAATGGGACTATTTCCCCGGGCCGGCCCGCATCGGTCGCGCGCTCAAGGCCGTGATGGAGGCCTGAGATGGGGACCCGCATCATCAAGCTGCCCGATGTCGGCGAGGGCGTGGCCGAGGCCGAGATCGTCGAATGGCATGTCGAGGTCGGCCAGTCGGTCCTCGAGGACCAGCTTTTAGCCGCCGTGATGACCGACAAGGCGACCGTCGAGATCCCGTCGCCCGTCGCCGGCACCGTCGTGGCGCTGGGCGCCGAGGTGGGCAACGTTCTCGCGGTCGGCGCCGAGCTTGTCCGCCTCGAGGTCGCGGGCGAGGGCAACGAAGAAGTGGCGGCCGCCCCTCGCGAGGCAGCGACGCCGCCCGCGCCGGCCGAACGGCCGCGTGCGCCCGTGCCGCCGCCAGCGCTTGAACCCGCCGCGCCGTCTCAGCCTTCGCCGCCGGTCACGCGCGCGCCACTCGGGCCGCCACGGCCTCCCGGCGAGAAGCCGATTGCGTCGCCTGCGGTGCGGCGCCGCGCGCGCGATGCCGGTGTCGATCTGCGCCAGGTGCGCGGCACCGGGCCGGCGGGCCGGATCGGCTATGACGACCTCGATGCCTTTCTGCGCGGCGGGGCGAAGGCCGGGATCGCCGCCGCCCGGGTCGCCAATACCGACGTCGAGACCGTCAAGATCATCGGCCTGCGCCGGCGCATCGCCCAGAAGATGGCGGAATCCAAACGCCGGGTCGCTCATTTCTCCTATGTCGAGGAGGTCGACGTCACCGCACTCGAGGCGCTGCGGGCGACCCTGAATGCCGAGAACCGCCCGGATCACCCGCGCCTCACGCTGATGCCGTTCCTGATGCAGGCGCTGGTCAAGGCGGTTGCCGATTTTCCCGAGATGAATGCGCTCTATGACGACGAGGCGGAGACTCTCGAACGTCACGGCGGCGTCCATATCGGCATCGCCACGCAGACGCCGGCGGGCCTCATGGTTCCCGTCGTTCGACACTGCGAGTCGCTCAGCCTGTGGGACTGCGCCGCCGAGGTGCAGCGCCTGGCCGAGGCGGCGCGCGAGGGCCGGGCGACCCGCGCCGAGCTCACGGGCTCGACCATCACGATCACCAGCCTGGGCGCGCTGGGCGGCATCGTCACCACGCCGGTGATCAACCGCCCGGAGGTCGCCATCATCGGCGTCAACAAGCAGGTCGTGCGTCCGGTCTGGCAGGGCGCTGAGTTCGTGCCGCGCACCATGATGAACCTGTCGTCGTCCTTCGATCACCGCGTCATCGACGGTTACGTTGCGGCGCGCTTCGTCCAGCGCGTCAAGGGCCTGCTCGAGGCGCCGGCGACAATTTTCATAGAGGCGTGAGATGGCCGAGATCGCTGCCAAGGTGCTGATCGTGGGCGGTGGGCCCGGCGGCTATGTCTCAGCCATTCGGGCCGGCCAGCTTGGCCTCGACGTCGTGCTGGTCGAGCAGGGCGGTCTCGACGGCGGGCTGGGCGGCACCTGCCTCAATGTCGGCTGCATTCCGTCGAAGGCCCTCATCCATGCGGCCGACGCCTACGAGCGCGCGGCCGAGCAGGCCAAGTCTGCGCCGTTCGGGTTGCGCGTCGAGCATCCGACCATCGACTTCGCGCGCACGATCGAGTGGAAGAACGGCATTGTCGGTCGTCTGACCAGCGGCGTCGGCGCGCTCTTGAAAAGACATCGGGTCAAAATCCTGCAGGGACGCGCCGTGATGGTCGACGGCAAGACCTGCCGGGTCGAGACCGACACCGGCCCGCAGATCGTCAGCGCCGAGCATGTCGTCCTGGCGACCGGCTCGGTGCCGACGACGCTGCCGGCCCTGCCGTTCGGCGGCCGGATCATCTCCTCGACCGAAGCCCTGTCGCTGCCGGCTGTTCCCGAACGCTTGGCCGTGGTCGGTGCCGGCTACATCGGCCTCGAACTCGGGACCGCGTTCGCCAAGCTCGGCGCCAAGGTCACGGTGATCGAGGCGGAAAACCGAATCCTGCCCACCTACGACGACGAACTCGTCCGTCCGGTCGTCCGGCGCCTGAGGGCGCTGGGCGTCGAGGTCCTGACGCGCGCCCGCGCCGTCGGCCTGTCCGACGCGGGTGATGCGTTGCGGATCGAGCAGGAGGGCGCGCCGGCGCGCAGCATCCCGGCCGACCGGATCCTCGTCGCCGCCGGAAGACGCGCCAGGATCACAGGCTTCGGCCTGGAACGGCTCGACCTCACGATGAATGGCCCCTTCGTGCAGATCGATGAGCGCTGCGCGACCTCGATGCGCAATGTCTGGGCGGTCGGAGACCTTACCGGCGAGCCCATGCTGGCCCACCGCGCCATGGCCCAGGGCGTGGTGGTCGCGGAACTGATCGCCGGCCATCGCCGCGTCTTCGATGGCGCGGTGATTCCCGCCGTGTGTTTCACCGATCCGGAGATCGTCACCGTCGGGCTCTCGCCCGATGAGGCGCGCAAGGCCGGCCACGAGGTGCATACCGCCCTGTTCCCGTTCCAGGCCAATGGCCGGGCCCTGACCTTGGGGGCGGAGGACGGCTTCGTGCGCGTGACCGCACGGGCCGACAATCACCTGCTTCTCGGCATCGCCGCGGTCGGTGCGGGCGTATCGGAACTCGCCGCCGCCTTCGGCCTCGCGCTCGAGATGGGGTCGCGGCTGGAAGACATCGGCGGCACCATCCATGCTCACCCGACCCTGGGCGAGGCCTTCCATGAAGCGAGCCTGCGCGCCCTGGGCGAGGCGCTTCACATCTAGCTTCTGAGGACAGCCTTCACTTTTTCGGGCGCGAGCGGCATGTCGCGGATGCGCAATGACACGGCGTCGGCCACGGCGTTCGCCAAGGCTGCAGCGGCGGGCCCCTGACCGGCCTCGCCGGTTCCGAGGAACGGCGTCCGGGGCCGATCGATGAGATGGACGTCCACGGTTGCCGGCAGGGCGTCGAAACGCAGGATCGGATAAGCGCTCCAGTCAAAGCTGAGACGGTGCGTCGTGTCGAAAGCGACGGCTTCATGGATCGTCCAGCTCAGCGACTGGATGATCGCGCCCTCGACCTGGTTGCGGATGCCGTCGGGATTGACGGCTTCGCCGCTGTCGACGGCCGCCACCACGCGGGGGATCTTTATGTCGCCGCTGTCGCGGTCGACGGCGACTTCCATCGCCACCGCGCAATAGGCGGCGAGGTTCTTGTAGCGAGCAAAGGCGAAGCCGCAGCCCCGGCCGCCGCCGCCTTTGACGCGACCGGCCCAGCCGAAGCGATCGGCCGCGGTCTGCATGACCTCGCGGGCGCGGGCGTCCGTCATGTGGGCGAGGCGGAAGGCGAGGGGATCGGCGCCGGCGGCTTTCGCCAGCTCGTCCATGAAGCACTCGATGGCGAAGACGTTCATGTGCGCGCCGAGCGAGCGCAGGGCCGACACGCGCACCGGTGCCTGCTCGATGAAATGATAGGTCCCCTTGGCGTTGGTTATCGCATAGAGCGGATTGCCGTTGCGATGGCCGCCGCCCTCCGGCATCGGGATCGGCTTGGGGATCTGGCGGGGGAAAGGCGGATCGTGTTCGGCGCCGGCGAGCAGGCCGCCGGCGGTGACCGGCCGGGTGCTATGCGCGTTGCTCCACACGTCGTGGCGCCAGCCGGCGATGCCGCCGTCGGCAAGCGTGGCTTCCAGCTCGACCACCATCGCCGAGCCGAGCGGCTCCCAGCCATGCTCCTGCTCGCGCATCCATTGCAGACGCACCGGACGGCCCGAAACGGCGCGGGCGGCAAGGGCTGCGTCGGCGGCAACATCGTCGGCGCCATTGTGGCCGTAACAGCCCGAGCCCTCGGCATGGATGCAGCGCACTTTGTTGGCGGGCAGGCGCAGCAGCTCGGCCAGGGACTTGCGCAGCGGGTAGACGCCCTGGCTGTGCGTCCATACCGTCACGCCGTCATTCTCCCAGAGCGCCACGGCGCAGGAGGGACCGATCGAGCCGTGCATCAGGCACGGCCGGCTGTAGCGTGCCTTGACCACCTTGCCATCCGACGGCGTCGGCGGCCCGGGATAGTCGAAGATCGGCACTTCCTGTGACGGCAAGCGACGGATTGCGTCGCGCATGTCTTCTGCCGGCAGCGGAGTGCCCGGCCGGTCCCAGCCGGCCGACTGCAGGCGCTGCAACGCCTTGACGGCTTGCCATTCCTGCGTCGCCAGCACGGCGGTGAAGCCCCCGTCGCGCACCACCTGCACGACCCCGGGCATCCTGGCGGCAGCGTCGACGTCGGCAGGCTTGGGCCACGTGCCTTCGCTCGGACCCCGCACGACGCGGGCATGGAGCATGCCGGGCAACCGCATGTCCTGCACATAGGCAACGCCACCCGTGACCTTGGCCGGGATATCGACGCGAGCGAGGTCCGTGCCGATCAGACGCACGCCTTTCTCGCGCCGCGCGACGTCCGGTTTGGCCTCGACGTGGAGCGACAGCATCGCCGCCAGCTCGCCGTAGCCCAGGCTTTCGCCGTTCGGCGCATGGGCCGCGCCATCGTGCAGCTCGACTTGCTCGGCCGCGACCAGCCAGCGCCACGCCGCCGCCTCGGTCAGCAGAACGCGCACATTGGCGGCGGCATTGAGGATTGCCGCGCCGCTATCCTGCATCGAATGACTGCCCGAGGTAACACCCTCGTCGGGTGTTCGCGCGGTATCGGCGGTTATAAGCTCGATGCTGGCCGGTGGAACCGCGAGCTCGTCTGCCGCGACCTGGATCAGCGCCGTCTTCAGTCCCTGGCCAAGCTCCGCCTTGCCCGTGAACGCCGTGATATGTCCGTCCGCGTCGATGCGGATCCACGAGTCGAGCAATGGGTACTTGTCGAGGTCGCCGGGCAAGGCGGGCTTCTTCTCCGCGACCTGGGCCGTCGCCCGCCGCGACAGGGAGAAGGCCACGACTAATGCACCTTGACCGAGCAGCCGGCGTCGCGTGAGGGCGCTCACAGCGCGTCCTCCGCGTCGCTGCGCACGCCGCCGCCCATGGCGGTAGCCGCGCGCCGCACCGCGCGCAGGATGCGCATATGGGTGCCGCAACGGCAGAGATTGGGCGCCATGTGAGCACGCAGCTCGGCCTCGGTCGGCCGGGTGCTGCGTTCCAGCAGCGCCTGCGCGCGCATGATCATGCCGGCGATGCAGTAGCCGCATTGCGCCGCCTGCTCGGTCAGAAAGGCAGCCTGCAGACGACTTGGCTGATCTGTGGTCCCAAGCCCTTCGACCGTACGTATCCGCCGTCCTTCGAGCGCTGCGATTGGAGTGAGACAGGAGAAGACAGCTCTTCCGTCCACCTGGACAGTGCACGCGCCGCATTGCCCGAGACCGCAACCGTATTTGGCGCCGTTAAGCTTGAGATCGCCGCGGAGAACATAGAGCAAAGGTGTCGAGGGATCGGCTTCCAAGGTGTGATCGCGGCCGTTGACATGCAGCGTGATTGTCATGGTTGGCCCCCTTCCTCCCGCGCCTGGGCGACGGCTTCGTTCAATTTCGGCCAAGCCGGGTGATCGGTATACCTTGAGCGGAGATAACCGGCGATTTCCGCAATCTGGGAATCGGTGAAGCTATCGGCGAACGCCGGCATGTATGGGCCCGACCCACCCGTTGGGGATTTCAATCCGTGCAAAATGATCTGCACCACGTCGCGCGGCTCCGCCTCCTGCACAGCGCTTCCAAGCGACAGGAGTGGCCTTCCTTGCGTCATCATCGGAGCGCCTGGGCCGTGACAGCCCGAGCAGGCGCCGGCGAAAAGCGTGGCGCCAATGGCATGGTCCTGCACGGCGGCGTCGGGGTGCTCCGTAAGGGGCGCCGTG
>DASZJU010000071.1:0-38016 GCA_035947815.1 Reyranella sp.
GTGACGGTGACGACGTCATCGGCTGCGTCGTAAGCCGACCACGCCGCGCGCGTCTCCATGTAATGCACGATCTGGCGCGGCGAGCGGATGGTGAGCGACGTGACATGCGCGGCTTTGGCAAACGCAGCGTCGGTCGCGGCGACATCGCCCTTGCCCCAGCGGCACATCAGGTTGCCCGGCACGTCGTCGTGGACCAGCGGCGCATCCGCGGCCAGCGCCTGCGCCGCCGTGACCACGGCCGGCAGCGTTTCGTACTCGATATCGAGCGCCTCGGCGGCGTCGCGCGCCTGGTCGAGCGTTTTGGCCACGACCATGGCTGCGATGTCGCCGACATGGCGGACCTTGCCGACGGGCATCGCCAGATGCGCGGGCTCGCGGTGGCGGTTGCCGGCCTCGTCCCTGATCTCGCTGATCGCCGGCAAATGACCCAACTTGTCAGCCACAAGATCGTCGGCGGTGTAGATCGCCGCCACACCGGGTGAGGCCAGCGCTGCGCTGCTGTCGATGCCGACCAGCCGCGCATGGGCATGCGGCGAGCGCACGAACAGGACGGCAAGGGCAGCCGGCGGCGCAGTGTCGTCGGTGTAGCGGCCACGCCCGGTCAGGAAACGCCGGTCCTCGCGGCGCAGGATCGACTGGCCGAGCTTCAGAGGTGCATTCATCGGATTGGTCTTATGCGACCCTTGCAGCCGAGCCAAGGGCATGGCACCTCGATGGCAGATCGACAGGAGATTCTTGTCCATGGACTACGCCCTGGTTCTGATCAGCGTTTTTGCGATCTTCATCCCGGCCCTCATCCTGCCCGGGCCGGATTTCGTTGCCGTCGTTCGCTCGTCCATGACTCGAGGAACCCGGGCCGGCTTGCTGACGACGCTCGGTGTGTCGCTGGGCCTGTGCCTTTACGCGACGCTCAGCCTGCTGGGCCTGTCGGCGATCCTGGTGAAGTACCAGTGGCTCACCGTGGCGGTGCGTGTCCTGGGCGGGGGCTATCTCATCTTCCTGGGCATCCGGTTGATCAGGGCCAAACCGCAAGTGATCGAGCTCGACCAGGCGACGCGGCCGGCCGGCAAGCGTGCGATCCTGTTCGGCTTTCTGGTCACCCTGACCAATCCGAAGGCGATCGTTCTGTTCGCCAGCGTCTTTGCGACCGCCGTCACCGCGTCGACGCCGCTCTGGCTGATGGGACTGATGATCGGCCTTGTGACGGCGTCGTCGCTGACCTGGTATTCCTGTGTCAGCCTCTTCATGTCTTCCGGCCCCGTGATCCGCCGCTTCCAGAGAGCCCGGCACTGGATCGAGCGGGCGGCGGGCGTCTGCTTCATCGGTCTCGGCGGCAAGGTTTTGACCGACGCCGGGAACCCCATGTCGCCGTGACGTCTTCCGGACCAAAAGAGCGTGAGCATGTGGTCTAAGGAAATCCGTTGACCGGTGACCAACCGAGCTTGCGACGGGCCTTGTCACCACTCAGCCGCTGGTCGCAGGCGTAGCCACGCGCCCAGTCGCCCAGTTCGTCGGCGATCGTGTCGGTGGAGACGATCTCGACCTCTTTGGAGAAGGTTCGGGCAATTCGTCCGACGGGAAAGCCCTCGACGGTCACGCCGAGCCAGCTCGAGCCGGCCGCCGCACCTTCGAGGACCAGGGCATAGAGCACGGCAAGATCGTCGCAATGGACCAGCGGCCAGCGCACGTCCTCGCTCCCAACGACGCGGACGGGCCGGCCTTCGGCCGCCGCGCGGGCGAACCGGCGAAAGACGCCGCCGTCCCCGCCATGGACCATGGCGGGATGGATCACGAGGCCGCTGACCTCGTCGCTGTCGAGGATGCGCTGCAGATGCGGCACCATCCAGGCAAAGGCGGCGAGCGGCGAGAAGGGCGTCTCCTCCGTCGCCGGCCTCTCGCCCGTCGGGCCGAACAACCAACAGCCGCCGGTATAGAGGAAGCGAGCCCTGTTCGGTTGGGCTGCCAGGCGCGCCAGCAGCCTGTCGAGCAGATGCCGGTCGATCGCTTCCATCGCCGAGCCGAAATCGCAGGCCATGTGGATGACGCCGTCGACCGTCGGCAGGGAGGGCACCCAGGTCTCAGGAGTCTCGATGTTGCCGCGAACGACCGTCGCCTGATGCCGTGCGATCTTGCCGGCCGAGGCTTCGGACCGCGCCAGGGCCAAAACCTCGTGGCCGCGACCGACCAGCTAACGCAACACCGCGGAGCCGATCGTGCCGGTCGCGCCCAAGAGGAAGACGCGCATCAAGCCGCGAGCGCGTCGCTGATCACTTTCAGGGCCGTGTCGATGTCGGCGCGGTTGACGTCGAGATGGGTGACGGCGCGGATGCGCGTGGCGGTGTTGGCGCCGATGCCGACGCCGCGTTCCTTGCAGGCCTCGACCAGCTTGGCCGCGGTCCAGCCGGGCTTCTTGACCTCAAAGAAGACGAGGTTGGTCTCCATGCGCGGCACGTCGATCTCTATGCCCTTGATGTTGGCGAGGCCCTCGGAGAGGTGGCGCGCATTGGCGTGGTCTTCGGCCAGCCGATCCCAGTTGTGGTCGAGCGCATAGAGCGCCGCCGCGGCGATGACGCCGGACTGGCGCATCGAGCCGCCCAGCATCTGCTTGTGGCGCCACGCCTCCTTGATGAAGTCCTTGGAGCCCGCCAGGCTCGCGCCCACTGGAGCGCCCAGGCCCTTGGTGTAGTCGAGCCACAGCGAATCCACGCAGGCGGCATAGTCGCTGGCCTTGATGCCCGACTTGACCGAGGCGTTGCAGAGCCGTGCGCCGTCCATGTGCAGGGCGACGCCGGCTGCGCGCGCCACGGCCGCCACGCCCTGCATGGTGGCGAGCGGCCACACCGTGCCGAAGCCGCCGTTCGACGTGTTCTCGATCGATACCAGACGCGAGCGCGGGGCGTTGCGGCTGTTGGGGTCGCGCAAGGCCGCCTTCACCTGTTCGCCGGTGAACACGCCGTTGGGTCCCTCGATGGCCCGGATCATGACGCCGGAATTGGCGGCCGGCCCGCCGGTCTCGGCATTGATGATGTGCGCCGTCCGGTCGGCGATGACCTCGTCGCCCAACCGGCAATGGACGCGGATGGCGGCCTGGTTGGCCATCGTGCCGCTCGGCAGGAACAGCGCGTCCTCCTTGCCCAAAAGCTCGCAGACCCGCTCGCGCAGACGATTGGCGGTGGGGTCCTCCATCTTCTGCTCGTCGCCGACCTCGGCGTCGGCCATGGCCTTTCGCATGCCGGGCGAGGGCTTGGTCTTGGTGTCGCTGTAAAGATCGATGAAACGGTTTTGCATGGCGTGTCGTGTTCTCCTGCGCCACCATAACGATGGGTGACGGAAATCGCCACCTGTCGCCCGAGAGGGAAGAAGCCATGAAATTCACCTGGTTCCACCTGATGCCCTGGCCGCACATGCCGGACGATTTCCGGCAGAAGCACCGTTCGGTGTGGGTCGACCTGCCGAGCAAGATGTACGAGCCAGAGCTCGGTCACGGCATCTATCACCAGTATCTCGACCAGCTCGAATTCGCCGAATCGGTCGGCTTCGACGGCATCGGCGTGAACGAGCATCACGCCAACGCCTACGGCCTGATGCCGTCACCCAACATCATGGCGGCGACGCTGACGCGGCGCACCTCGAAGGCGGCCCTGGTCGTGCTGGGCAACTCGATCGCGCTCTACAATCCGCCGATCCGGGTGGCCGAGGAGTTCGCCATGCTCGACGTGCTGTCGGGCGGAAGGCTCGTCGCCGGCTTCCCGGTCGGCACCTCGATGGACACCAATTACGCCTACGGCACGATCCCGGCGCTGACCCGCGAGAAATATGCCGAGGCGCACGATCTCATCCGCAAGGCCTGGGCGGCCGACGAGCCTTTCGCCTTCAACGGCCGCTATACCAAGCTGCGCTACGTCAATTGCTGGCCCAAGCCGATCCAGCGCCCGGCGCCGCCGATCTTCATTCCCGGCGGCGGCTCGGTCGAGACCTACGATTTCTGCATCGACAACACCTACTCCTATTCCTACCTCAGCTACACCGGTTACCTGCGCGCCAAGCTTTTGATGGAGGGTTACTGGAAGCGCGTGGCCGAGCGCAAGGTCGACGAATCGCCCTACCGCGCGGGCTTCGCCCAGGTGATCTGCGTCGCCGACACCGACGCCGAGGCGGAGAAGCTCTACGGCCCGCACATCAACTATTTCTATAACCGCTGCCTGCACGTCTATCCGGGCTTCGCCGACGCGCCGGGCTATCGCACCATCAAGACCATCCAGACCGGCGCGCTGTCGCAGTTCACCGCAGCGGCGGCGCGGGATTATCCCAACATGACCTGGAAGGACCTTTTGGACGGCCGCTATGTCATTGCCGGTTCGCCCGAGACGGTGCGCCAGCAGATGGAGGAGCTGATCAAGACCCTGCGCGTGGGCAACGTCTTCTGCCTGCTCCATGTCGGCAACATGCCGGACGACAAGGTGCGGCACTCCACGCGGCTGTTCGCCGAGAAGGTGATGCCGCATCTGCGCAACCTGTGGCCGGATTGGAACAACCATGACGATCGGTTCTGGGTCCATCCGATGAGTGAGCGCGTGCCGATGAAAGTTGCCGCCGAATGAGTCCCTCATCGTCTTCCGGACCGCGGGCGTCCCGCCCGCCGCATGATCATGAGCGGGCGGGACGCCCGCGGTCCGCATGAAGTCCCGTTTCATCACGCTGAAGCCTTCGAAGGCGCGCATCGAAGTCGTCGAAGCTGGAAAAGGCCGCGACCTCCTCTATCTCCACGGCGCAGGCGGCCACATGCCGGCCGATCCGCTGATCGCGGCGCTGGCCGCCAAATACCGTGTCGTGGCGCCATTGCTGCCGGGCTACGGCCAGTCGACGGGCGAGGACGGGCTGCGCGACATGCTCGACATCACCCTGCACACGCTCGACGTGCTGGAGGCGCTGAAACTCAAGAAGCCCATCATCGTCGGTCATTCGATGGGCGGCATGATCGCGGCTGAGATGGCGGCGATCGCCCATACCGAGATCGCCAGGCTCTGCCTGCTGGCGCCCGCCGGCCTGTGGCTCGACGACCACCCGATCGCCGACATCTTTTCCAAGCTGCCCTACGAGCTGCCCGGCTTGCTGTTCCACGACGCCAAGGCCGGCCAGAAGCTTTTGGCCTCGGGCGGCAACATGGAGGACCCTGAGTTCCTGAAGCAGTTCCTGGTCATGAACGCGCGGCGGCTGGGCATGGCGGGCAAGATCCTTTTTCCCATCCCCGACCGTGGTCTGGCGCAGCGCCTGCACCGTATCACCGCCAAGACGCTGATCGTGTGGGGCCGCGAGGATGTGCTGATTCCGCCGATCTACGGCGATGCCTTCAAAAAGGCGATTTCGAAATCGAGGTTGGTGCGGATCGCCAAGGCCGGGCACGCGGTCGGACAGGAAAATCCCGCCGCCGTGCTCGAGGCGATCAGGGATCACTTCTAACGGGAGAGGCTTGCAATGATCAGGGTTGTTGTTCTCGGCGGCGCCATGGCTGGCCTTCTGTTCTCGGGCGCGGCCCAGGCGCAGACGGCCGCCTATAGCTGGACGGGTTACGGCACGAACGTTGCCGGCAGCTCGAAGTGCCCGACCTACAAGATGGTGATCGACGTCACGGTCGAGGGCAACAGCGTGAAGGGTCTGTTCCAGCAGGAGGGCCGTCCGCAACGCCACTTCGAGGCGACCAAGGACGCCAGTGGCGTGTTCAAGGCCAAGGCCGATCTCGGCGGCAGCAGCTCGATGGACGTCACCGGCTCGCTGAAGGACGGCGACAGCAAGGTGCTGCTCGACGGCTACTGCAAGTTCGGCGGACCGCTCACGAAGAAGTAGGCACCGCGAGGTCGATGCGCGCCAGGCAATGCTGACGCCGCAGGCTGTAGTTGGATCGGGTGCGCCAGCGCTCGCCGTTGGCGCGCACGGCCGACAGGCCGTCGACCCGGAAACAGCGCCAGTCGCCGTCGGGCGGCAAGCCGCCCGAGCTTTCGCCGGCGTATTGGAAGACGAGGACGTGGCGTATGTCGTCGATGCTCGCGCCCAGCGCGTGGGGCGCGAAATGCCGAAGCAATCCCTCGTAGAGACCGCTGAGGCAGCGCTGTTCTTGAATGGCGTCGCGGAGAGTGGCTTCGATCATCGCTCCATGACCATGGCAAAATCACGCCCTATGGTATTCCCTGCGGCGGCGGTTTTGTTATCGGAGGCTTTGTTTCGTGACAACGAACGACAATTGGGGCTGGCGCGCCCGCATCGGGCTGTTCATCGTCGGCAACGAGGCCGTGCCGGAAGCCGAATGGTGGGCCATGGCGCCGCCCGGCGTGTCGGTGCACGCGGCCCGTGTCACGGCGCGCGCGCCCTGGGCGCGTTGGCGTGAGGACAGGAAAGGCGTCGAGCCCGAGGAAGACCTGCTGCGCGGCTGCCGTCAGTTCGCGGCCATGCGGCTGTCGACGGTCGTGATCGCGCACAGCTCGAGCAGCCTTTTGGGCGGCAAGGGCTGGGACGAGGCCACCGTCGCCAGTCTATCGCCCGTGCTCGGTACGGGCGCGATCGTCACCACCAACGGTCTCGACACCCAGGCGGCTCTGCGGGCCTCGGGGGTGAGGCGGCCCTTTCTGGTCCTGCCGCCCTGGTTCAACGACGAAACAGTGGCCGCGGGCCTGCGCTACTACGCCGATCACGGGTTCGAGCCGGCCGGCCACCTTCGCTACGACCCCGGCCGCAAGTGGCGCGACCTGCCGCCGTCCGAGCTCGTGGGCCACGGTCTGGGCTTCGAGCAGGAGGTCGAACCGCTCTACGCGCAGATCAAGGCGGCTTGCCCGGTCGGCGCCGACGGCGTCCTGATCGCCGGCACCGGCTTTCGCTGCGTGGCCATCCTGGAGGCGCTCGAGCAGGATCTGAAACGACCGGTGCTGTCGGCGAACCAGGCGAGCCTCTGGCATTGCCTGCGATCGGCCGCCGTCCGCACGCCCATCGCTGGCTACGGAAATCTGCTCCGGCTGTGATCATGTTCCTCCCCTTCGCGGAGTCCGCGAAGGGGAGGTGCCCGCGGAGCGGGCGGAGGGGTCACGGGCCACGGAAGCGTTGTTGCCCATGACCCCTCCGCCCTCGTAAGACGAGGGCACTCCGCGCTGGGGAGGGATCGTTTGGCTCAAGCAAGCAGCGAGTCATAGCCCTGCCGGTTGAATTGCAGCAGGCAGAAGCCGTGGCCGAAAGGATCGGCCAGCATGGCGATCCGTCCGTACGCCGCGTCCTTGGGCGGCGCCTCGAGCTTTGCGCCCGCGCCGACAGCCCGCGCGACGGCGGCGTCCACATCGTCGACGACGATGTCGGCATGAACGGGCGTCCAGTGCCTGCCGTAGCGCCGCAAATCGCCGCCCGCGCCCACCGTGCCCGCCGCCTTCGCCAGCAGATAGACCTTTGCCGGCCATCCCAACAGCTCGACGAAGTCCGTGCCGAAGCGACGGCCGACCTCCAGGTCGAAAGCCGCCGTGTAGAAGCGCACACCCGTCTCGACATCGGGCACATCGATATTGAGCAGCAGCGTCATCGCAAGCCTCATCGTGGATTTGCAACATAGGCGGCGGCCGGCGGGAAGGCTAACCTCTCCGCGCCTGCCGTCGTATGTCGCAGCCGGGGAGCCGAAGATGAGATCCGCAAGACTTGCCGCTGCCGTCCTCACCCTGTTGGCGTTGCTGCCCGGCTCGCATCGGGCGATCGCCGCCGACGGGTTCGATCTGGTGGTGCTGGGCGCCCTGGGTGGTATCGAGGACGGCAACCTCAGCGCCTCGCTCATCCATCCGCACGGCGACGACCGCGCCGTCGCCTGCGATGCCGGCACCTTGGTGAACGGCCTGCGCGTCGCCGAGGAGAAGGGCGCGTTCGCGGGCATCACGGTGCCGGCCGATACCGACCAAAGCCGGGTGGGCTACGTGCTCACCGCGAAGATCAAGGGTTACCTGATCAGCCACGCCCATCTCGACCACGTGGCCGGCCTGGTCATCGCCTCGCCCGACGACAGCAAGAAGCCGATCTACGCCCTGCCGTCGGTCACCGCCGACCTCGTCGAGAGCTACTTCAACTGGAAGGCCTGGCCCAATCTCACCGATCGCGGAAAGGCGCCGCAGCTCAAGAAGTACACCTTCTCGGACCTCGCGCCTGGCATGGCGACACCGCTCACGGATACGGCTATGACCGTGACCGCCTTTCCGCTGATGCATGGCGGCATGGAATCGACGGCCTTCCTGCTCGAGAGCGACGGCGAGGGCATCCTGTGCTTCGGCGACACCGGGCCCGACGCGGTGCAGAAGAGCACGCGCCTGCACGACGTCTGGACAGCGGTGGCCGAGCGGGTGAGGCAGAAGCGGCTGAAGGCCATCGTGATCGAATCGTCCTACACCAGCGACCGGCCGGACAACCTGTTGTTCGGCCACCTGACGCCGCGCTGGCTACTCGAGTCGCTGCGCGAACTCGACAAGCAGGCCGGCGGCAACGCAATCAAGGGCCTGCCGGTGGTCGTGAGCCACATCAAGTATGCGCTGACGAAGGAACAGCCGCAGAAGCAGATCCTGCAGGAGCTGGAGGCCGGCAACGACATGGGCGTGCGCTTCGTGATTCCCGAGCAGGGCAGCCATTTGCATTTCAAGTGAGCGCTTTCGTGCTCGACTCGCGGGCGGAGGGGTCATGGCGCCGGTGCTGAAGTTTGTGACCCCCGAGCGCCTGTGAAGGCGCGGAGTCGGCGTAGGACGCGGACACCTCCCCAGCTTCGCTGGGGAGGAAGTGACGGAATCTGTCTAGGCGGCACTGACGGCCGAGAACGCCTCGAACGCGTCTTCGACCAGGCTGACATGGTGCAGCATCGCGGCGTGCGCGCCCGCGGCGTCGCCCGATAGGATCGCGCGCACGACGGCGTCGTGTTCCTGGTTGGACCGCAACAGGCGGCCTTCCACCCGGAATTGGGCGCGGCGGAACGGAGCGACCCGACGGCGCAGGCCGCGCGTGAATTCGGCGATCGGCTCGTTGTGCGCGCCGGCATAGATCGCCAAATGGAACGCGACGTTGGCATCGGAATAGGCATCGGGATTGCCGGCCTTGGCGAGCGCCAGCATCGCCTCCTGACGGGCCTGCAGGCGGCGGCGTTCGATCGGCGTCATGCTCATGGCCGCGAGCCGCGCGCAGGTCGCTTCCATCTCGGCCATCGCGACGAACAGATTCTCGACCTGCTCGGGCGTCGCCGTCGAGACCACCGCGCCCTTGCGCGGGCGCATGTCGATCAACCCGCTGGTCGTGAGCTGCCGCAGCGCCTCACGCACCGGCGTGCGCGACACGCCGTGCTGCTGCGCCAGGCTGATCTCGTCGAGCCGGATGCCGGGCTTCAGCGAGCCGTCGAGGATGCCGTCGGCGATGGCGCTGGCGAGCTTTTCGGCGAGGGTCGGATTGTCGGAGCGCATGCCCGTCATTGCATACAAAATCGGTGCCAAAGCCAATAATTGTTCTTTCAATGCCCAAATAGAATGCAATTCGCCGAAATTGCATACATTCCGTCGCCTGCCCGCGCCGGTGCAGGGTGGCTGCCGGACAGGCTTCGACGTGCGTAAAAGCCCGACAAATCGGGCCTTTCAGGCCCTTGAAACCCTGCTGGCATACCGCTTGCTGCCGCCTTCCCAAGCCGCTCCAGGCCGGCACCATCGCGGAGGCAACATCATGATCGACAAATTCACCATCGGCCGTCGCGGCCTGCTCGGCGGCGTCGCGGGAATGGCCGCCTTCGGTCTCACCGGTACGGCCCGCGCACAGAAACCGCTGGTCCTCGGCTTCATCTATGTCGGGCCGCGCGACGACTACGGCTACAACCAGGCGCACGCCGAGGCCGCCGCCGTCCTGAAGAAGATGCCGGGCCTGAAGGTGGTCGAGGAGGAGAAGGTTCCCGAGACGGTCGCCGTCGAGAAGTCGATGGAGAGCATGATCAACATGGACGGTGCCACGCTCGTCTTCCCGACCTCGTTCGGCTACTTCGATCCGCACATGCTGAAGATGGCGGCCAAGTATCCCAACATTCAGTTCCGTCACTGCGGTGGCCTGTGGACCGACGGCAAGCATCCGAAGAACACCGGCAGCTATTTCGGCTACATCGACGAGGCCCAGTATCTGGCCGGCATCGTCGCCGGCGCGACGAGCAAGAGCGGCAAGCTGGGCTTCGTCGCCGCCAAGCCGATCCCGCAGGTCCTGCGCAACGTCAACGCCTTCACCTTGGGTGCGCAGACGGTGAACCCGAAGGCGACCACGCAGGTGATCTTCACCGGCGACTGGTCGTTGCCCGTCAAGGAGGCCGAGGCGACCAACTCCATGATCGCGCAAGGCGTCGACGTCGTGACCTGCCACGTCGATTCGCCCAAGGTTGTCATCGAGACCGCCGAGCGCGCCGGCATCTACTCGTCCGGCTACCACTGCAACCAGGCGAAGCTCGCGCCCAAGGGCTATCTCACCGGCGCGGAGTGGAACTGGGAGCGAATCTACGTCGACATGGTCAATGCCATGAAGGCGGGCCAGGCGCCCGGCAACTTCGTGCGCGGCGGCCTGAAGGAAGGCTACGTGCGCACCTCGGCCTACGGTCCGGCCGCGGCGGCGGGCAAGGAGAAGGCCGATGCGGCCAAGGTCGCGATCCTGAACGGCAGCCTGGCGATCTTCAAAGGCCCGCTCAAGGACAACAAGGGCGGCACCGTCATCCCGGCGGGGACATCCTATGTCGCGACCGAGCCCAAGCTCGAGAGCATGAACTACCTGGTCGAGGGCGTGATCGGCGCGACGTCGTAGAGCGCCTCGCGGTGGAACGGACTCGCGCCCGCCTCCCCTTCGCGGACTCTGCGAAGGGGAGGTGCCCGCGCAGCGGGCGCAGGGGTCATGGCGCGGGGGGTGACGCCTATGACCCCTCCGTCGGCGTGATACGCCGACACCTCCCCAGCTTCGCTGGGGAGGGAGTGATCGGCGCGCCCCTCTAGATGGGCCAAACCCTCGAGCGCATCACCGTTCCGGCGCTGGCCCTGCTGGCGTCGGCGATCGCCTTCGGCCTACTGCTCGTCGTCTATGCCGGCGTCGACCCGCTCGAGGCGTTCGCGCTGATGTATCAGGGCGCCTTCGGCAGCTGGTTCTCCTGGCAGAACACGCTGACGCGCGCCGCGCCGCTCATCCTCACGGCCCTGTGCACGGCGCTGCCAGCGCGGCTCGGCCTCGTCGTCATCGGCAACGAGGGCGCGCTGGTCGTGGGCGGCGTCGCGGCCGCCGCGGCGGGCATTGCCGCCGCGGGCGCGCCGCCACTGGTGGTCCAGCTCGCCATGGCTGTGGCGGCGATGGCTGCGGGCGGACTCTGGATCGCCCTGGCCGGCGCGTTGCGTCAGTGGCGAGGCGTCAACGAGACGATCTCCAGCCTGCTGCTGACCTACATCGCCATCGCGCTGATGAACCATTTCGTCGAAGGCCCGCTGCGCGATCCATCGAGTCTCAACAAGCCGTCGACCTGGCCGATCGGCGACGCCAACATGATCGGGACCATTCCCGGCACCGACGTGCATTGGGGCCTGGTATACGGCATCGTCGCCTGTCTGCTGGCCTGGGTCTTCCAGCGCTTCACCACCTGGGGCTTCGCCATGCAGGTGATCGGCGGCAACGCCAAGACCGCGCGCATGATGGGTCTTGATGTCGGCCGCTATGTGCTGCTGGCCTGCGCCGCCGGCGGCGCGGCGGCGGGGCTCGCCGGCATGGTCGAGGTGGCGGCGGTGCATGGCCGGGCCAACGCCTCGCTCGCCGTCGGCTACGGCTATTCCGGCATCCTGGTGTCGTTCCTGGCGCGCCACAATCCGCTGGCGATCGTGCCGGTGGCGATCCTGCTCGGCGGCATCGGCGCGTCGGGCGGCCTGCTGCAGCGCCGGCTCGACCTGCCCGACGCCGCCGTGGTCGTGCTGCAAGGCATCCTGTTCGTCGCCATCCTGGCCAGCGAGACGCTGTACGGCAGGCCCTGGTCGCGGCTCTGGAAGGCGAGGGAGGCCGGTTGATGGCCGACGGCAGCAGCCTCGGGCTGTGGGGCGTGCCGCTCGCCATGCTGGCCGGCGCGATCCGCGTCAGCACGCCCTTCATCTTCGTGTCGATCGGCGAGTGCCTGACCGAGCGCTCCGGCCGCATCAATCTCGGCCTCGAAGGCACCCTGATGATGGGCGCCATGAGCGCCTATGGCGTGGCGCTCGGCACCGACTCGCCGTGGCTCGGCGTGCTGGTCGCCGCCGGGGTCGGCCTGCTGCTGGGTGCGCTGCACGCCGCCATCTGCCAGTTGCCGAGGGTCAACGACATCGCCACCGGCATCGGCCTCATGCTCTTCGGCACCGGGCTGGCCTTCTTCCTCGGCAAGCCCTTCATCCAGCCCAAGGCGCCCAATCTCGGCGCCATCGAGCTCGGCTGGTGGAGCGACATTCCGCAGGTCCGCCAGGCCCTGCAGGTGAACCACCTGTTCCTGGTCGGCATCGTGCTTGCCATCGTGCTCGCCTGGGCGCTGAAAAACACGCGCTGGGGCCTGATCGTGCGGCTGGCGGGCGAGAGCGTCGATGCCGCGCTCGCGATCGGCGTTCCGGTCGGCCGGGTGCGCCTGATCGCCACGTCGATCGGCGGCGCCTTGGCCGGCATCGGCGGCGCCTTCCTGTCGCTCTATTATCCCGGCAGCTGGAACGAGGGTCTCTCGAGCGGCCAGGGCCTGATGGCCGTGGCGCTGGTGATCTTCGCGCGCTGGGATCCCCTGCGCTGCCTCTGGGCGTCGCTGCTGTTCGGCGCCGCCGGCGCCATCAGCCCGGCGCTGCAGTCGGTCGGCGTGACCCAGGGCTATTATCTGTTCAGCGCGGCGCCCTATGTGTTGACCTTGGCGCTGATGATCGCCTCCTGTTCGCCCGAACGCAGCCTGCGCGGCGCGCCGGGTGAGCTGGGCGCGGTCAAATAGTGAGAACGTCGACATCATCATTCCTCCCCTTCGCGGACGCCGCGATGGGGAGGTGCCCGCGAAGCGGGCGGAGGGGTCATGCTCTTCATCCAAGTCATGACCCCTCCGTCGGCGTAAGACGCCGCCACCTCCCCAGCCTGGCTGGGGAGGAGAGACACGCTAGGAGGTGACCATGACCGGCAAGCACGTGAAGTCGCGCCCCTATCTCTGGCCGTGGAACGGCGATTTGCGGCCGGACAACACTGTATTGATCGTGATCGACATGCAGACGGATTTCTGCGGCGTCGGCGGTTACGTCGACAAGATGGGCTACGACCTGTCGCTGACGCGTGCGCCCATCGAGCCGATCCGCCGGCTGCTTGCCGCTGCGCGCAAGGCCGGCTGGCACGTCATGCACACCCGCGAAGGCCATCGCCCCGACCTGTCCGACCTGCCGCCCAACAAGCGCTGGCGCTCGCAGCAGATCGGCGCCGGCATCGGCGACCCCGGCCCGTGCGGCCGCATCCTGGTGCGCGGCGAGCCGGGCTGGGAGATCATTCCCGAGCTGGCGCCCGAGACGGGCGAGCCGGTCATCGACAAGCCGGGCAAGGGCTCGTTCTGCGCCACCGACCTCGAGCTGATGCTGCGCACGCGCGGCATCGACAACATCGTGCTGACCGGCATCACCACCGACGTCTGCGTGCACACCACCATGCGCGAAGCCAACGACCGCGGCTTCGAATGCCTCGTCCTGGAGGACTGCACGGGCGCCACCGACAAGGGCAACCATCTGGCGGCGCTCAAGATGGTCGAGATGCAGGGCGGCGTGTTCGGCGCCGTCGCCGACTCGGCTTCCGTGATCGAGGCGATCGCGTGAACGCGCCGTCGCTCGAGCTGATCGGCTTTTCCAAGCGCTTCGGCGCGCTGTTGGCGCTCGACGACGTGTCGGTCAAGGTGCAGGCCGGCTCCTTCCATGCGCTGTTGGGCGAGAATGGCGCGGGCAAGAGTACGCTGGTGAAATGCGCCATGGGCTACTACGCTGCCGACCAGGGCCAGATCCTGCTCGACGGCCGCGAGGTCACGATCTCCCATCCCCGCCAGGCGCACGAGCTGGGGCTCGGCATGGTCTACCAGCACTTCACCCTGGTGCCGAACATGACGGTGCTGGAGAATTTCGTGCTGAGCCGCGAGCACCTGCCCGCCGTGGTCGATTGGGCGGCCGAGCGCGCCCAGCTCGACGCCTTCTTCTCGACCACGCCCTTCCGCGTGCCCTTCGACGTCCCGGTGGCCGATCTCGCCGCCGGGCAGAAGCAGAAGGGCGAGATCCTGCGGCAGCTTTACCTCAAGCGGAACCTCTTGATTCTCGACGAGCCGACGTCCGTGCTGACGCCCGACGAGGCCGACGAGGTCCTGTCGACCTTGAAGAAGCTCACTGAGGACAAGAAGGTCACCATCGTCACCATCACGCACAAGTTCCGCGAGGTGAATGCCTTCTGCGACACCGTGACGGTGTTGCGCCGCGGCAAGCTGGTTGGCACGCGGTCGACCGCCGAGCTCGACAACGACACCATGGCCGAGATGATGGTCGGCCGCCGCGAAACGCGCGCCACGGTCGAGCGCGAGGCGCGCGCCCCCGGCAAGGCGGTGCTCAGGATCGAGGGCCTGTCGGTCGCCGACAACATCGGCCAGCTGGCGGTGGACGAACTCGGACTGGAAATCCGGGCGGGCGAGATCGTGGGCGTCGCCGGCGTCTCGGGCAACGGCCAGCGCGAGCTGGTCGAAACCCTGGCCGGCCAGCGCCATGCCGAGGCCGGCCGCATCCTGGTCCATGGCGAGCCCTATTCGGCGACGCGGCCGGAGATGATCCGCCACAGGATCGCCTGCCTGCCCGAGGAGCCGCTGCGCAACGCCTGCGTCGCCGACATGTCGGTCGCCGAGAACATGGCGCTGCGCTCCTTCGACCGGCCGCCGGCTTCGCCCGATGGCATCCGCCTCAGGCGCAGCCCGATGCGCGAGATGGCGCGGCGCCTGATCGAGGCCTACCGCGTGAAGACGTCCGGCCCCGACGCCGCCATCAGGAGCCTGTCCGGCGGTAACGTGCAGCGCGCCGTGCTGGCGCGCGAGCTCTCGAGCGAGGGCGATCTGTTGATCGTCGCCAATCCCTGCTTCGGCCTCGATTTCGCCGCCGTCGCCGAGATCCGCGCCCGCATCGTGCAGGCGCGCAATCGCGGCGCCGCCGTGCTGCTGGTCAGCGAGGACCTCGACGAGATCCTGCAGCTCTCGGACCGCATCGTCGTCATGTTCGACGGCCGGCTGGCGCTCGAAACCGACGCGGCCCACGCCGATGTCGGCGCGATCGGACGGGCGATGGCCGGCCGCGGCGAGGGCGTGGTGGCGGCCGAGGTCCGGAACGCGTAGACCGCCACCCCTCATCCTGAGGAGCCGTGCGCAGCACGGCGTCTCGAAGGATGGGCCACAGCAAGACAGGCTGCCCACCCTTCGAGACGCGGCCTGCGGCCGCTCCTCAGGGTGAGGAGATTATTTCGGCGGGCGCCCTCAGATATACCCGCCGCGGAAGCTGATGAGCGGGTCCTTGGCCCCGGCGCTGTAGGCCACGACTCGGCCCAGGGCGATGACGGTGCCGTGGCGCTCGATCATCTCCTCGAGCCGGCAATCGATGACGCCGACGGCATCCACCAGCGCGGGCGCGCCGGTCTTGAGCTCGGTCCAGTCGCCGGTCTTGAACCGATCGGCGCCCTTCAGCGCGCCGCCGCCGCCGAATTCCTTGGCGAGATCGTCGCGGCCTTTCGGCACGTAGTTGATCGCGAAGTGGTTGCCGTGCCTGACCGCGCCCAGCGCCGAGGTCGTGAGCCCGATCGAGACCAGCATCATCGGCGGGCTGGCGGAAAGATGTGTGGCCGACAGGGCGAGGAAGCCTGCGGGCCCGTCGGCCCCCTTGGCGGTCACGACCGCCACGCCGATCGCCCGGCATCCAATCGCCTTCCAGAAGGTCTTTGCGTCGATCTCGGTGTCCATGCCGGGTGCTCCTCTGCTGTCCGATCACCTTATGCGAAAAGAGTGCCGGTGCGCCTTGCCCAGATGTCGCGCGCGCCGGCGCACCCACCGCCTCGGGGGGCAGGCCCCATAAGCCCTCACCCCGAGGAGCGGCCGCAGGCCGCGTCTTGAAGGGTGGCGCCAGGCAGTGACACGACCAAGGAACCAGCAGCATACTTTCCCGTAGAAGTAGTCGCCTCTTCTGCAGAATTCCTGGATGGGTGCGCTGCGACTATGAGTATCAACGAACCAAGAAGAATGGCCCGTGTGGCGCGCGCGCCGACGCTCGCCGATCCTCTGCTTTTCTTGCGCGGCTGGTCCCGGGACCCCGTCGCCGTCGGAGGGCCATTTGCGAGCAGCTGCTGGACCGCCCGGCGGCTGGCTCAGGCGACACTGGACGCAGCGATCGCCGGCGGTGGCCCGGTCCTGGAGCTTGGGGCCGGTACCGGCCCGGTCACCGAAGCCCTCATTGAAACAGGTTGCCCGGCAGACCAGATCGTCGTGGTCGAACGGGACGCAGAGCTGTGCGGATCGCTGGAAAGGCGCTTTTCCGGTCTGCATGTGCTGCACGGAAATGCGCTGGAACTCGCTGAGATCGTGGCGCGCCTGCGAATCTCTTCCGTGTGCGTCGTGCTGAGCGGCTTGCCGATGCGTGTCGTCCCGCCACAAGCGGCCGCACGTTGCTATTCACAAGCATTCCAGCTCATGCCGTCCGGCGGCGCCATCATCCAGTATACCTATGGCTTCCGGCCGCCCGTCGATCCGGATGAGGCCGTCCCAAAGCTTGACGCCACGTTCGTCGGGCGCGAGTGGCGCAACCTGCCGCCGATGGGCATTTGGAGCTATCGCCTGGCGGGCGGGAGCCGGCTCGCTGGCCACGGCTCTCTTCGCGCCTGACCGGCTTTCGCTCTTGCGATGCCAGCCGCGCGCGCGAGCGGAAAACCTGGGAAATGGCGCGAGTTCACAGGGCCGAGCCGCTCATTCATGAGCCCGCACGATAAGGGCTATCGGGCACCCGCCGCTAATCAAACGCCTCTGTGCGGCTCATCTTTCGGTCCTGTTCCACGGAAAAGCACGGTCGCGAGGTGCCAGTGAAACGTCTTGCCACGACAGTTGTGTCGCTTTCCCTGATTGCGTCTTTTCCAGCTCATGCGGACCAGGCAAACGCCATGTTGAACGCCAGCACGCTCGATGATGTCCGGAAGGTCGCCCCGGCGCTCGAAAAATACGCGCAAGGGCCTCTCGCCGACTTGTGGAAGCGCCCGGGCCTTGCGCCCCGCGACCGCAGCATCGTGACCCTGGCGGCGCTGATCGCGCGCAACCAGACATTCGACCTGCGGGACTGCCTTTATCGGGCGCTCGACAATGGCGTGAAGCCGCGCGAGATCTCCGAGATCATCACGCATCTCGCCTTCTACTCGGGCTGGTCGAATGCCATGGCCGCGGTTTCGGTGGCGACATACGTTTTTACCGAGCGCAACATTGCACCGGATCAGCTTCCGTCAGCGTCTCCGCCGTCCCTCCCGCTCGACAATGAGGCCGAAGCCCAACGCGCGAGGAACGTGGGATCGCAATTCGGCAATGTCGCGCCGGGTGTCGTCCAATACACCACCGACGTTCTGTTCCGCGATCTGTGGCTGCGGCCGGATCTGGCGCCGCGCGATCGGAGCCTGGTCACGGTCAGTGCCCTGATCGCTTCCGGTCAGGTCGCTCAACTCCCCGCGCATCTCGCCAGGGCGATCAACAACGGACTGACGCCGGAGGAGGCGGGAGAGATGCTCACGCAGCTCGCCTTCTATGCCGGCTGGCCCACCGTGTTCACGGCCCTTCCGATCGTGAAGCAAGTCATCGAGAAGCGGTTGGACTGAGGTCAGGCCTGCCCGGCCTCGAAGAAAGGCGTTCATGAACTTGTCCTTCGAAAGCCACGTTGCACTCGTCACAGGCGCCGCTTCCGGCATTGGTCTGGCGACGGCCAAGGCCTTCGCGGAGGCGGGAGCCGCCGTCACCTTGGCGGATGTCAATGAGGACGGAGCCCGGTCCGCGGCCGAAGATCTGGTCGCCGCCGGCCACAAGGCGATCGGCGTCCGGTGCGACGTCGCCGACGCGGACGAGGTGGCGGCCATGGTCCGGCAGACCGTCTCGACCTTCGGCCGGCTCGACGCGGCGTTCAACAATGCCGGCGTGCAGAGCCCGCTTGCGGAGACCGCCGACACCAACGCCGAGGACTTCGATCGCGTGAACGCGGTCAATCTGCGCGGCATCTGGAGCTGCATGAAGTACGAGCTGCTCCAGATGCGCGACCAAGGAAGCGGCGCCATCGTCAACTGCTCGTCGATGGGCGGACTTGTCGGCACCGCCGGGCGGGGCATCTATCGTGCCACCAAGCACGGCATTCTCGGGCTGACCAAATGCGCCGCGCTCGAATATGCCACAAGGGGAATCCGGATCAACGCGGTCTGCCCGGGCCTCGTCGAAACGCCGATGGCGAAGGCCATGATGGTCAGTCAACCGGAAGCAATCAGGGAACTGCTGAAGGACCAGCCGATCGGGCGCCTGGCTCGCTGCGAGGAGATCGCCGCGGCGGTTCTTTGGCTTTGCAGCCCCGGCTCGAGCTTCGTGATCGGTCACGCACTCGCTGTGGATGGCGGCTACACCTCACGCTGAGTGTGAGGCAAGTCGCTCGTCTTGGAACCGAAGGACAAGGCAATGCAGAAACGCACGCTTGGACAAAGCGATCTTGAGGTCTCGGCGCTCGGACTCGGCTGCATGGGGATGAGTTTTGGGTACGGCCCGGCTGCGAACAGGCAGGAAATGATTTCGCTGATTCGGACCGCGGTCGATCGTGGCGTCACATTCTTCGACACCGCCGAAGTGTACGGTCCCTTCATCAACGAGGAACTGGTCGGCGACGCGCTTGCACCCGTCAGGGGGCAGGTGGTGATCGCCACTAAATTCGGCCACGACTTCGATCCAGACACGGGTAAGGCGCGTGGCATGGATAGTCGACCAGAGCATATCAAGCAGGTCGCCGAGGCGTCGCTCAGGCGCCTCAAGTCCGATGTTATCGATCTGTTTTATCAGCACCGCGTCGACCCGAACGTACCGATCGAAGAAGTGGCAGGCGCGGTGAAAACCCTGATTGAGGAAGGCAAGGTCAGGCATTTCGGGCTTTCGGAGGCGGGCGTGCGAACGATTCGTCGCGCGCATGCCGTCCAGCCCGTCACGGCGCTTCAGAGTGAATACTCTCTGTGGTGGCGGGAACCCGAGGAGGAAATACTCCCCACACTCGAGGAACTGGGGATTGGCTTCGTCCCGTTCGCACCTTTGGGCAAGGGCTTCCTTACCGGTGCGATCAGCGAGAGTACGACATTCGACGGCACCGACATGCGCAGTGCCAGTCCTCGCTTCGCGCCCCAGGCTCGAAGGGCGAATCGGGCCCTGGTTGATGTGATCGCTGAGATCGCGGAGCAGAAGAAGGCGACACCAGCTCAGATCGCCCTTGCTTGGCTGCTGGCTCAGAAACCCTGGATCGTTCCGATCCCGGGCACCACGAAGCTGCGCCGCCTGGGGGAGAACCTTGCAGCGCTCGAAGTCGTGCTGACGCCTGGCGATCTGCGGGACATCGAGAGAGCGGTATCGCAAATCCAGCTGCAGGGGGCTCGGTATCCGGAATACCTGCAGCAAATGGTCGACCGCTGACGGCCAATCACCTTCGGCCGGCTGACGCGCTACGAAGCTTTGCGTCCGACGCGATAGCGCAGCGCATCGACCAGCAGCGCAAAGGCCGGCGAGGACTGGCGCCGGCTGGGATAGTAGAGATGGTAGCCTGGATAGGGCGGGCACCAGTCTGCGAGCGCCCGCACCAGCCGGCCCTTCGACAGGTGCGGCAGCGCCAGGTCCTCGGGCACATAGGCCAGGCCGAAGCCCGCCAACGCCGCATTGAGCATCTGGGTCGTGCCGTTGAAGACGAGCTGACCGTCGACGCGCACCCTGAGCTCCCGCCCGCCCTTTTCGAACTCCCAGGCATACAGGCCGCCATGGGTCGGCAGGCGCAGGTTGATGCAGCTGTGCTCGACCAGCTCCTGCGGCGTCCTGGGAAGCGGCCGCTTCTTGAAATAGGTCGGCGCCCCGACGACGGCCATGCGGATGTCCGGTCCGATGCGCACCGCGATCATGTCCTTTGCGATCTGCTCGCCGCCGCGCACGCCGGCGTCGAAGCGCTCCGCGACGATGTCGGTCAGGCTATAGTCGATGACGATCTCGATCTTGATGTCGGGATATTGCCGGAGAAATCCGGAGAGCCTCGGCCAGAGGATGGTATCGGCAACGTAATCGATGGTCGTAAGCCGAATGGTGCCGGCGGGCCTGTCGCGAAATTCACTCAACGCCGCGAGCTCAGCGTCGATTTCATCGAATCGCGGACCCACCGTCTCCAGCAGCCGTTCGCCGGCTTGCGTCGATGAGACGCTGCGCGTGGTGCGGGTCAGGAGGCGCACGCCCAGCCGGGCTTCGAGCCCGCGAATGGTGTGGCTGAGCGCCGACTGGGAAACGCCGAGCTTGGCTGCGGCCTTTGTGAAGCTGCGCTCTCGCGCGACGACCACGAAAGCCAGCAGATCGTCCAGATTGCCGCGCTGCATTCATGACCTCTGCTCATAAGTCCATTCGGATCATAGCGTCTAGTCTTGCCGACCGGCGCGGCCAATCTGGTCAGGCGACCGATGGAGTTGTGCTGTGAAAGCATTCCTGTGCACCGAAAGCGAAATCCTCGACCAGGCGGCCCTGGCCGCCTACATCCCGCCGGTGCGGGATGCCCTCGTGGCGGCCGGTGGCCGCCCGGCGGTCATCTCGTCGATCGGCGGAAAAGTCGTCGCCTTGGTGGGAGAGGCGCCGCGCAACCTGGTCGTCTCGGAATGGCAAAGCCCGGCCGCGGCGCAGGCCTGGCTGAAGTCAGCCGAACTCGCGGCCCTCGAGCCGCAGCGTGCCAAGGCATACCGGGTGATCCGGCAATACATTGTCGAGGCTCCGGCAGGACAAGTGCCATCATGACGAATTTCGATACCGACACGCTCGGCGCATTGCGTGACGCCGACGAGGTCGCCATCCGGACCGACAGGCATCCCGCGAACGCGGTGGTGATCTGGGTGGCGGTGGCCGACAACGAGGTCTTCGTGCGTTCGGCGCGCGGCGCCAAGGGCCGTTGGTATCGGGACGTCGCGGCCGGCGAGCCCGCCACCCTGGAGTTTGCCGGCCGACGATTGCCGGTGCGGGCCGTTCCGGCGACCGACCAGGCTTCGATCGAGCGCGCCAGCCGCGAATATCTAAGGAAGTATCGAACGAGCCCCTATGCGCAGTCGGTCGTGCGTCCCGACATCCTGCCGACCACGTTGCGGCTTGAACCCGGTTGAGGAGAACGATCATGGAGATCAAGCGCAACGGCTCGCAGCCGTCCAACAAGGGACCGGCGGACCGCTTCACCGGCACCGTCCGCATCGACCCGCTGTTCCAGGCGCACGACCCGGCGCGCGTCTCGGGCGGCTCCGTCACCTTCGAGCCGGGCGCCCGCAGCGCCTGGCACACCCATCCGCTGGGCCAGACGTTGATCGTCACCGCGGGCTGCGGCTGGGTGCAGTGCTGGGGCGGACCGGTCGAGGAAATCCGGCCGGGTGACGTGATCTGGACCGCGGCGGGCGAGAAGCATTGGCATGGCGCCAAGGCAACGACGGCGATGACCCATATCGCCATCCAGGAAGCGCTGAACGGCAAGGTCGTCGACTGGATGGAAAAGGTCGGTGACGACCAGTACCCGAGCTTCTGACGGCAGTGATCTTCATCGCTGAGAGCGCGGCACTGCGCGCGGAGTAACCTCCGCACCCGTCCGACCGGCCCCGGCATAAATCCACCATTATCGTTCGTACACACGCAAAAACTGCTGCAAAGCCATTATTTTGCTTGCCATAATGAAAACTCGACACCGAGCTTTGCCTGGGAGAGTTCCGGCCGCGATGACCAGACGTCAGATGCATCTGATCGCCTATCTGAAGACCGGGCCGACGGCTCAGCACACCGGCGGCTGGCGTCATCCCGAATCGACGCTCGACGACATCCTGGAGCCCAGCCGCTACGAGTACATTGCGCGCCTTCTCGAATCGGCGAAGTTCGACGGCTGCTTCTTCGCCGATCTGTTCGGCCTCTACGACATCCACGACGGCAGCTACGACGCCTACGTCCGGCGCGGTGGCCAGATCAGCTTCCTCGATCCCACCGTGGTGCTGCCGGTGATGGCGGCGGCGACGCGCCATCTCGGCCTCGGCGCCACGCTCTCGACCAGTTTCCACTCGGCCTATCACCTGGCGCGCTGGCTGGCGTCGCTCGACGTCATGAGCAAGGGCCGCGTCGCATGGAACGTCGTGACCTCGGCCACCGATCTCGAGGCCCAGAATGCCGGCCTCGACGAGCTGCCGCCGCGCGAGCTGCGCTACGACCGCGCCGACGAGGTTCTGGAGGCGTGCTTCGCGCTGTGGAACGGCTGGGAAGAGAACGCCTTCGTGCTCGACAAGAAGGCGGGCGTGCTCGCCGATCCGTCGAAGGTGCATTACGCGAATTACCAAGGGCGCTGGATCAAGACGCGCGGGCCGCTCTCCATCCCGCGCAGCCCGCAGGGTCATCCCGTCATCATGCAGGCCGGCAGCTCCGACCGCGGCCGCGACTTCGCCGCACGCTGGGCGGAGGTGATCTTCACCATCCAGCGCGGCAAGGAGGAGATGCTCGAGTTCTATGCCGACATCAAGACGCGCATGCAGGCTCGTGGCCGCAAGCCCGAGGAATGCGCCATCCTGCCCAACGTCTCCGTGGTGCTGGGAGAGACCGAATCGATCGCCCGCGAGCGGGCCGACTATCTCGACAGCCTGATCGACCCAGAGCTCAATCGGGCGGCCACATCGAGCAATCTCGGCGCCGACATTACCAAGCTGAAGGAAGGCGTCACGCTGGAGGCCCTGCAGGGCAACCAGGGCATGAAGGGTTCGGAGGACGTCCTCAAGCAGCATATGAAGGCGCAAGGGCTGACGTTTGCGCAGGTCGCCGAGAATCGCGGCCGCAAGCGCGAGCTGGTGGGCACGCCCGAGATGGTGGCCGACCGATTGCAGGAGATCTTCGAGTCTGACGCGTGCGATGGTTTCGTCGTCTCGCCGATCAACCATCCGGGCATGTTCGAGCAGTTCTGCCGGAGCGTCGTGCCCGAGCTTCAGCGCCGCGGCCTGTTCCGCAAGGACTATACCGGCCGGACACTGCGCGAGAACCTGAGGGGCTGAGCAAGTGGGGAGACCGACATGAGCATGACGACACGCCGCACCGTCCTGGCGGGCGCCGCGGCCGCCGCGGCGCTGCCGCTCGGCGCACGGGCGCAAGGCGCGATGGACCTCAAGGGCACCACCATCGTGTTTGCGAGCTGGGGTGGCGCCTACCAGGACGCCGAGAAGGTGAGCTACTGCGAGCCCTTCGAGAAGGCGACCGGCGCCAAGGTGGTGCAGGACAGCCCGATGAACGTCGCCAAGTTCCGCGCCATGGCGTCGAGCGGCACGCCCGACTGGGACGTGGTCGACATCACCGGCGGCTTTCTCGAGGTCGCGGCCAAGGACGGACTGCTCGAGAAGATCGATCCCAAGCTCGTGACCTTGAGCCGCATCGAGCCACGCTTCGTCCACGAGTACGGCGTCGGCTGCATCGTCTGGTCGTACAATCTCGGCTACAGTACGACGGCATTCGCCAACGGCGCGCCCACGACCTGGGCCGACCTGTTCGACCTCAAGAAGTTCCCCGGCAAGCGCACCGTGCTCGACCAGCCGGTTGCCTCGCTCGAGGTGGCGTTGCTGGCCGACGGCGTGGCGCCCGACAAGCTCTACCCGCTTGACGTCGACCGCGCCTTCAAGAAGCTGGACGAGATCAAGGGCCAGACGGTGTTCTGGACGACCAACTCGCAGAGCCAGCAGCTGTTCGTCGACCGCGAAGTCACAGCCGGCATCATCCTCAACGGCCGCGTCTACGACGCTGCCCAGAAGGGCGCCAAGATCGCGCTGTCCTGGGAGCAGAACATCCAGGCGGTCGATTATCTGGTGGTGCCCAAGGGCAGCAAGAACCGCGCCGCCGCCATGCGCCTGATCGACACCATGACCGTGGCCGGGAACCAGGCCAAGGTCGCCAACCTGATCGCCTACTCGCCGACCAACATCGAGGCCTACAAGACGATCGATGCCAAGCTTGAGCCGTGGCTGTGCACGACGCCGGAGAACACCAAGAAGGGCTTCGTCATGAGCCAGCTCTATTGGCGCGATCATCTGAAGGATCTCACCGAGCGCTGGACGGCGTGGAAGCTCGCGTGACGCCTTCTCCATGAGGGCTGTCGACGGCCGTACCTGGCTGATCCTGCCGGCCCTCCTGTTACTCGCCGTGGCCTTCCTCGTCCCGGTGGGCTGGCTGCTGTCGCGCGCCTTCACCTTTCCCGAGCCGGGCCTGCAGAACTTCGCGCTGTTGTGGGAACGGCCGGTGTACATGCGCGTGATGATGAACACGCTGATGATCAGCGCCATCGTCACGCCGGTCACGGTGCTACTCGCCTTCCCGGTGGCGCATCTGATGGCGCACGGCTCGGCGCGGCTCAGACGCTGGCTGATCTTCCTGGTGCTGGTGCCATTCTGGACCAGCTTGCTGGTGCGCGCCTTTGCGACCGCGATCCTGCTGCAGCGCCACGGCGTCATCAATTCGTTCCTGATCGGCTTCGGTCTCATCGAGGAGCCGTTGCCGCTGCTCTACAACATGACCGGCCTGCTGGCGGGCTGCGTGCAGGTGCTGCTGCCGTTCGTGATCTTTCCGCTCTACTCATCGATGGCGCGCATCGACCCCGGTTACATGCGTGCCGCCGCCACCTTGGGCGCCCCGCCGGTGCGCGCCTTCCTGCGCGTGTACCTGCCGCAGACGCTGCCCGGTCTGCTGACCGGTGCTACTCTCGTTTTCATCAGCACGCTCGGCTACTACATCATTCCGGCCCTGCTGGGCGGCGCGCGCCAGCAGATGATCTCCCAGCTCATCCAGGACCAGATCGCCGCTTTCGGCAACTGGGGTGTCGCCGGCGCGTTGTCGCTGGTGCTGCTGGCGATCACGGGCGCGATGGTGGCACTGCTGCACGTCACCGTGGGCCTGAAGGAGATCGCGCGGTGAGCGCCGACGGCATGACGCCCTGGCGCCTGGCGCGCGGCACGCTCGTGATCACGGTGGCCGTCTTCCTGCTGGCGCCGCTTGCCGTCGTAGTGATCATCTCGTTCAGCTCAGCACCCTTCCTGCAGTTCCCGCCGCCCGGCTTTTCCCTGCGCTGGTACGACCAGCTGTTCTCGACGCCCGCCTGGACGAACGCGCTGTGGGTGAGCGTCCAGCTCATGGTGCCGTCGTCGCTCGTGGCGACCATCCTGGGCACAGCGGCGTCCTACGGTCTGGTGCGCGGGCGCGTGCCGGGCGCCACTTTGATCGCCGCCTGCCTGATGCTCCCGATCATCGTACCGGGCATGATCACGGCGGCGGCCTTGTTCGGCATCTATCGTGGCCTTGGCCTCAACGGCACGTTGACCGGCCTGATCATCGGCCACACCGTGTTGCTCATTCCCTATGTCGTGGCGACGGTCTCCACGGCGCTGCGCGTGCAGGACGTTCAGCTCGAGCAGGCGGCCGCCACGCTGGGCGCGCCGCCCTGGGCCACGTTCCGCCACATCACCCTGCCGCTGATCATGCCGGCCGTGATGTCTTCGCTCCTGATCTCGATGATCCTGTCGTTCGACGAGCTGATCGTCTCGCTGTTCGTGAGCTCGGCGCGCGTGCGGCCGGTGGCGGTGCAGATGTGGTCGAACCTGCTGGGCGACTTCGATCCGACGATCGCCGCCATCGCTTCGGTATGCTTCCTGTTCGCGCTTCTGGTGATGGTGGCCGATCTGGCGCTGCGCCCCGGCCGCAGCCTCCGGATCGGGTGATGCACGGCGCCGTTCTCGAGCTCGCCGGGGTGCGCAAGCGCTACGACTCGCTAGTGGCGGTCGATGATCTCGATCTCACCCTCCACACCGGCGAGTTCCTGACCTTGCTCGGCCCTTCGGGCTCCGGCAAGACCACGACCTTGATGATGGTGGCGGGCCTGCAGCAGCCCGACGCCGGCCGCATCATGCTGAACGGCGTTTCGGTCGCCAACCTGCCGCCCTATCGCCGTGACGTCGGCATGGTGTTCCAGAACTACGCGCTGTTCCCGCACATGACGGTCCGACGCAACGTCGCGTTTCCCCTCGAGATGCGCGGGACGCCCGCGGCTGAGATCGCGCGCCTGGTCGACGAGGCGCTGGCGCTGGTCAAGCTGCCCGGCCATGGCGAGCGCCTGCCAAAACAGCTGTCCGGCGGCCAGCAGCAGCGCGTGGCGCTCGCCCGCGCCATGGTCTACCGGCCAGCGCTGCTCCTGATGGACGAACCGTTGGGCGCGCTTGACCGCAAGCTGCGCGAGCAGCTTCAGCTCGAGATCAAGCGTGTGCACCGCGAGCGCAGCATCTCGGTGCTGTACGTGACGCACGACCAGGAAGAGGCGCTCACCATGAGCGACCGCATCGCGGTGTTCAACAAGGGCCATATCGAGCAGATCGGTACGCCCGAGGAGCTGTACGACCGGCCGGCGACACGCTTCGTGGCGAGTTTCATCGGCGATACCAACCTCCTGGCAGGCCGGGTGCTGGGCGTTGCCGGCGGGATCTGCGAGATCGAAACGGCGGCCGGCCGCGTCGTGGCTTCGGCTCGAACGCCGATCGAAGCGGGGGCCGCCGTTTTCGTTGCCGTACGCCCCGAGCGCGTCGTCCTTGCGACCGCACAAGCGGCCGGAGTGGGTCTTGAGGGCATCGTTGTCGAGCAGGTCTTCCTCGGCACCAGTAGAAAGTACGTCGTCCGGCTGGCCGATGGCACCGAGGTTGTGGTGTTGCGCCCGATCAGCGATCCGCCGTTCGCGCAGGCGACGCCGACGGTCCATCTATCGTGGGCACCCGACAAGGCCACGGCGTTCAGCGGCTGAGTGGCGTTGTCAGAAGACCGTCTTTCCGTTCAGTCCCGAAAGCGCAGCAGGAGCCACGCTGGCCCAAATCGCGCTGGCATCGCTCCTTGCAGCTAGTGCACACCATCCGCAGAGTTGAGCGGATGGCGCGCCGAGCCCGGCGCCTTGCCGCCCGCCGCCTTGATAAGGAGGCGGAAGTCGCTCACGGTCTCACTTCCGCGGTCCGCTTTCGCCTCGCAACCACAAACCTCGAGCATGGGGACTTCAGAAGGAATCAGATGAATTCTTCGCCGCCATGCGTCGGGCGACGTCGGCGGCGCTGATCCCTTCGAGCGCCAGGCTGTATCCGACGCCTTCGTCGATGATCCGGCGCAGCTTCTGGGTCAGCGCGATGCGCGTGTAGCGGCTGGTGAGCGGGGGCAGCGCCGCGATCGGGTCGGCGATCTCGTGCGCGCGGGCGAGCAGCCGGTCGGCGGGCACGATCTCGTTGACCACGCCCCAGTCCTTGGCCGTCCGGGCATCGAGCTTTTGCCGCGTCAGGATGAAATAGCGGCCGCGCACCGAGCCGATCACCTCGGGCCACAATAGGTTGACGCTGTCGCCTGGAACGATGCCGAAATCGAAATGCGGCTTGTCCTGGAACACCGTTTCCGGAGTCGCGATGACAATGTCGGTCAGCAGCGCATATTCGGAATGGAGCAGCACCGGGCCGTTCAGGGCCGTGATCATGGGAACCTCGATGTCGAGGATGTTCATGAGCACCTTGCGGCCCTCGCGCAGGATCTTGTCGTAACCCTGCGGCGAGAAGAAATCGAAGCCTTCGGGCTCGATCGTGTCCATGAAGGCGTCGCCCGTGCCCGTGAGGATGACGACGCGATTGTCGCGGTCCTCGCCGATCGCATGGAACAGATCGACGAACTGCTCGTGCGTGTGGCCATTGAAGACCAGCTTGCTGCCGTTGCTGTGCAGCGCGACTTGGAGGACACCGTTCTCCTTGCGCTTGAGATGCGCGTTGGGAAACGCATCACGGTACGCCTCGAACTTCGCCATGTTCTTTCTCCTTGACTAGGGTGTGTACTCATAAATCCGAGGGCGGCGAGCCGGCAGTCTCAGATCGCGGTCATGCCGCCATCGACCGGGAGGTCCACGCCTGCGATGAAGCTTGCTTCGTCAGAAGCGAGGAACAAGGCGGTCGATGCGATCTCGTCCGGACGGCCGAGCCGCCCGAACGGGACGGCTGCGGCGAACTGGGCGCGGGCCTGGTCGGCCGCTTCCTTGGTCGGCGCCTGCTGCTCGAAGATCGGCGTGTCGATCGGGCCGGGGCTGATCGCATTGACCCGGATGCGACGGTCCTTCAACTCGGCCGTCCACGTGCGGACGAAGGAGCGGACCGCCGCCTTGGTGGCACTGTAGGCGGTGAAGCCGGGGATCCCCTTGCCCTCGGCGATCGATGTAATCACGATGATCGCTCCGCCGTCTTTCAGGAGCGGGAGGGCCTTCTTGACCGTGAAAGCCAGCCCCCGGGTGTTGATCGCGAAGACCCTGTCGAAACGTTCCTCCGTGGTCTCGGCGAGCGGCTGGGGGTCGACGATACCAGCGCCGGCGAAGAGGATGTCGAACTTGCCTTTTCCCTCGCCGACCTTCGCGTAGAGCCGGTCGAGATCGGCGAGGTTTGAGACATCGCCCTGGATGGCCGCGACACTGCGGCCGATCTCGGAGACGGCCTTGTCGAGTTCGGCCTGGCGGCGGCCGGTGATGTAGACGAACGCTCCTTCTTCAACGAAGCGCTTGGCGGTGGCGAAACCTATCCCGCTGCTGCCGCCCGTGACGACGGCGACCTTTCCTTCAAGTTTCGGCATCGAGGTGTTCCTTCTTTTAAGGTGGCACGGCTGGTATCGGGCCTGCCGCAGGACGGCCCGTTGCCTGTTGGCGGCGGCTGCAGTAGCGCGCGACTGGTAAGATGACCTCAGGGCGAGGGATGCGGCAGACGCCGTGTGGCGATAGTCTCCATTCCTGGATGGAATGAGCATGGATCGACTGGCGGCAATGCAAGCTTTCGTCCGTGTGGTGGAAGCCGGGTCATTCTCGGCGGCCGCGCGGGCGCTCAACATGGGTCAGCCCGCGATCTCCAAGGCGGTGGCGCAGCTGGAGGCGCGCCTGGGCGTGCGCCTGCTGATGCGCTCCACGCACGGTCTCGCGCCGACCGAAGCCGGGCAGAGCTTCTACGAGCGCGCCAAGCGGTCGATCGAGGAAGCCGACGAGGCCGAGGCGGTGGCGCGAGGCGCCGGCAAGGGGCTTGCGGGGCGCCTGCGGATCAGCGCCGCCGTCACCTTTGCGCGGCTGCACATCGTACCGCACCTGCCGAAGTTCCTCGCCGCCCACCCTGGTCTCACCATGGACGTGGTGCTCGACGACAGGATCATCGACCTCATCGAGGAGGGCGTGGATGTCGCGCTACGCCTGGGCCCGCTCGCCGACTCGACGTCGCTCACCGCGCGAAAGCTGGCGTCTGGCCAGCACCATGTGCTGGGGACTCCGACTTATTTCGCCCGGTCAGGCGTGCCGGCGACGCCCGCCGAACTCGCCGGCCACGCGGCGGTGATCTACACCCGCGAGGGCGCCGGCACATGGTGCTTTCGCCAGCGGGCGACCGAAGTCTCGGTCACCGTCTCAGGGCCGCTGCGTATGAACGCGGCCGAGGGCGTACGCGCCGCTGTCTTGGCGGACATGGGCCTGACCATAACGTCGTCGTGGATGTTCAGTCCGGAGCTGGAGTCAGGTGCTGTGCAACGGGTGCTGACGGACTGGTCGTTGCCACCAATTGATCTCTGGGCGGTCTATCCGACCGGCCGTATGCCCAGCACCAAGGCACGCGCCTTCGCGGCCTTTGTCGAGGCGGAATTGACGCAGGCGTCATCAGAGCCGGCGACCGTCACCGGCACCCTCCAGTGAAGCGACGCGCCTTTAGGTCGCGGCGTCGGATCGTGCTTTACGGTCAGATGGCGTGGGCAAGCCTCTTGCTTCCGCAAACGCGTTCGGCAAATTAGCGCCGCCATACGATATCTCCACTCTCTCGCGCATTTTGAGGAACAGGATGGATCGCCTTGGCACCATGGAAACGTTCGTCCGTGTCGTGGAGACAGGCTCGTTCTCCGCAGCAGCACGCGATCTCAAGATTGGCCAGCCGGCCGTGTCCAAATCCATCGCGCACCTGGAAGAACGGTTCGGCGTGCGGCTGTTGATGCGTTCGACGCGGGGACTGACACCGACCGAAGCCGGCCAAAACTTCTACGAACGCGCCCGCAAGATCGTTGACGAGGCACGCGATGCAGATATCGCCGTCTCAAGCGCCGCCGGGGGCCTCAGCGGTCGCCTGCGAGCCAGTGCCGGCGTGACGATCTCACGCCTGCACATCGTGCCCCGGCTCCATGTTTTCCTCGATCAGCACCCGAACCTCGCGCTCGACCTCCTCCTGAGCGACCGCACGGGCGACCTCATCCAGGAGGGCGTGGACATATCGTTTCGCAACGGGGCGCTGAGCGATTCCTCCGTGATCGCGCGCAAGATCGCGACAAGCCGTCGGCTGGTGGTCGGAACGCCGGCTTTCTTCGAGCAAAGCGGCGTTCCGACAACGCCGACCGACCTCAGCCGCCATGCCGCCGTGATCTACACGGTGGAGCGGGCAGGCGGCGGAGACACCTATACCTTTCGCCAGGGTGCATCCGATATTGCCGTCACCTTGTCGGGGCGGCTGCGTGTCAGCGCCGCCGAAGGGGTGCGGGCCGCGGTTCTCAGCGGCCTGGGCTATGCGATCGCTTCGGAATGGATGTTTGCGCCCGAGCTTGCCTCCGGTGCGGTGCGCGCGGTCCTCCCCGACTGGGCCCTGCCGCCCCTCGATTTCTGGGCCTTGTTTCCGACCGGCCGCATGGTGACGGCCAAGGCGCGGGCTTTCGCAAATTTTGTCGAAGCCGAGCTCGCCAAGCCTTATTCCGCACGCGAACGCGGCTGACCGGGCTCGCCCGCGCTTGCCGCGAGCTGGCCGACCGTGAACGGAATTTCTCCGTCGTACCTGTCATTGCTTCCTTGCGGACAAACCGTCCATCGCAGCACGTAGGCGCCTGGCGTCGGAGTCTGGATCCTCGCGAACAACACTTTGGGTGAGGCTTCCAGGCGAGGATGTATGGTTTCGATGACCTTGCCGTTGAGGACGAGGAAAAGCGTCGACCGCTCGTGGCTGATGGGCCGATCGAACTGGAGCAATACTTCGGTGCCCCGTTCGCCGATGGTCACGCTTTCCATTCGAAGGGGCCGGGGCGTGTCACGGTCGGCCGCCTGGGCATGCGCCTGAAAGCCCAGCCAGCACAGAACGGCAAGAGCAATGGCTCGGGAATGTTGCGCCATCGTGACGGCCTCCATCGAGAGGATGAGACGGCCAAGATAGGCGCAGCCTGGCGGGCGCATAGCCAGCTCGAGGGAATAGAACTTATTCCAGGCCGCGCCTCGCGGCCCGTCCACCGTCATTCCCGCAGGGAATAATTCCTATCCGTTCGAGCGGTCTGCCGCGCTGAACGGGTCCGCCGCATGTTGCGCCCAGAACCCTGGACGGAGAGTCGCATGCAAGACGTCAAAGGCGAAGTCTCGTACGGCAGTCCACGAGAGACAACAACAGCGGGCGACACCCTGCTGAACATTCCGGTCAATCTGCTGACCAAGGCAATGGCGCGTCTCGGCCTTCTGAGGAAGGATCTCGACTACCATCTGATGCGCGCCGCGATGGTGCTCATCTTCCTTCTGTTCGGCTACCAGAAGTGGTTCGAATATGAGGCCCAGGTTCTGATCCCGTTCATCAGCAACGGCCCGCTTATTTCCTGGATGTATCCCGCCTTCGGCGTGCGCGGCGCGAGCTGGTTCCTGGGCGTGTCGGAATGGACATTCGGTACGCTGCTGTTCCTTGGCTTCTGGAACAAGCGGCTGGGCATCCTGGGTGCCGCCGGGTCGTGCATCACCTTCCTGTCGACCATAAGCATCATTCCCTTTATGCCCGATGGCTGGGCGCCCTCGGCCGGCGGCTTTCCCGCCATGGTGGGCAACGTGCCGTTCCTGATGAAGGACGTTGTTCTCTTTGCAGCGTCCTTCTACCTGCTGAAGCAGGACGTCGAGAGAGTGATGGCCTCACCCCATTCATGACGGAGGATGCAATGCCCCAAGCAGAAACTTTCCAAACGGTGATTCTCGGCAGCGGCCAAGGCGGCAAGCATCTGGCTTGGCATCTGGCGGAGACGGGACAGCGCACGGCCATGGTGGAACGGCAATGGGTGGGAGGGTCGTGCCCCAACGTGGCCTGCATGCCCAGCAAGAACGAAATCTGGAGCGCCCGGATCGGCCATCTGGCACGCCATGCGGCCGAGTTCGGCGCGATCGACGGCGCCATCAGGACGGACATGGCGAAAGTCCGCCAGCGCAAACGCGCCATGGTCGACCGCGAGGTCGCCTTTCACCTCGACGCCTACAAGAGAAGCGGCGTCGACCTGATGATGGGGACCGGGCGGTTCGTGGCGCCCCGGACGATCGAGGTTCAATTGAACGACGGCGACACCCGCCTTCTCACCAGCGATCAGATCGTGCTGAACGTCGGAACGCATGCGGCCATCCCGGACATTCCCGGCCTCGCCGCCGCGGGGCCGCTGACCCATGTCGAGGCGCTGGAGCTCGACTATGCCCCCGCGCATCTGGTCGTGCTCGGCGGCGGCTATGTCGGCATCGAAATGGCCCAGGCGTATCGCCGATTCGGCAGCCGCGTCACCGTCATGGAGCCGGGCCCGAAGATCATCAGCCGCGAAGACGCCGACGCCGCGGATGCCGTGCAGCGCCTGCTGAGCGATGAAGGCGTCGGGTTCCTGGTGTCTACCCAGGTGCTCAAGGTCGACGGAGAAAGCGGAAAGAAAGTGACCGTGACCGTGCGCTCGGCCGCCGGCGAACGGACAATCGAGGCCAGCGACATACTCGTTGCAGCAGGTCGCATTCCCAACACCACCGGCATCGGTCTCGAGAAGGCTGGCATCGAACTCGACAATCGCGGATACATTCGCGTGAACGAGCGGCTGGAAACGACCGCGCCCGATGTCTGGGCCATCGGCGAATGCGCCGGCAGCCCGCAGTTCACCCACGTCTCGGTCGACGACTTCCGCATCGTCAGGGACAACCTGGCCGGCGGCAAGCGCAGCACGCGCGATCGGCTGGTGCCGCGTTGTCTGTTCACCGATCCGCCGCTTGCCCATGTCGGACTGAACGAACGCGAGGCCGAGCGGCAAGGCATCGCGGCGCGCGTCGCCAAGCTGCCGATGAGCGCCGTGTTGCGCACCGAGGCGACCGACGAAACGCAGGGCTTCATGAAGGTCATGGTCGGCGAGGACGACGACCGCATCCTGGGCTTCACCATGCTCGGCTCGGAAGCGGGCGAGGTGATGGCGGCCGTGCAGATGGCGATGCTGGCAAAGACGCCTTACCCGATCGTGCGCGATGCGGTCATTGCGCATCTGACCTTCGCCGAGGGGCTGGGGCCGCTGCTGTCGAATGTGGCGCCTCGGCCGGTGGCGAACGCCTCCTAAAAGGAGCGGAGAATGAGCAGCAGGACCAAGCCCATTCCCGAAGCGGATGAAGCGGCGCCCCTGTCCGTGAGCCTCACCGTCAACGGCCGGCCGCGCACGATCTCGGTCGAGCCTCGGACGACCCTGCTCGACGCTCTGCGCGACACACTGGGGCTCAGCGGTACGAAAAAGGGCTGCGACCGCGGCGAGTGCGGCGCTTGCACCGTGCATATCGACGGACGCCGCGTGCTTTCCTGCATGACCCTGGCGGCGATGCAGGAGGGCCGGCGGATCACGACCATCGAAGGGCTGGAGGAGGGCGGCCGGCTCCATCCGGTCCAGGCGGCCTTCATCGAGCATGACGGCTTTCAATGCGGCTTCTGCACGTCGGGCCAGATCATGTCGGGCGTGGCCATGATCGAAGAGGCAAAGGCCGGCTGGCCAAGCGCCGCCACGGTCGACGTGGCCGGCTCCCTCACCCTGGCGGACCTCTCGAACACCGAGATTCGCGAGCGCATGAGCGGCAATCTCTGCCGCTGCGCCTGCTATCCCAATATCGTCGATGCGATTGCCGAAGCGGCGGCGGGGAGGCGCTGACCCATGCATCGGTTCTCCCTGTCGCGCGCCGGCGATGCGGTGACAGCCATCGCCGCCCACGCCCACGATCCCGCGCTCGCCTTCATTGCGGGCGGCACCGACCTTTTAGGCCTGATGAAGGACCGTGCCGCGCTGCCCGAGCGGCTCCTGGACATCAACGGTCTGCCGGACATGGCGCGCATCGAGGCGCTACCCGACGGCGGCCTGCGCATCGGCGCGCTGGCACGCATGAGCGACGTTGCGGCTGACGTCGAGGTGCGGCGGCGCTTTCCAATGATCGCCGAGGCGCTGCTGTTTGCCGCCTCCGGCCAGTTGCGCAACATGGCGTCCATCGGCGGCAACATCCTGCAGCGCACGCGCTGTCCCTACTTCCGCGACGGCGACGATCTGCCGTGCAACAAGCGCCGGCCGGGTTCGGGCTGCGCGGCCCGGCACGGCCTCAATCGCAACCATGCGATTTTCGGCTGGTCGGAGGCCTGCGTTGCCACCCATGCCTCCGACGTGGCGGTGGCGTTTGCGGCACTGGACGCCGACGTCATCGTACGCGGCCGCGACGGCGACCGGTCGATCCCGTTCGGCGATTTCCATCGCCCTCCCGGCGACACGCCGCAGCGCGACACGGCGCTCGAGCGCGGTGACCTGATCGTCGCTGTCGAGGTGCCGGCGCAGGAAGCAGGGCGGGCATCGCATTACCTGAAGGTTCGCGACCGGCAGTCCTATGAGTTCGCTCTGGTCTCCGCGGCGGCCGCGGTCGCGACCGACGGCCAGCGCATCCGCTCGGCGCGACTGGCACTGGGTGGCGTGGCTCACAAGCCCTGGCGGCTGACATCGGCCGAGACGGCACTGCGCGGCGCGTCGCTGGACGATGTCGAGGCGCTGGAGTCGGCGATCGCGACGTCCTTCGCCGATGCAAGGCCGCTCGCCGACAACGGCTTCAAGGTCGAACTGGCCCGGCGTGTCAGCCTGCGCGCGCTGCAGATCGCAGGAGCACGCGCATGACCGCTATTGGACAGGCCCTGTCCCGCGCCGACGGGCTGCTGAAGGTGACCGGTGCCGCCCGCTACACGGCAGACGTTCCGGTCGCAGACGCGGTGCACGCCGCCATCGTCCACAGCACGATCGCCCGCGGACGCACGGTGTCGATCGACACCGCCCTGGCTGGGTTGGCGCCCGGCGTGCTGGCGCTGTTCACCCACCGCAACATGCCGCGCATGAACCCGACACCCAAACCCTGGAGCCATCTGCATCCGCATGGGCAGTCCTATCTGCCGCTGCAGGACGACGAGATCCACTATGCCGGCCAGCCGATCGCTCTGGTCATCGCCAAGACGCTCGACCAGGCGGCCCATGCCGGCACCTTGATCAAGGTCGCGTACGACGCGCAGCAGCCCATCGTGTTCGGGCTGCAGACGGCGCGGGAAGCCGTCGATCCTCCGCAATTCCTGTGGCCGGTGGCCTCGTCGGTCGGCGATGCCGACAAGGCGATCGCGAGTGCTGCCATCAGGATCGAGCGCACCTATGCCACGGCCGATCGCCATCACAACCAGATGGAGCCGCACGCCACGACGGCGATGTGGGACGCCGCCGGCACGCTGACGCTCTATGAAACCACCCAGCACATTTTCGGCGTGCGGGAACTCTTGGCCATCGTGCTCGGCCTGCCGCCGGAGAAGATCAATGTGGTATCCCACTTCCTGGGCGGCGGCTTCGGCGGCAAGGCCTATGTCTGGCCCCATACTCTGCTGGCGGCGCTTGCCGCCAAGGTCCTGGAGCGGCCGGTGCGCCTGCAGCTCACGCGCGCCCAGATGTATTCCATGGTCGGCCATCAGGCGGCCACCATCCAGACGATCGCGCTGGGCGCCGACAAGAACGGCAAGCTTCTGGGCATCCGCCACGAGAGCATTTCGCCGACGCCGATGTTCGACAACTACATCGAATATGCCGCCCTGGCGACGCGCTCGCTGTGGGGTGCGAGCGGCGGCATCGCGACCAACCACAAGATCGTTCATGTCAATCGCAACACACCGACGGCCATGCGCGCGCCGCACGAGGCGCTGGGGCATTTCGCGCTGGAAAGCGCGATGGACGAGCTGGCGTACGAAACCGGCATCGATCCGGTGGCGCTGAGACTGCTGAACGACACCGCGATCGATCCGCTGAGCGGCCGGCCGTTCTCCACCCGTGCCATGCGCCGGTGCCTGACCGAGGGCGCGGCGCGCTTCGGCTGGGAGAAGCGGACGCCCGAGCCGCGCTCGATGCGCGACGGCCGCTACCTGGTCGGGCAGGGGATGGCCGGTGCGATCTACACGCACTGGCGCTGGCCGGCCAAGGCAAGGGTCACGCTGACGAGCGACGGCTCGGCGCTGGTCGAGGCCGGTATGCACGATATCGGCACCGGCACCTACACGGTGATGCAGCAGGTAGCAGCCGATGCGCTTGGTCTGGCGCCGGAGAAAGTGAGGGTGCGGCTGGGCGACACGCGGCTGCCGGCCTCGCATGCCGCCATCGGCTCGGCGACGATGGCCAACGCCGGCGCCGCGGTCCTGCTGGCGGCGAAGGCGGCCCGCGAAAAGGCGATGGCGCTTGCGAAGGACAAGGTGAACATCGGCTATGCCGAGCTCCTGGCGCGCAACGGGCTTACCACCCTGGTGGCCGACGCGGACTACGACCCGGTCGAGGAGGCGCAAGGACCGAAAGCCATCTTCAGCTTCGCCGCGGTGTTCGCCGAAGTGCGCGTCGATCCGGAGCTCGGCCTGGTGCGACTGAGCCGCTTCGTCGGCGCCTATGACGCCGGCCGCATCATCAATCCCAAAACCGCGCGCAGCCAGGCGATCGGCGGCATCATCTGGGGTGTGGGCCAGGCGCTGCTCGAGCAGTCCGAGACGGATCCCGTCCTGGGTCGCTTCCTCCACCGCAACTGCTCCGGCTACCTCGTGCCGACCAACGCCGACATTCCCGAGCTGGAAACCCTGTTCGTGGGCGAGTTCGACGCGGAAGCAAGCCCGCTCGGCGCCAAAGGGCTGGGCGAGCTGACGGCTGTGTCGGTGGCGCCCGCCATCGCCAACGCCGTCTATCACGCCACGGGCAAGAGGGTGCGCGATTTGCCGATCACTGTCGAAAAGCTGCTGTGATGCAGGCCGCTTTGGCGAAGACGAGCAGCCATATCCGGAGCCTCACTGTCCATGCCAACGGGATCCACCAGCGCTCGCAACGCACTATCGGATGATTGCGCCCGACTTGCGCGGCTACGGCGACACGTCCACGCCGCCGTGCCGGCTGACGCTCAGTCGATAGTGTCGGCCGTTACGTCCAAGGGCGCCGCGACCACGTGGCCGGCCACCGGCACCGTCTTCACGGCGGCACTGGAGACACGGACCGGCGCCGCGACAACGCCACAGCCGGCAAGGCTCGCGGCCGCGGCCAGGATCAGCAGCACGCCCAGCAGGCGGCCCGGTCGGGTACAGTAGGCCAAGGGTTTCATCCTCTCTTCCATACTGGTAACGTTGGAGCAACGGTTCGTCGGTTCAAGTCCCGACCTGCCACCAACCTCCCACGGAAAAACGCCAGCAAACCCTCACGAGTTGCCGGGCTTTTTACTTTTGCTTGGCGAGGCAAGAGCAGCACGCGTGATCGGCTGGTGCCACGTTGCCTGTTCACCGATCCGCCGCTTGCCCATGTCGGACTGAACGAACGCGAGGCCGAGCGGCAAGGCATCGCGGCGCGCGTCGCCAAGCTGCCGATGAGCGCCGTGTTGC
>DASZJU010000072.1:0-7810 GCA_035947815.1 Reyranella sp.
GCCTTGTAGAAGGACGGGCAGAGGACGGCGGCATCGGCGACCTCGCCGCACAGCCCGCAGCCGACGCAGCCATTATTGACGTGCGCCACCGGATCGGAGCGCAGCGGATCGGGATTGGGCTTGACCACCAGCGACGGGCAGCCCGACAGCCTGATGCAGGAATGGTCGCCGGTGCAGACCTCGTCGTCGACGCCGAAGCGCGTGCGCACCACCCGCTCGCCGCGCTTGAGCTGGGCCGCGATCTGCGGACGGATGCGACGCTGGCGCGCGAGCTGGCACTCGCCGTCGGCGACGATGACCTTCAGCCCCTTGTCGTCCGTGTTCATCGCCTCGCGCAGGGTCGTGAGCATGGTGCCGACATTGTAGGTGCGGATGGTGCGCAGCCACTTCACGCCCATGGCCTTGAGCGTGGCGGCGATGTCGGAAGTGGTCTCGCCGTCGCGCCGGTTGCCGGCTGTACTCGGGATGAACTGCGCGCCAGTCGCCGACGTGTAGCCGTTCTGCATGATGACCAGCACGCGGTCGCCGCGATTGAACATCGACGAGGCGACGCCGCTCAAAAGGCCGTTGTGCCAGAAGCCGCCGTCGCCCATCACCGAGATGGTGCGCTTCTGCATCACCGGCGCCACCGCACCCGCGGCGGCCAGCGACATGCCGAAGCCCAGGATCGAATTGCCAAGGTTGAACGGCGCCAGGGTCGCGAAGGAATGGCAGCCGATGTCGCTCGAGATGTGGACCTTGCCAACCTCGCGCTCCAAAAGTTTGATCGCCGAGAAGACCGGCCGCTCGGGGCAGCCGACGCAGAAGCCCGGCGGCCTGAGCGGCAACGGGCCGCCCAGCAGGCGCTGCGCCTCGGCACGGCCGGCGCGCGCGGTCTCGAAGCGTTCGCGCGGCCTGGAAAGATCGATGTCGTTGGCCGACTGGGCGAAGAATTTCAGCAGGCCCTCGGTCACCACCTCGGCGGTGTACTCGCCCGCCATCGGCAGCACGTCCTTGCCGTAGAGCTTGGTGTCGATGTCGCGCTTGCGCAGGATGACGTGGATCGCCTGCTCGATATAGTCGGGGGCACCCTCTTCGACCACCAGCACGGCGCGCTTGCCCTTGCAGAAGTCGGCGATCTGGTCGGGCACCAGCGGGTGCGTGACGTTCAGCACCAGGGTCGGGATCTTGCCTTCGATTTCCAGCCGGTCGAGGCCGCGCACCAGCACGTTGGTGATGCCGCCCTGCACGATGATGCCGAGGTCGGCGCGTTCGCCCGGAAGGAACTCGTTCAACCCCTGCTCGACGATGAAACGCTGGGCGGCGGGCTGGCGGACCTCGACCTTGATCTTCTCATGGGCATAGGTCGAAGGCGGATGCGAGATGCGGTCGTAGTTGTGCGCGGCGGGATTGGCGAGACGATGGTTGCGCGAGATCGCCGGCGGCTGGTTGTCCTTGGCCAAAAATTCGCCCGTGACGTGACAGGCGCGGATGCGCAGTTCCATCATCACCGGCGTGTTGGTCGCTTCGGAAAGTTCGAAGGCCTTCTCGGTGCAACGCACGATCGCGGGCAGGTTGGGGCGCGGATCCATCAACCAGAGTGACGATTTCAGCGCGTAGGCGTGGGCACGTTCCTGGATGATCGAGGCGCCCTCGCCGTAATCCTCGCCGACCACGATCAGCGCGCCGCCGATTACGCCGGGCGAGGCGAGGTTGCTGAGCGCATCGGCCGCCACGTTGGTGCCAACGATGGATTTCCAGGTGACGCAGCCGCGGATCGGATAGTTGATCGAGGCGCCCAGCAGCGCCGCCGCCGAGGCTTCGTTGGTGCAGGTCTCGAGATGGACGCCCAGCTCGTCCAAAAGGTCCTGCGATTCGACCAGCACATCGACCAAGTGGGAGACCGGCGCGCCCTGGTAGCCGCCGACATAGGCGACGCCCGACTGCAGGATGGCCTTGGTGACCGCGAGGATGCCCTCGCCGCGGAAGACCTCGCCATCGCCCAGCCTGAGCGCGCGCACCTCCTCGGTGAAAGAGCGCTCGGGGTTGGTCCGTTGGGCGACAGGGATCTGCGGTTGGTCCAGCATGGGGCGATTATAGGGGCTAACGTCGCCTGCGACGATCCCGTTTGACGTCCCGAACGCCTTCGCTGCGCGCCTTGGCGATCAGCTCGCGAAACGGCGCCATGAGCCTTTCCCGCAGCGTCGGGTCGTGCTCGAGCACCGACAGGGCGAGCGCCACGGCCTCGAGGGTCGAGACCGCGTCGGGCCGGGCCTCCTTGCGCAGCCCGCCATAGAGCGAGGGCCCGTCGGGGACGACGACGAAGCGCCGGAGCCTGGTCAGCCAGGCGTTGCGCCACCACAGCGCCTTGGCCTGCGCCCAGTTGCCGTCCAAGACCACGATGCCCCGGAGGCCGCGCCGCGCGCTGCCCTGGTCGGCCAGCGGTTCGCCCTTTTGGTTGAGTGCGACCAGCGGCCCCGTCCCGGCGGCATGCGCCGAGCCGAGATAGAGCACGCCCCAATCCTTCGCCTCGCCAGGTTCACCCAGCGCATGGCCCAGATTGCGCCACGACAAGCCGACCGCAAGCTTGGCCTGGACCAGCGTCTGGCGAAGCAGCCCTGCCGTGCCCAGCGCGTGATCCTGCTCCTGCGGGTGCTGCAGGATCAGGACCGCGACCTTGTTGTCGACCGTGGGTTCGCTCGCCGGTTCGGGCATGCGCGGACTTATAGGCGCATTGGCGATATGATGTCGCCATGACCGTTGCCATTCTCGTCGTGCCGAGCGTGACCAAGCTGCCGCCGGAAGCCGATGGCGCCGTCATCGTTGGCGGCTCCCATGCCGCACTCTATGCCGCCCACGTCGTCGCCAAGGCCGGCGCCCGCGCCGCCATCCATCACGATGCCGGCATCGGCTTCGAGGAAGCCGGCATCGCCGGTCTCGCCTTGGCGCAGGAGCTCGGCATGGCGATGGTCGCGGTCGATTCGACAAGCGCGCGCATCGGCGAGGCCGAGGACATGATGCGCCGAGGCATCGTGAGCCGCGCCAATGCGCTGGCCGCCGCCTGCGGCGTGGCGCCCGGCCAGACCTGCGCGGAAGCCGCAGAGCGGCTCAAGGCAGCGCCCTGGCCGCACCGCGCGCCGCCGGCAAGAGCCGAGGGGCGCTCGGTATTCGACGCCAAGGCCGGCCGACGAAGGATCATTTGCATCGATTCGGCCACTCTGATCTTGGCCGAGGACCGCGACCAGGTCGTGGCCACCGGCAGTCATGGGGCCGAAGCGTCCGGTCAGGTTGCCGCGCCCGTGCAGCCTGCCCTGGTGCTGTACAACGACGCAGGCTTCGGCGCCGATCGGGCAGGCGCTGCCGGCCTGCCGATTCTCAACAATGCCGGAATTGCCGGCGCCACGGTGGCGGCGCTGTCGGCAAAGATCGGCGATGGCCGTTCAACCCTCACCAAGGGTGTCCTTTCCGCCGTGAACGAAGCCGCATACCGGCTCGGCGGCCGTGTGGGCGGCTCGGCCCTTGCGTTGGCGCGCCGCGTGGCCGAAAAAGCCGGGTGAGCAACGCCGGGGAGAAAACCAGGGTATGGCCGTCGTCAACGTGAAGTCGGAAATCGCCGGCAATGTCTGGAAGATCCAGACCAAGCCCGGCGACAGGATCGAGGCCGAGGGCGAGATCATGATCCTCGAATCGATGAAGATGGAAATCCCCGTGCTCTCGCCCAAGGCGGGCATCATCAAGGAGATCAAGGTCAGCGAAGGCGAAGCTATCGGAGAAGGCCAGCTGGTCGCCATTCTTGATGCGTAGCAGCACGATCGCCGTCGAACTGGTCCGCCTGTGGGCGCCCGACAACCTGCGTCGGGTGGCGCCCGGAGTCGCGCTGTGTGCGGTTATCGCGGCCGTGGCCTTCATCGCCGATATGCGCAACATGCTGAAGTTCGGCGCCGTCTGGGTGCCGCCGCTCATCCTCACCCTGGTCATCGGCATGGCGCTGCAGCCGCTGTCGGCCAGGCCGGCGTTGAAGCCCGGACTCGAATTCGCCGGCCGCACGCTGCTGCGCGTCGGCGTCGCCCTCTACGGCGCGCGCCTGACCCTGGGCCAGCTCGTCGACGGCGGCGCGCTGCCTGTGCTGATCGCCTTTGCGGCCGTCGCCTGCACCATCACCTTCGGCGCCTGGGCGTCGCGCCTGTTCGGCCTGTCGCGCGATTTCGGCCTTTTGACCGGCTGCGCCACCGGCGTGTGCGGCGCGGCGGCAGCGATGGCCGCCTCCGCAGTGCTGCCCAAGCACGAGAATTCCGACCGCGATCTCGCCTTTACGGTGATGGGCGTGAACTTCATCGCCACGGTGGTGATGGTGATCTACCCCGCCCTGCACGACATGCTGGGCTTCTCGCTGTTCGAGATGGGCGTGTTCCTGGGCGGCGCCATCCACGACGTTGCCCAGGTGGCGGGTGCCGGCCAGACGATGGGGCCACAGGTGCTGGCCGACGCCATCATCACCAAGCTGCTGCGCGTGGCCTTCCTGCTGCCGGCCATCGCCGGCATCGCCTGGTGGGTGGCAAAAGGCGGCGAATCGGCGGGCGACGCCCGGCCGGCGCCGCCGGTGTTCCTGTTCGGCTTCCTGACCTTGGCGGCGCTCAATTCGCTGGGCGTCGTGCCGCCCGACGTGAAGGCCGCGGTCGCCCAGGTCTCCTCGTTCCTGATCATCACCGCCATCGCAGCGCTGGGCATGAAGACCTCGCTGCTGGCGCTGGCGCGGATCGGCATCGCGCCGGTGATGCTGCTGGTTACCCAGACGGTCTTCATCGGCCTGCTGGTGGTCGGCCTGATCTACGGGCTGCGGGCGTTCGGCATCTAGCTGGGGCGCCCGCATACTGGCTCATCGACGTCTCACACTCGACACAATCACCGCCAAAATAGACCCTGCGGTGAGCCTCTAAAGCTCGATGGGCTTCGTGGACATCCCGCCCTAGTACCCAAGCCCCGTGCCCGACACCGCCTGACTGGAGCAGGTCCTGTGACCGATCGCTATTACGAGGATTTCAAGGTCGGCGACCGTTTCGTGAGCGGTGGCATGACAATGACCGAGGCCGGCATCATCGAATTCGCGCGGCAATGGGATCCGCAGCCATTCCATACCGACGTCGAGTTCGCCAACAAGTGGACCTTCGGCGGCCTGATCGCGTCGGGCCTCCATACCATGGCGGTCACCCTGAAGCTGTGGCTCGAGATGGGCGTGTTCCGGGCCGCGAGTCTCGGCTCGCCGGGCATCGGCGAGGTCCAGTTTCCGCGGCCGGTGCGCCCGGGCGACACGCTGCGCGTGGTGACCGACATCGTCGAACTCCGGCTCTCGGCGTCCAAGACCGACCGCGGCATCGCCCGCATCCGCCAGGTCACGATCAACCAGCGCGGCGAGCAGGTGATGGAGCAGGAAACAACGGTGTTCCTGAAGCGCCGCCCCGTGCTGGTCGCCAACCGGAGCGCGCGCTCCTAGGCTCAAGCGGACCGCGGGCCTCCGGCCCGCTCTGATTCATGAGCGGGCCGGAGGCCCGCGGTCCGAAGACATCAGCGCCAGGCGAAGACCGGCTGCTCGAAATGGTCGACGCGGGTGTCGCGTCCGGCCAGCGCCACTTCGCGGAATTGATAAAGCACCGCCGCCGTCGGCGCGTTGACGTTGGCGACCGGCAGCGGCAGGCGGATGATCGGGCGGTCCGATTCCTCGATGGCGATGATCTCGGGCGAGCCCTCGCGGAACAACTCGCCGCAGGCGATACGGTAGGCGGCCGCGACCTCGGCGGGATTGGGCGTCACCGTCACCCCGGGCGACCACACCACCACCGGCGCGATCAGGTAGCCCGAGCGCGTCGGATAGTCGTCGAGCGTGCCCAGGATGTCGTCGGTGGAGGCAAGCACGCCCAGCTCCTCGTGCAACTCGCGAAGCGCCGTCTGCTCGATTGTCTCGCCGGCGTCGACCCGGCCGCCCGGCAACGCCCATTGCCCGCCATGCGCCCTGAGCTTCGGCGTACGCTTGGTGAGCAGGAAGGCCGCCTCGCGCTCCCCCGACATCGAGGGCACATCCGCTTCGACTACGACCACCGCCACTGCCGCGCGCTTCAGACCGCCGGCGTCGGCGCGGCGGCGCAACTCGAAACGGCCCAGACGGTCGGTGATGGCGTTCCTTAAAGCATCGTCGAAGCGGAAAGAAGTCACGCCGCCGGCGGCCTTGTGAAAGTCCAGACCACAGCCGGCGGGACGTTGCGCCAGATGCGTTTGCCGTGCGCACCGTCGAGCTGCAGGCGCTCACGCAAGGCGCGCGGCACCGGCGGCGTCGGGCCATAGGTGAACTGGACCAGGGCGCCGCCGCGCGGCAGCGCCTCGAAGACGCCGCCGACGATGCCAGCCACGACGCCGGCCGGCAGCGACAGCAACGGCAGGCTCGACACGACCGCAGCAACGGAGGCGACGCCATGGTCGGCCAGAAGCCGCGGCAGGCGCGCGGCGTCGCCCTCGATGATGCGCGGTCCGGGGAAATGGCGGCGCAGGAAGATCGCAAGCTCGGGGTCGCGCTCGACCAAAACGAGCCGCTCCGGCGCGACGCCTGCAGCCAGCAGGGCCTTGGTGACCTCGCCGGTGCCGGCGCCCAGCTCCACGACATGGCCTGGCCGGCCTTCGAGAACAGCCTTGGCGGTCTTGGCCATCGCCGCGGCAAGCAGCCGGCCGCTTGGCATCACCGCGCCCATGGCCAACGGGCGGCGCAACCAGCGCTTCAAGAAAAGGGCCGTGCCGGCAGACTCAACCGAGGGCATGGCGAACGCTAACAGACGATGGCCACGAGTCGACAGGGAAAAATGCCGTGTCCTACTGCGCGGGTTGCATCGCGGGGCCGGCCATCCGGGGCGCCGGCGCCGCCTCGAACACGGTGCGGGCATGCCGCATCTGCTCGAGCGCGTTCACCATGGAGACATAGACGGCGGCCGCGTAGGGCAGCGACTGCACGACCATGAACAGCGACCACAGCCGCGCCTCGGGGTCGAGCTGTCCGTTGGTCAGCCACAGCACGGCGGCGCCCAGCCACAGCAGCGCCGCCAGCACGGCCTCGCCGCGCGCCATGCCGAACGCCATGCCAAGCGTGGCGCGCTCGTCCATCTTGGGCGTGCGCATGAAGGGCAGCCGGCTGGTCGCCAGCCCGTAGATTACCGCGCGCCCCACCGTATAGGTGAGCGCGAGGCCGGCCAGCGAGGCGCCGATGCTCTGGCGGAAGGTACAGCGCACGCGGTCGAAATAGAGGCCGAACGAATAGAGCAGCTTGAAGACGAAGATGCCGATGGTCGGCAGGATGAACTCGGCCGGCGGCAGGCCGACCGGCTTGATGCCGAACTGCGGCGGCAGGATCACCGCCAGCAGCCAGGCAAGCCCCGCCCAGGTGAAGATCAGGTTCAATGCATCGGCGAACCATGGCAGCCAGCCGACGACGAAGTGATACTTCTGCCAGAAGGTGAGCTTGGTCGCATTGCTGAACATCTTGCCGGCATGCGCCTTCATGATCTGCATGGCGCCGTAGGCCCAGCGGAAGCGCTGCTTCTTGTAGCCGGCGAAGTGGTCGGGCGTCAGGCCGTGACCGAAGCGCTCGCGGCTGTACATGGCGCCGTAGCCCTGCTCCATCAGGCGAAGGCCAAGCTCGGTATCCTCGGTAATGCACCAGGTCGCCCAGCCGCCCAGCTCCTCCATCAGATCGCGGCGCACCAAGGTCATGGTGCCGTGCTGGATGATGGCGTCGTATTCGTTGCGCAGGCACATGCCGATGTCGAAGAAGCCGGAATATTCCCAGTTCAGC
>DASZJU010000073.1:0-7645 GCA_035947815.1 Reyranella sp.
GCCTACTTCCTGCAGCATGGCCTGCCCTGGGTGGTGTCGCTGGTCCTGGCCGTGCTGATCACCACCGCGAGCGGCCTCGTCGTCGGCTTGCCGGCGCTGCGCATGACCGGCATCTACCTCGCCATTGCCACCCTTGCGTTCGCGGTGATCATCCAGGAAGTGTTCAGCCGTTGGGAATCGGTGACGCACGGCTTTGCCGGCATGCCGGTGGCCAAACCCGTCATCTTCGGCGTGCCCTTCGAGGACGACCGATCATTCTACTACCTCTGCCTGCTCTTCCTGGTGCTGGCGCTGTGGTTGACGCGCAACCTGCTGCGCTCGCCCACCGGCCGCGCCTGGATCGCCATCCGCGACAGCGAGATCGCCGCCCAATCGATGGGCGTCAATCTGGCGATCTACAAATCGATGGCCTTCGCCTACTCGGCGGCGCTGATGGGGCTGGCGGGCGCGCTGTTCGCCCACAAGATCGCCTATCTGGCGCCCGACATCTTCACCATCCTGCTGTCGATTCAGTTCCTGCTGCTGGTGATCGTGGGCGGACTGGGCTCGCTGCACGGCGCGGTGTTCGGCGCCATCTTCGTCGCCCTCCTGCCGCCCGTCATCGCCATCCTGCGCGATTCGATCCCCGACAGCATGGCTGACGCCGCGCGGGCCAGCGGCATCGCGGCGATCGGCGTGGTAGGCGAACTTATAGGCAACTTCCTCAAGAAACCCGGAGTCGAGGCCGGCATCTTCGGCCTCATCCTGGTGCTGGTGATCCTGCTCGAGCCGCTCGGCATCTACGGGCGCTGGCTAAAAATCCGGCTCTTCTTCTCGACCTTCCCGATGTACAAGAGCGCCACCTTCAAGCGCCAGAAGAGCTACATGCGGTCGGAGAGGCTGCGATGAGCTTCTTCGAGGCCGACCAGCTCTCGATCAACTTCGGCGGCATCCGCGCCGTCGACGGCGTGAGCTTCGACGTCGAGCAGGGCGAAGTCTTCACCATCATCGGCCCCAACGGCGCCGGCAAGACCACCATCTTCAATTTGGTGAGCCGCATCTACGAGCCGACCGCGGGCCGCCTCAGCTTCGACGGCAGCGACATCACCAACGTGGCGCCGCACCGGATCGCGGCGCTCGGCATCGCCCGCACTTTCCAGAACATCGAGCTGTTCGAGCATGCCACGCTGCTGCAGAACCTCCTGCTGGCGCGCCACGCCCACAAGAAATCGGGATTCTTCTCGGAGCTTTTGTTCCTGCCGTCGGTGCGGCGCCTGGAGATCGAGCACCGCGAGGCCGTCGAGAAGGCCATCGACTTCCTCGACCTGCAGCAGTACCGCGACAGCCTGATCGTCAACCTGCCCTACGGCGTGCGCAAGGTGACGGAGCTGGCGCGCGCGCTCTGCACCGATCCCCGGCTGCTGCTGCTCGACGAACCGTCGTCCGGCCTCAATGTCGAGGAGACGGAGGACATGGCCTTCTGGATTCAGGACATCAGGGACCTCTTGGGCATCACGGTGCTGATGGTCGAGCACGACATGAGCCTGGTCTCCGCGGTGTCCGACCGCGTCCTGGCGCTGAACTACGGCCGGCCAATCGCCCTGGGCACGCCGGCCGAGGTCCAGGCCCATCCCGAAGTCATCCGCGCGTATCTGGGAGGATGAGGGAATGGTGGTGCCATTCATGTCCCTCCCCTCGTCGTACGAGGGGAGGTGCCCGCGAAGCGGACGGAGGGGTCATAAGCCCCACGGCGAACGCACGGCCCATGACCCCTCCGGCCTTCGGCCACCTCCCCAGCTTCGCCGGGGAGGAAAGGTAAGATCATGACCGCGGACCCCATCCTCAAGGTCACCAACATCGAGACGTACTACGGGCCGATCATGGCGATCCGCGGCGTCTCGTTCGAAGTGCCCCGGGGCGGCATCGTCACGATCCTGGGGGCCAATGGTGCCGGCAAGACCACCGTCCTCAAGACCGTGTGCGGCGTCATGGACCCGCAGAAGGGCAGTGTCGTCTTCGAGGGCCACGAGATCCGGCGCATGGATCCCGACAAGGTGATGCGGCTGGGCGTCAGCCATGTACCCGAGGGCCGCGAGGTCTTCCCCTTTCTGAGCGTGCGCGAGAACCTGCGCATGGGCGCCTATACGCGCCACGACGCCGACGGCGTCGCCCAGGATCTCGAGGCAGTGTTCGGCTACTTCCCGGTGTTGCGCGAGCGCGCCGACCAGCGCGCCGGCTCGCTGTCGGGCGGCGAGCAGCAGATGCTGGCGATCAGCCGGGCGCTGATGGCGCGGCCCAGGCTGATGCTGCTCGACGAGCCGTCGCTCGGCCTGAGCCCCAAGCTGGTGAAGGACATCTTCGACATCGTCGTGCGCATCAACCGCGAGCTCGGCGTCACCATCCTGCTGGTCGAGCAGAACGCCAACATGGCGCTGCGGACCGCCGATTTTGGCTACGTGCTCGAGGTCGGCCGCATCGTCATGGCCGACACCTGCGCGCGGCTGCTGCAAAAGGAAGACATCAAGGAATTCTATCTCGGCATCAAGGATCAGGGCGCCCGTGGCCAACGGCGCTGGAAGAAGCGCAAGACGTGGCGATAGAGAAGACCGGGAGATGAGGGAGCAAGCGATGCTGGAGGCCTGCGGACGCATCGAGATCGAAGGCTGCGACACGATTCCCAAGCTGTTCTGGCACCAGGTGAAGGCGCGCGACGGCCGCACCGCCTTCCGCGAGAAGGATCTCGGCATCTGGCGCGCCACGTCGTGGCGTGACTACGGCCAGCGCGCGCGCTGGACGGGCATGGGCCTCGCGAAGCTCGGCCTCGAGCGCGGCGAGGTCGTTTCGATCCTGGCCGACACCGTGCCCGAATGGCTCTACGCCGACATGGGCACCATGGGCGCTGGCGGTGTGAGCAACGGCATCTATCCGACCGACTCGGCCAAGCAGGTCGACTACATCCTGAACGACAGCCAATCGCGCTTCCTGTTCGTCGAGAACGACGAGCAGCTCGACAAGTTCATCGAGGTGCGCGGGCGCTGCCCCCAGATCACCAGGAAGATCGCCAAGGTCTTCGTCTTCGACATGGAAGGCCTCGCCGATTTCAGCGACCCGCTGGTCATGCCGTTCGACGAGCTTTTGGCGCTCGGTCGCGCGCACGATGCGGCGCATCCCGGCCTGTGGGAGGCGCTGGTCCAGGGCTCCAAGGCCGATGAGCTTGCCCTGCTGGTCTACACGTCCGGAACCACCGGCCCGGCCAAGGGCGCGATGCTGTCGCACCGCAACGTCGTCTTCCAGCTGCGCAATGCCGACGCCTTCATCCCGATCGGCATCGACGACGAGCAGCTCGCCTTCCTGCCGCTGTGCCACATCGCCGAGCGCACCTTCACCGCCTTCCTGCCGCTGCGCTCCGGCGCCATCGCCAACTTCGCCGAGAGCGCCGAGACGGTGCCCGACAACATCCGCGAGGTGGCGCCGACCACCTTCTTCGCCGTGCCGCGCATCTGGGAACGCTTCTATTCCGGCATTGCCATCCGCATGAAGGAAGCGACCTGGATCGGCCGCACGGCCTACCAGTGGGCGCTCGGCATCGGGCTACAAGTGGCCGAAGCGGAGCTGGCGGGCGAACGTCCCTCGCCCCTCCTCAGGGGGTTGCACGGCATCGCCGACTTCCTGGTGCTGGACAACATCAAGCGCGCCATCGGCATGCACCGCGTGCGCTTCGCCGGCACCGGCGCCGCGCCGATCGCGCCCGACCTCATCAAGTGGTATCGCGCGCTCGGCGTCGACATGCGCGAGGTCTACGGCCAAACCGAGAATTGCGGCCTGGCGACCGGCATGCCCGACCGCATCAAGCTCGGCACCGTCGGCATCACCGCGCCGCACACCGAGACCAAGATCTCGCCCGACGGCGAGATTCTGCTGAAAGGTCCGCACGTCTTCATGGGCTACCTGAACCAGCCGCAGAAGACGGCGGAAACGCTGCGCGACGGCTGGCTGCACACCGGTGACGTCGGCTTCATCGACAACGAGGGGTACCTCAAGATCACCGACCGCATGAAGGACATCATCATCACCGCGGGCGGCAAGAACATCACGCCCTCGGAGATCGAGAACCAGCTCAAATTCTCGCCCTACATCTCCGATGCCGTGGTGATCGGCGATCGCCGCAAGTTCCTGTCGTGCCTGATCATGATCGACTACGACAACGTCGCCAAGCACGCGCAGGACAGCAACGTGCCGTTCACCGACTTCACCTCGCTGTGCCGGGCGCGCGAGGTCCACGACCTGATCTGGTCGGAGATCGAGCGGGTGAATCAGAATTTCGCGCGGGTCGAGACGATCAAGAAGTTCCGGCTGATCGAGCAGCAGCTCACCGCCGAGGACGACGAACTCACCCCCACGATGAAGCTCAAACGCAAGTTCGTGAATGAAAAGTACATCGGGGTGATCGACGGCATGTATGCCGAGGCATGAAATCCTCCCCTCGTCTTACGAGGGGAGGTGTCCGCGAAGCGGACGGAGGGGTCAAGCTCTTCTCTTGCGAAGGTCATGACCCCTCCGTCGCCGCGTGACGGCGACACCTCCCCAGCTTCGCTGGGGAGGACGAATCGGCTATTATTGCAATCACGGGATAGGGAGGAAGAGATGAACAAACCGAAAATGGCTCTTACAATGGCGATCGCGGCAGCCGCATCGCTTGTGACGGCGGGCGCATCGGCGCAGACACGCGGCGTCACGTCCACGGAAATCCTGCTCGGCATGCACACCGATCTCTCGGGCGTGGCCGCGACCTACGGCGTGTCGTCGTCGAACGGTGTAAAGATGCGCTTCGACGAAATCAACGAAGCGGGCGGCGTCAACGGCCGCAAGATCAAGGTGATCGTCGAGGACCAGGGCTACCAGGTGCCCAAGGCGGTTCAGGCCTGCAACAAGCTCATAAACCGCGACAAGGTGTTCGCCTTCGTGGCGCCGCTCGGCACCCCGATGAACAACGCCTGCTTCAAGGATCAGTTCGCCGTCGGCGTGCCCAACCTGTTCCCGCTGTCGGCCGCCCGCTCGATGTACGAGCCCTATGAGCGGCTGAAATTCTACGGCGCGGCCTCCTATGTCGACCAGATCCGCTCGGGCATCGAGTACTTCGTCAAGACGAAGGGCAAGAAGGCCATCTGCGTGATGTACCAGGACACCGACTTCGGCAAGGAGATCCTGGAAGGCGCCGAGCAGCAGACCAAGAAGCTCGGCATCAAGGTCGTGGAGACCGCGGCGCACAAGCCGACCGACCAGGACTTCACCGCGTCGCTCACCAAGCTGCGCTCGGCCGGCTGCGACCTGATCGCCATGGGGACCATCGTGCGCGATTCGATCGTACCCTATACGGCGGCGCGCAAGGCGGGCTGGACCGACGTCGATTTCCTGGGTTCCGCGGCGGTCTATGACCTGGTCGTCGGCGCGGCGCCCGGCATGGAGGGCTTCTACGGCATGGGCCTTACCGAGATGCCCTACGTCGACAGCAGCGTGGCCTCGGTCAAGGGCTTCGTCGAGAACTACAAGAAGAAGTTCAACGTCGATCCGAACATTGGCGCGGTCTACGGCTATGTCGCCGCCGATCTGACCTATCAGGGCCTGAAGAACGCCGGCAAGGACCTGACGCTCGACAGCTTCATCACGGGCATGGAAGCCATCAAGGGCTACCACGACATCTTCAACGGCCCCGAGGTCAATTTCGGCCCCAACATCCGGCAGGGCGCGAATTCCTCGTTCCTCGCCGAAGTGAAAGGCGGCCGCTGGACCCGCGTCACCGATCCGCTCGGCTTCTGACCGCCACTCGCAAGCCTCCCCCGTCACACGGGGGAGGGACAAGAAAATGATCAGCCGGCGGTCGGCGGCGGCGGTACCGTGACCCTGGCGTCGCGCAGCTTCTGCTGCAACGCCGGGATGCCGGACGCATAGTTGCCGTCCTGGCACTGGGCGATCGCGACCCTCGCATCGAGGTCGGCGGCTTCGCCCCCGGTGGTCACGCCGCCGAGATAGCCGCCGACCGTGCCGACATATTCGGCATAGGTCTGGGAGAGCTTGGCGCAATAGGCGGCGCCTTGAGCGGCGGTCATGCCGGGCGGCAGGACGGTGGCTTGCAGCCCAGATCCGCCAAATCCGCCGCCCTGTCCGCCACCGGTCGTCGTGGCGCACGCCGCCGCGGCAAGCGATGCAAACGCCAGCATAAACAGTCCCCCGAGCTTCGACATGCGATCCTCCCTCGGCGAAGGACGCTACTGCAATCGCGCGATAATCGCTATGGTCGCTGACACATGAGCGGGGAACTTTCGGAACAGGTGGCCATCGTCACGGGCGGCGCTTCGGGTATTGGCGCGGCGTCGGCGGCACTGCTCGCGGGCCACGGCGCGCGCGTCATCGTCGCCGACCTCCAGGACGCCAGGGACGGCACCGGCCGCTTCGTGTCGCACGATGTCGCCTCGGAGGAGTCCTGGCAATCCCTGCTCGCCGACGTACTGGACCGCGAAGGCCGCCTGGACATCGTGGTCAACAATGCCGGCATCTCCGGCGGTTTCAGCAATGTGGAGACCACCACCGTCGAGAACTGGCAACACGTGCAGGCGATCAATTCGGAAGGCGTGTTCCTGGGCTGCAAGTACGCCATCCAGGGCATGAAAAAGAGCGGTCCGGACAAGCCCGCGTCCAAGGGCTCGATCGTCAACATCTCGTCGATCGCCGGCCTGATCGGCTCGGCGGGACCGACCGCCTATACCGCCAGCAAGGGCGCGGTGCGGTTGCTCAGCAAGAGCGTGGCGCTCTACTGCGCCGAGCAGCGATACAACATCCGCTGCAATTCGGTGCATCCCGGCGGCGTCGATACGCCGATCTTCAACCCGCTGTGGCAGGCGATGGGCCACGAGCACGGCAAGGCGTTCATCGGGTCGCGCCATCCGATCGGGCGCATGGCCGAGCCGGTCGATCTGGGCGAGGTCGTCTTGTGGCTCGCCTCGGACCGTTCGAGCTTCGTCACCGGCGCGGAGATCGTGGCCGACGGCGGGCTGACCTCGGGCCTGATGAAAAGGTAGCGTCATGCCCCGTCTCGAGAACAAGGTCGTGCTGCTAAGCGGCGGCGCGTCGGGCATCGGCGCCGAAACCGCCCGCCTGGTCGCCCGCGAGGGCGGCAAGGCCGTCGTGGCCGACCGCGACGAGGCCAAGGGTCGCGCGCTTGCGGCCGAACTGGGTGACGCGGCGCTGTTCGTGACCCTGGACGTCACCCAGGAAGCGGGCTGGCAGAGCGCGGTCGCCGCCAGCGTCGAGAGGTTCGGCGGCCTGCACGGCCTCCTGAATGCCGCCGGCATTGGCGTGCGCAACTCGATCGAGGACTGCACGCTGGCGGAATACCGTCGCGTCAACGATATCAATTCGCTGGGCACGTTCCTCGGCTGCAAGACCGCGATCCCGGCCCTCAGGCACTCGGGCGGCGGCTCGATCGTCAACATCTCCTCGGTGCTCGGCCTGCGCGGCGCGTCCTATGCGATGGCCTACTGCGCCAGCAAGGGCGCGGTGCGCACGCTCACCAAGAACGTGGCGCTGCATTGCGCGCAGATGAAATACAACATCCGCTGCAACTCGGTGCATCCGGGCTACATCGACACGCCGATGATCGCGCCCCGCC
>DASZJU010000074.1:0-3588 GCA_035947815.1 Reyranella sp.
GGGATGGGAATCACGCGGCCGATCGATATCTGGGGCGAACGGATCTTGCCCTGGACGAGGACCGGGCCGTGCAGGTCCAGGAGATCGAACGACTTCGGATCGGCCTTGACCTGGGCATTCACGACCTGGCTCTGAAGCGAGACCTGGCCGCTGACGTGGAGAATCGACTTCTGCGTATCGAGAAGCGTGCGGTCGAAGATGACAGTGCCGTGCTGGAAGTTGAGCCGGCCCAGGGCACAGAGGATCGGGATGCGATTGTCGCCCGTCACGTAGAGGATCAGCGCATCGAAGAGCTGCAAGCCGGCCAGGCTCACCATCAGGCTGCTTACCGAGCCGCCCGTCATCGCCACCTCGACGTTGCCGTCGGCGACGCTCATCACCTGGGCCAGCGCCTTGCCGGAGCCCGCGAGCGACACCTGCCCCTGGATCTTGCCCTTGGTCGTGTCGAAATAGCGCGAGTTGCGGAAGAACATGCCGAGCTCGATGTTCGAGCCCCTGAGCGCCGCCCGCACCTTGGGCACTTCGGTCTGCGCGTCGATTGAAAGCTCGCCCGTGATGGTGCCGCCGCCGATCAGCGACAGGGTGAGCGGCTTGGCCGTCGCCATGCCGTTGTTGATCAGGACGCGGAACGCCAGCGCCTGCACCGGCAGATAGGCGGGGGCTGTGACCTTCTTGGCGTCGAGCGTCACGTCCATGTTCATCGCCCTGAGGCGCTCGGTATGGAGCGGGACGTTGGGGAAGAGGTCGCCGGTGGCTTCGAGCTGCTGCTGGGTCTGCTTCTGCTGCGGCGAGACGTTGCCGGTTTTGCCCGGCGGCGCGCCGACCAGCGGTGCCAGATCGGCAAAGGCTAGATTCTGCGACACCAGCTTGGCGGTGAGGAACTCCGGCTTCTTGGTCTCGTCTATCAAGATGTCGCCGGTGAGATCGCTGTCGCCCACGTGCCACTTGGTGTTCACGAACTTCCATAGGCCGGGCTCGCGGTCGAGCTTGCCGCTGATCCGATAGGGCGGCGTGGGCGGACCGGGAATGCCCAGCAAAGGATAGATCTCCGACAGGTCCGGTCCGGAGAGCGTGAGATCGGCGTTGGCGCCGGTCCACTGGAAGGGATCCTGCACGGTGCCCTTCAAGGTAAGTTTCGTGGCGCCGTAGTCGACATTGAGATCGATCGGATAGGGCTGCGACGTGTCGCGCAGCATAAGCGCCGAGCCGCCGACGAAGTGGACGGTGAGCGGCTGGTTCTCGAGCTTGCCCTTGAGCTGCAGCTCGGCCTGGGGCTGGGCGCCGGCCTTGCCCTCCGCCGTCGATATCGTGCCGTCGAGCGCGAGCCTGCGCTTGGTGTCCTGGTAGGAAAGACGCCCGTCGGTGATCTCGAGATGCCCGACCAGCGGCATCTCGGTCCGGTCCTGGGGCGCCGCCGCCTTGGCGAGGCCGGTCGTCACCGGGCTTTCGCCGAGACTCCAGTTCAACTGCTCCTTGTCGCCCACTTCGACGGCAACCTCGGGCTTGCGCAGCACCAGGCTCGGCAGGACGATATCGCCCTTGAGCAGCGGCCACAGCCGGATGTCAAAGTCGACCTCCTCGGCCTTCAGCATGTGGTCGGCCTTGCCCCAGTCGGCATTGGCGACCTCGACGCCGGCTAGGTGGACGTGCGCGGTCGAGCCCCAGTCGATCGTTACCTTGGCGATGTGCGTCTTGCGGCCGGAATAGGCGCTTGCGCTGCTTTCCACGCGGCTGCGGAAGTCGTCCGAGGTCAAGAACAGGTAGCCGCCAGCCACCGCCCCCACAATTAGGGCAACGAAAATGCCGGCCGACCAACTCAGGATCTTGGCGGTGCGTCCCATGGTTCCATGCTCTTGCCTGCGAAGGTGCAGGATTGGAGACGGTCTCAGGGTCGGAACGATCCGATCGTGGCGTTGGTTCCCTTTACCCTGCCTGCGGGCACCAGAGCGATGCTCAACGCGGCAAGGCTTCGTCGCATCGCCGGCGCCTCCGGGACGAGATCGGGAACTTCACGAGCGGGAATAATCAGTCGCCATGCAGCAGGTAGATGCGCACCGACCACAGATTGGCCACTGGCCGGCCGCGCCGTTTCGCCAGAGCCTGCCGCGATGCCGAGGGACAATCTTGACGGGTTCGCCGACGACCGACGGATGAGCGTCCGGCCGCCGCTGCGCTCGAGGCCGGTGAAGAACGTCGAGACGATCACCTCGTTGATCGTGGTCGCCGCGACGCTGCTCGATACCGACATGCGCGGAGGAGTCTTCACCCTCGAGCAGCTCCTGAAGAAGATGCGCGAACTGCTGCAGCCGGGTCGCACGCTCGCGGCCGACGACGTGCGGGCCATTCTGCCGGGGATGGGGCATTGCCTGGCCACAGCGGGCGGCCGGTGGCGGTGGAAGCACCGAGAGTTGGCCTATCTGGGCTGATACCCCTTTTCTCCCAGGCGCAGCCCGCAGCGACGTGAGGCGATGGACAAGCCCGCCCTCCAGAAGGTTACGCTGGCCTTCGTGCTCGGCACCGGCATGGCGGCAACGATCGGGCTCGTCATCCTCAGCGCCTGGGCGTGGTCGACGCCGGAGGTGTCGATCTGGCTCAAGGCCGTGCTTCTGCTTCTCACGATCGGCATCGTGGCGCTCGAGGTCATGTTGGGCCTGGCACTGCGTCGCAAGGCGCGGCAGCGCTGACCGGCGAATCGCGGGCGGTGCCGCGATGGTATAGGCTCTCCTGAAGTCCGTGGAGGCCGGCCTTGTTGCCGATCGAGCCAGACCCTTGCCGGCGGCCAGGCCGTCCATGAAGGCCGCCAAGCCGCGGCAGGTCGGCGCCTGGATCGTGCTCGCGGTCCTGGTGGCATTCCTGTGCGCGGCCATCGCCTTCATGTATGTCGGCTGGGGTCCGGGCGAAGGCGAGCGCGGGCAGGAAATGTCGACCGCCGGCTATGTCGCCATGGCGCTGGGCATCATCGTCACCCTGGCGCTCGGAATGGGCCTGATGGCCCTCGTCTTCTACAGCAATCGCGAAGGCCACGATCGCGACGCAGACCTGAAGCAGGACGAATAACGTCAAAGCGACACCGCCTCGCCACCGTCCGCCAGGAGCGCTTCGAGACGGTCGAGCAACGGGCGCTGACCCTCGAGAATTTTTATGCGCGCGTCGGCCACGGTGAACCAAGCCGCCCGGTCGACTTCAGGGAACGATTCGCGGCGACCGCTGCGCGGCGGCCATTCGATCTCGAAGGTGTTGCTGCTGAGGCGGTCGGGGTCGAAATCGCCCGCCAGTGCGAAGGCCTCGACCTGCTTGCCGCCGCGTTGGCGGATGCTGCCGAGGCGCTGCAGCGGGCCGGCGGGCGCGCTGCCGAGTTCCTCGGCGAACTCGCGGCGCGCGGTCACCGCGGGGGCTTCACCGGCGACGCGCTCGCCCTTGGGAATCGACCAGGCGCCGAGGTCCTTACGACGCCAGAACGGCCCACCGGGATGCACGAGGAGAACGAGGAGCCGGCCGTCCTCGCGGCGGTAGAGAAGAATGCCGGCGCTTTCCGTCGCCATGCGCGGCCTCCGGTGCGGCCTAGTCGCGTCGCCAATCCGGAAAAGC
>DASZJU010000075.1:0-2682 GCA_035947815.1 Reyranella sp.
ACATATCGCCATAAATTCTTGCTTATATGCGCATGGGACGCGTTGAGGCGGTGCGGGGCCGCTGATATGACACGCGCGCCTTTTCATTTGCCGAAATGCCAGGAGCGCCAAATGGCCCAGGATTACGTCGTCAAGGATATCGGGCTCGCCGACTGGGGCCGCAAGGAACTCGACATGGCGGAGACCGAAATGCCGGGCCTCATGGCCATTCGCAAGGAATACGGCCCCAAGAAGCCGCTGAAAGGCGCGCGCGTCGCTGGCTCCTTGCACATGACCATTCAGACGGGCGTGCTGATAGAGACCCTGAAGGCACTGGGTGCCGACGTGCGCTGGGCCTCGTGCAACATCTACTCGACGCAGGACCACGCCGCCGCCGCCATCGCCAAGGCCGGCACGCCGGTCTTCGCGATCAAGGGTGAAAGCCTCGAGGAGTACTGGGATTACACCCACAAGATCTTCGAATGGGGCGACGGCGGCGAACCCAACATGATCCTGGACGACGGCGGCGACGCCACGCTGCTCGTCCATCTCGGCATTCGCGCCGAGAAGGACCCCTCGCTGATCGCCAAGCCGACCAACGAGGAAGAAGAGGTCCTCTACAAGGCGATCGCCAAGACCAACAAGGCCAAGCCCGGCTGGTATGCCAAGCTCGGGGCGTCGATCCGCGGCGTTACCGAAGAGACCACCACGGGCGTGCACCGGCTCTACCAGATGGAGAAGGACGGCAAGCTCCTATGGCCGGCCATCAACGTCAACGACTCGGTCACCAAGTCGAAGTTCGACAATCTCTACGGCTGCCGTGAATCGCTGGTCGACGGCATCCGCCGCGGCACCGACGTCATGATGGCGGGCAAGGTCGCCATGGTCGCGGGCTTCGGCGACGTCGGCAAAGGCTCGGCCGCCTCGCTGCGCCAGGCCGGCTGCCGCGTCATGGTCTCCGAGGTCGATCCGATCTGCGCCCTGCAGGCGGCGATGGAGGGTTACGAGGTCGTCACCATGGAGGATGCCGCCCCGCGGGCCGACATCTTCGTCACCGCCACCGGCAACGTCGACGTGATCACGCTCGACCACATGAAGGCGATGAAGCACCGCGCCATCGTCTGCAACATCGGCCACTTCGACAGCGAGATCCAGATCGGCAACTTGAAGAACTTCAAGTGGCACAACGTGAAGCCGCAGGTCGACGAGGTCGAGTTCCCCGACGGCAAGCGCATCATCGTGCTGTCCGAGGGCCGGCTGGTGAATCTCGGCAACGCAACCGGCCATCCGAGCTTCGTGATGTCGGCCTCGTTCTCCAACCAGACCCTGGCGCAGATCGAAATCTTCGCCAATCCGGGCAAGTACGAGAAGAAGGTCTACACCCTGCCCAAGTCGCTCGACGAGAAGGTGGCGGCGCTCCATCTCGAGAAGGTCGGCGCCAGGCTGACCAAGCTCCGTCCCGACCAGGCGAAGTACATTGGGGTGCCCGAGGCGGGCCCGTTCAAGGGCGATCTCTACCGCTACTGATCGACCCACAGGACGCGCGCCGGGGACAACGTGTTAAAAGTCGGCATCGGGAGCACCGGTGCCGACTTTTTCTTTTTTCCTGCCTGACGAAGCCGCCACGGAGCGGCTGGGGACTGCCCTCGCCAAGCGCCTGCGGTCGCGCGACGTCGTGGCCCTGCAGGGCGGGCTGGGCGTCGGCAAAACCACGCTGGCGCGTGCCATCCTGCGCGCCGCTGCGGGCGATCCGGCGCTGATCGTGCCCAGCCCGACCTTCACCCTGGTCGAGATCTACGACACGCCGGTGGGCGTCTTCTGGCATTTCGATCTCTACCGCCTGGAGGCGCCGGAGCAGGTGTTCGAACTGGGCTGGGAGGAGGCGCGCGCCGACGGCGTGGCGCTGGTCGAATGGGCGGAACGGCTGGGCACGCTGCTGCCCCGCGAGCGGCTCACGGTGACGCTGGCCATGGAAGGCGATGGCAGGCGCGCCGATCTGCAGGGAGAAGCCCGCTTTGGTGGCCTCTGACCGCGACAGGCTGCGCGCCGATTTCGTCCGCCGCGCCGGTTGGGGCGATGCCAGCGAGCGGTTGCTGGCAGGCGACGCCTCGTTCCGCAAGTACTTCAGGTTGAGCCGACCGCGCGGTTCGGCGGTCGTCATGGATGCACCACCGCCGCAGGAAGACGTGCGGCCGTTCGTGCGCATCGGCCGCCATCTGATCGGGCTCGGTCTCAGCGCTCCGGCGATCCATGCCGAGGACGAGGCCAACGGCTTCCTGCTGCTGGAAGATCTCGGCGACGACACCTTCGCCCGCGTGCTCGAAGCCGGTGGCGACGAAGGCGAGCTCTATGCCCACGCCACCGATGTGCTGATCGTATTGCATCATGCCGGCCAACGCGCGCTGTTGCCCGGCCTCGGCGCCTACGCCGGCGAGGCGCTGATCGATGCGGCGATGCTGCTGCCGGACTGGTATCTGCCCGCCGCCACCGCCAGGCCGACACCGGTCGAAGAGACGGCGGCTTATCGCGCCGCCTGGCACGCCTGCCTCGCCAACCTGCCTCCCGCGCCCGACACGTTGCTGCTGCGCGACTACCACAAGGACAATCTCATGTGGTTGCCGGCTCGACCGGGCGTCATGGCCTGCGGCCTGCTCGATTTCCAGGATGCGCAGCAGGGCCACCCCTCCTACGATCTCGTCTCGC
>DASZJU010000076.1:0-13246 GCA_035947815.1 Reyranella sp.
TCTGATCGACTATTGCCGCTACAGCGCCATGCCGGTGGGCCGCTTTGTTCTGGAGGTGCATGGCGAGAGGCAGAGCCTGTGGCCCGCCAATGACGCGTTGTGCGCCGCGCTGCAGGTGATCAATCACCTGCAGGATTGCGCCAAGGATTACCGCGAGCTGAACCGGGTTTATATTCCCGAACCCTTGTTGACCGCCGCCGGCATCGGGGTGGCGGCGTTGGGCGAGGACAAGGCCAATCCGGCGCTGGCCGGGGTGATTTCCGCCCTGGCGCGCAAGAACGCCGAATTGCTGGAGAGTTCGCGGCCCTTCGCGCGCGGCATCAAGGACGGCCGGCTGGCGCTGGAAGTCGATCTGATCCAGACCATCGCCGACGACCTCAACCGTCTGTTGATGAATCGCGATCCGCTGTCGCAAGCCGTGCATCACTCCAAGATGGATGTGGCCGGCCTATTCCTGAAACGTCTTCCATCCTTCGCCTTGATGCGCCTCACGCGTTCAACAAAGTCCCGTTCAAAAATGGCCCGTCCCAGATAAGCATGACCAACGCAGAAAATATCGGCGCCCCGGCCGCCAAGGCTGTGAAGAAGAAGGCCAGCGGCAGTTCCTTTTACATCGCCATGCGGCTGATGCCGGCGGAAGAACGCGACGCCATGTTCGCGATCTACGCCTTCTGCCGCAAGGTGGACGACATCGCCGATGACGGCGTGGGCACCCGCGCCGAACGGCATGAAAGGCTGGAGCAATGGCGCAGCGAGCTGCGCGCGCTTTATGCGCGATCGGCTTCGCCGCCCCCAATCCCACAACACGTGCGCTTCCTGGCGCCGGCGGTTGCGCGTTATGGCCTGAGGCTCCAGGATTTTCTCAGCATCCTGGACGGCATGGACATGGATGTGGCGGAAGACATTGTCGCGCCGGATCTCGCCACCTTGGATCTTTACTGCGATCGGGTGGCCAGCGCGGTAGGACGCCTTTCCATAAAGGTGTTCGGCATGGAAGAAGGTCCGGGATTCGAATTGGCGCATCATCTGGGCCGAGCGTTGCAACTCACCAATATCCTGCGCGACATCGATGAGGATGCCGCGATCGGCCGTCTCTACCTGCCGAGCGAATTGCTGGCCAAGGCCGGCATCGTCACCAGCGATCCGATCGCCGCGATCGACGATCCGCGCGTCGACGGCGCCTGCCGCGACCTGGCCGCGCTGGCGCTCGATCACTTCGCGGCCGCCGACCGCGTGCTGCGCGCCAGGCCGCGTGGGCGCCTGCTGGCACCGCGACTGATGTCGGCCGTCTATCGCACCATCCTGCAGCAAATGCTTTTGGAGGGCTGGGCGGCCCCGCGCCGGCGCGTCCGCATCGGCAAGGCGCGATTGCTGTGGCTCGTGGCACGCTGCAGCGTGTTTGGATGACACGGGCGGTCGCGGGGGCGCGCGTCCACGTCGTCGGAGCAGGTTTGGCCGGATTGTCGGCGGCCGTGACCTTGGCGGGCCGCGGCGTGCCGGTGGTGCTGTCGGATGCCGCCAGACAGGCGGGCGGACGCTGCCGCTCCTACCATGACGGCGTGCTCGACATGGAGATCGATAACGGCAATCACCTCGTCCTGTCCGGCAACCCCGCCGTCGGCCGCTACCTCGGCGCCATCGGCTCGGCGGACCGGGTGAGCGGACCGTCCCGGGCAGAGTTTCCGTTCTTCGACGTCCCGACGGGTCGGAGCTGGACTCTGCGCCCCAATGACGGGCCGATTCCCTGGTGGATCCTGGCCGCGGGGCGCCGCGTGCCGGGCACGCGCTTCGGTGACTATCTGGCGGTAGCAACCTTGATGCGACGCCATGCCGGCCGACGAATCGAAGAGGTGCTGCCGTGCCGGGGCGTGCTGTGGGAGAAATTCCTGCGGCCCTTGCTGGTCTCCATTCTCAATACCGCGCCGGAGGAAGCGTCGGCCGACCTCGCGGGCGCGGTGATGCGCGAGACACTCGCCAAGGGCGGCGGCAGCATCCGCCCCCGGGTCGCGATGCCCAGCCTGACCGCCGCCTTCGTCGAACCCGCCCTGCACCGGTTGCGCCAATCCGGCGCGGAGATTCGGCTCGGGCGCCGGCTGAGCGCCCTGAAGCTGGAAGACGGCAGGGTGAGCGGCCTGACCTTCGTCGACGGCGAAGAACCCCTGGGCCCACAAGAGAAGGTGATTCTCGCCGTACCACCGTGGACGGCGCAGGAACTGCTGCCCGATCTCACCGTGCCCGACGCGTTCTGCGCCATCGTCAACGCGCATTTCAAGATCGCCCCGCCCGCCGGTGGGCCCCTGCTGGTCGGACTTGTCGGCGGCACCGCGGAATGGGTCTTCGCATTCCCTGACCGGCTGTCCGTCACGGTGAGCGCCGCCGATCGCCTTGTGGAAATGGATACGCAGGAGCTGGCAGCCTTGCTGTGGCGCGACGTCGCCGCGGTCCACCGTCTCGACGGCCCGCCGCCGCCCTGCCGCATCGTCAAGGAGAAGCGGGCGACCTTCGCCGCCACGCCCGCCCAGGATGCACGGCGTCCCGCATGCCCGACGCGCTGGACGAACTTGTTTCTCGCCGGCGATTGGACCGCGACAGGGCTGCCGGCGACGATCGAGGGAGCGCTTCGATCCGGCGAGACGGCGGCGGCTCTCGCCCGATGAACGACGCAGTCGACGAGCTGGCGCCGATCGAGGCCGATATCCGCCGTGCGGCGCAAGCGCTGATGCGTCAGCAGGGGCCGGACGGCCACTGGGTCTTCGAACTCGAGGCGGACGCGACGATTCCGGCCGACTATGTCCTGTTGCGCCAGTATCTCGGTGAGCCCGACGATCCGGAACTCGAGCGCAAGATCGGCGTCTACCTGCGCCGCATCCAGGGCGGGCATGGCGGCTGGTCGCTGTTCCATGGCGGTGCATTCGATATCAGCGCGTCGGTCAAGGCCTACTTCTGCCTGAAAGTGATCGGTGACAGCCCGGATGCGCCGCACATGGCGCGGGCCCGCGCGGCAATTCTGGCGCAGGGCGGCGCCCAGCGGGCCAGTGTCTTCACGCGCATCCTGCTGGCAGAGTTCGGTGAGCTCTCGTGGGGCGATGTGCCGACCATCCCGGTCGAGCTGGTGCTGCTGCCCCGCTGGTTCCCCATCCATCTCTCCCGCATGTCGTACTGGGCGCGCACCTTCATCGTGCCGATGCTGGTGCTGGCGGCGCTTCGGGTGCGGGCGCGAAACCCGCGCGGCATCCGCATCCAGGAACTCTTCGCCACGACCGGCAAGGTGCCGCCCAAGGCGCCTACTCATAAGAAACGCGGATGGGCGTTGTTTTTCAACACGCTGGACCGCGTGTTGAAGGTGGCCGAGCCGTTGTGGCCGAAATCCCTGCGCCGCCGCGCCATCGAGCGCTGCGCGGCCTTCGTGACGGAGCGCTTGAACGGCGAGGACGGGCTGGGGGCGATCTACCCTCCCATGGCCAATGCCGTGATGATGTATGACGCCCTGGGCTATCCGCCGGAGCATCCCCACCGCGCCATTGCCCGTCGCGCGATCGACAAGCTGTTGGTGATCCGCGAGGACGAGGCCTACTGCCAGCCCTGCGTCTCGCCGGTTTGGGACACCGTGCTCGCCGCCCACGCCCTGATGGAAGTGGGCGCCGAGGAGGCAGTGGCCGCCGCGCGGCGCGGCCTCGAGTGGCTGCTGCCGCTGCAGGAGCTGGAGGTGAAGGGGGATTGGGCCGAGCGGCGGCCCGAGGTGCGTCCCGGTGGCTGGGCCTTCCAATATCGCAACACTCATTATCCAGATCTGGACGATACGGCGGTCGTCGTCATGGCCATGGATCGCGCGCGGCGCGAGTTCGGGGCAGGCGACGGCTATGACGAGGCCGTGTCGCGGGGCGCTGAGTGGACCGTGGGGCTGCAGAGCCGCAATGGTGGCTGGGGCGCCTTCGACGCCGACAATGTCGATCACTACCTCAACAACATTCCCTTTGCCGACCACGGCGCGCTGCTCGACCCGCCGACCGCAGATGTCAGCGCCCGCTGCATAAGCATGATGGCCCAGCTTGGGGAAACGGCGGACAACCCCGCCATGCGGGCCGGGCTAAATTATCTCCGACGCGAGCAGGCAGTGGATGGCAGCTGGTTCGGCCGCTGGGGCGTGAACTATGTCTATGGCACGTGGTCGGCGCTGTGCGCGCTGAACGCGGCCGGCCTCGACGCGGGCGATCCGTGCGTGCGCAAGGCGGCGGACTGGTTGATCGCCATCCAGAACCCGGACGGTGGCTGGGGCGAGGATTGCACCAGCTACAAGCTCGACTATCGCGGCTACGAGTCGGCGCCGTCCAACGCGTCGCAGACGGCCTGGGCGCTTCTCGGGTTGATGGCGGCAGGAGAAGTGGACCATCCCGCCGTGGCGCGCGGGATCACCTATCTGCGGCAGACCCAGGACGCGACCGGCCTGTGGCGGCAGGACGCCTATACCGGCGGCGGTTTCCCGCGTGTCTTCTATCTGCGCTATTACGGCTATCCGGCGTTCTTCCCGCTGTGGGCCCTGGCGCGCTACCGCAATCTCAGGCGCGGCCGGCGCGTGCTTCTAGGCATGTGATGATCCTCGCCGCCACCGGCTTGCAGCGCGAACGGCGCATCGTCGCCGGCCCCGACGTCGAGGCCATCGCAGGCGGCGGCGATCCTGCGCGGCTGGAAGCCATGCTTGAGCGGTTCGCCGACAGGGCGAGTGGCATCATCAGTATCGGCATCGCCGGAGCACTGGCGCCCGGCTTGCAGGTCGGCCAGTGGGTCGTGGCCGATGCCGTGCTTGTCGATGGCGAGCCAATGCCGATCGACCCGGCCTGGACGAGCCGGCTGGCCGCCCGCTTGCCGGAGGCGGCCAGGGGGCTGCTGCTCGGCGCGAACGCCATGGTGGCGGACGCGACGCAAAAGGCTTCGCTGCACAGCACGACCGGCGCCCTCGCCGTCGACATGGAATCGCATATCGTGGCGCGGGTGGCGCGGCGGCACCGTCTGCCCTTTGCCGCGGCCCGGGTTGTCTCCGATGCCGCGCACCGCAGCTTGCCGCCGGCGGTGCGGGTCGGCATGAAATCGGACGGTGGAATGGATCTGTCGGCCGTCCTGCGCTCCCTGCTGGCGGAGCCGAGCCAGCTTCCCGCCCTGATCCGGACGGGCTTCGAAGCGGAGCGGGGCTTTCGAGCGCTACTCCGCGGCCGCCGCCGTCTTGGCCGACGACTTGGCGGCCCGGATCTCGCTTAGCCTGCGCTCGACATGGCCCGAGAAAACGAAGTCCGCCGGACGTTGGCCTTCGAGCGAGATGTCCTTCGCCATCGCGCCGTCGGTGCTGACGCCGCGCGCGGCGATCGACAGCGCCTTCAGGGGATGGCGGATCATGTCCGTCACCGCCGAAGCCTCGAAGCCGGAATGGACCATGCAATCGGCGCACTTCTCATAGTTGCCGACGCCGTACTTGTCCCATTCGGTGTCATCCATGAGCTCGCGGAACGTCTTGGCGTAGCCCTCGCCGAGCAGGTAACAGGGCTTCTGCCAGCCGAAGACCGTACGTGTCGGGTTGCCCCAGGGGGTGCAGTGATAGGCCTCGTTGCCGGCGAGAAAGTTCAGGAACATGATCGACTGGCTGAACGGCCATTTCCGTCCGCCATCCCCGCGCGCCAGGATGCCGCGGAACAGTTCCTTGGTCTTGGTGCGGTTCAGGAAGTGCTGCTGGTCCGGCGCGCGCTCATAGGCATAGCCAGGCGAGACGGTGATGCCATCCAGCCCGAGCGCTTTCATGTCGTCGAAGAAGTCGGCGACCTGCGCGGGATCGGCGTCATTGAACAGCGTGCAATTGATGCTGACGCGGAAGCCCTTCGACTTGGCGAGGCGAATCGCTTCCACCGCCTTGTCGTAGACGCCGCGCTGGCAGACCGACTTGTCGTGCATGGCCTGGTTTCCATCGAGATGAATGGACCAGGTGAAGGAGGGATGCGGCTCGAAGTCGTCGATCTTCTTGGCCAGCAGAAGCGCGTTGGTGCACAGGATCACGAACTTCTTGCGGGCGAGGTAGCCCTTGACGATGGCCGGCATGTCGCGGTGCAACAGCGGTTCGCCGCCGGCGATCGAGACCACCGGCGCGCCGCACTCGTCGATCGCCGTCATGCACTCGTCGTACGACAGGCGCTGGTTCAGAATCTCGTCCGGATAGTCGATCTTGCCGCAACCGGCGCAGGCCAGGTTGCAACGGAACAACGGCTCCAGCATCAGCACGAGAGGGTAACGCTTGCGCCCGACCAGGTGCTGACGGACCACGTAGGTTCCGATTCGAGCCGCCTGCAGCAGAGGGATTCCCACGACAACGCTCCTCTATCCAACCGACGGTACGACCTTGCCTGACGGCGTCCTGAGCTCATTGGGCAGCTTGAACTCGATATTCTCGCGCACGCCGTCCATTTGCTCGACCTTGACCGTGCCATGCCGGCGCAGGGCCTCGATGACATCGAGTACTAGTTCTTCGGGAGCGGACGCGCCCGCGGTCAGCCCGACTGTGTCAACCCCGGCCAACCATGCCGGATCGATCTCGCTGCCATCGGCGACCAGGTGGCTCGGCAGTCCTTGCTCGACGCCGATCTCACGCAGTCGATTCGAATTGGAGCTGTTGCGGCTGCCGACCACCAGCAGCAGATCCACTACCTCGCACAGCTCGCGCACCGCCGACTGCCGATGTTGGGTCGCATAGCAGATATCCGAGACGTCCGGCCCCTCGAGATTCGGGAACCGCGCCTGGAGGGCGGCGATCACGCCGCGCGTATCGTCGACGCTGAGCGTGGTCTGGGTCACGTAGGCGACCGGCGCGTCGTCCGGAAGCTCGAGCCGCGCGACATCCTCGACCGTGGAGACAAGATGAACCGGAGCGCCGACCTGCCCGATGGTCCCCTCGACCTCGGGATGACCGGCATGGCCGATCAGGATCAGATGGCGGCCGCGCGCGACGTATCGCTTGCCTTGAATGTGGACCTTCGAGACCAAGGGACATGTGGCATCGAGGATCGGCAGACCGCGCGACTTCGCCTCATCGATGATCGATTGGGCAACGCCGTGGGCGCTGAAAATCGTCACGGCGCCGTCGGGAATTTCATCCAGTGTCTCGACAAAGACGGCCCCCATGCGCTCGAGCTTCTCGACCACATGGCGGTTGTGCACGATTTCGTGGCGGACATAGACCGGCGCGCCGAATTTCTCGAGGGATCGCTCGACGATGTCAATTGCCCGGACCACTCCCGCGCAGAACCCCCGAGGCTGAGCCATAAGAACCCGCATCCAGATCAATTCCTTCCATCAGCGTCATCGCGATCGGACATTTGCAATCGTGGATTGCCTCGAGCGCAATAGCGGAATTGCAAGGGCAGTACGGTCGCGTCGACGGGCGTCGCCGGTGAGCGACCCAGGTAGCTCATGCCTGCCAGTCAGGCCATTTGGAAATCTGAAGCATTTTCCGCCACCATCGCCTCAGATACAAGTGTTGCGTTGACGCGTGAATTGCAATGCCTGCGGAAAAAGGGCGGCGCCGTGGTATCCGCAAGATACTGCCATGTGAATCGCGAAAGCGGTCTGATTGTTGCGACGCCATTCGCACGGCGCATGATTGCGATCCAAGGCCGCCGATTCGACGTTCGCGCGCGGTTCTAGGGGCCTTTGCTTTGGTATCTGTATGTCGCCGAATCGGCCTCCGACTTGGCTTGCAAGTTCCACAGCCGCAGCGCCTTGAGCGCTGTCTCGGCCAGTTGAGGCAGAAAGCTGGGGCGCAGCAATTCCGGTTCGAAGGCGCTCATCCGACGGCTGTTTTCCGAATAGCAGTCCTCGAGGAACCGGCGAAAATTGAATCCGTCGAGGAACATGCTGACCTGGGTGGCGGCAAAATTCTTGCCGTCATTCAATGCCTTGCCACGCCGCGCCAGGCCGGCCATGCGACCCACGGCACGCAGGTAATAGCGCAGGCTGGTGAGCGGCAGGATCGTCCTGGCGACCCATCCTCGCCGCGCCTCTGTATAGGCCATCCAGTTGACGAAGAAGACGATGTGACGGGTTTCCTCGTACATCAACGTTTCGAAAATCTTGAGCAGCTCCTTGGGGAGAAACTCCGACTGCAAGGCGATCTTGAACAGGCCGAAACCTAGGAAGGAATCAAGGCACTCGCCGAAACCGAAGTCCTTGAACCGCGTTTCGATGTTTTTGCTGATGTCCTCCATCGGACGCTCGGCGGCATCCAGACCGTACTTCTCGATCATCACGCGGATCAACCTGGCGTGACGGGTCTCCTCCAGGCCCTGCAGGGCAAGGGCTTCCCGCAGGACCGGGTCGGCCACGGTTTCGGTGAACGCGGCCACGATCGCTCCGGCCCGGCGCTCGGTGTAAAATACCTCTTCCCAAAATGGCACGGACCGCAGGCGGTGCAGCGCCTCGTCGTCCAGCACGGGCCAAGGCAGAGTCGTTGGATCGTATTCGCTGTAGCTTTGCGTAAACTGCCGACAGAAAGCATCGCGATGTTCTAGCGACCCGATTTTCATGCTACTCGCCCTTTCCGCGTGTATTCAAAGCCACGGCCGTCGTCTTGTCCATTCCCGGCTTTCACTATCCCACCGACCGTCCGCGCATCCATTCTTGAGGCGTCTTGTGTCCATCAGGGCTTCGTTGATCGGCCGTGTCGTCTCGGCCAGCACCCGCCATCCGGTGATCGTGCTCCTCCTTGCCGTCGTGCTGACCGGGGCGGCGCTGGTTTACGCGGCACGGCATTTTGCCATGACCGCCGACACCTCCGAGCTGATCTCGACGAAGCTGAAGTGGCGGCAACACGAGCTGGCGTTCGACCGGGCGTTCCCGCAGTTCACCAATCTGACCATGATCGTGGTGGACGGCGCGACCCCCGAACTGGCCGATGCCGCGGCCACAAGGCTCACCAAGGCGCTGCAGGGCAAGCCTGAATTTTTCAAGGCTGTGCGACGCCCCGACGGCGGCGCGTTTTTCGATCGCAACGGGCTGATGCTGCTGTCGCTGGATGAGGTCGCAGCGGCCACGCAAGGGCTCATTCAGGCACGACCCATGCTTGCTTCGCTCGCCGCCGATCCCAGCCTGCGCGGCGTCCTGGCCACCATCTCGAACGCTCTGGAAGGGATCAAACACGGACAGGCCACGCTCCATGACGTCGAACCCGCGATGACGGCGCTCGCGGGCACGTTTGAAAAAGCGGTGGCCGGCCAGCCGGCCTTTTTTTCGTGGCGCACGCTCATCGCCGGGCAGCCTCCCAGGCCGCGCGAGACGCGGCACATCATTCTGGTCCAGCCGGTCATGGACTATGCGGCGCTGCAGCCCGGAGCGGCCGCGAGCGAGGCCATCCGCACGACGGCCCGGTCTCTCGACCTGGATGCGGCGCATGGCGTGACCGTGCGCCTGACCGGCCTGGTGCCGCTGGCGGACGAGGAGTTCGCGACGTTGGCCCAGGATGCCCACCTGCTCCTCGGCGCGATGTTTGTCGCCCTCTTGGGAATTCTGTGGCTTGCGGTGCGTTCTGCGCGCGTCGTGCTGGCGATCCTCGTCACCACCGTCGTCGGCCTGATCTTGACGGCCGCCATCGGCTTGCTGGCGATCGGTCGCTTCAACCTCATCTCGGTTGCCTTCATCCCGCTCTTCGTCGGTCTTGGCGTCGACTTCAGCATCCAGTTCAGCGTCCGCAGCCTGGCCGAGCGCCTCATACATCCCCATTTGAGGGCCGCGCTGATCGCGACCGGCACGACCATTGGGCGGGCGCTGGCACTATCGGCCGCCGCCATTGGTGCCGGCTTTTTCGCTTTCCTTCCGACCAGCTATGTCGGTGTGGCCGAACTCGGGACCATCGCCGGTCTCGGCATGGCCGTCGCCTTCACCTTGAGCATCGTGTTGCTGCCTGCGCTTTTGATGCTGCTGCATCCGCCGGCCGGCCGGATGGGCGAGGTCGGTTTCACGATGCTGGCGCCCGTCGATACCTTCGTACGTCGGTACCGCCGGGCGGTGCTGGCCGGCGCGCTTGTCGTGGCGGTCGTCTCGTGTGCGCTGCTGCCGCTGGTGCGTTTCGACTTTGACCCGCTCAACCTCAAGAGTTCCAGGGTGGAGTCGATGGCGGCCCTCCAGGCCCTCTCGTCCGATCCCGATTGGACGCCAGATGCGATCAACATTCTCGCCCCGTCCCTGGCCGCGTCGGAACCACTGGTGCGCCGCTTCGATGCCCTGCCGGCCGTATCCCGGACCGTCACGCTCGACAGCTTTGTTCCTGGGCAACAGAAGGAGAAACTGGCGCTGATCGGAAACGCCGCGACGCTCCTCAAACCCGGTCTCGATGTCGCTCCGCTCGCGCCGCCATCGGACCCGGTGCTGCAGCAGAGCCTGGCTGCGACGGCCGCTTCGTTGCGCCGGGTGGCGGCCGACGCGACAGAGTCCGCCGCCGTCCCGGCGCGTCGGCTTGCCGATGTGCTGGAGCGTCTGCAGGCCGCCTCCCCGGATGTCCGCGCCGCGGCCGCTCTTGCCGTGGTCACCCCACTCAGGATCATGCTCGATCAGACCCGCGCGCTGTTGCAAGCCGGTCCGGTGACGCCGCAGACCTTGCCCCCCGAGCTTGTCGCCGACTGGATCGCGAAAGACGGCCGCGCCCGGATACAGGTCCTGCCGCGCAACAGCGGGGAAGACAACGCATCGCTGCGGCATTTCGCGGAAGCGATCCTCGCCATCGCTTCGGATGCGACCGGCCGGCCGATTTCCGTCAGCGCCTCCGGCGACACCGTCGTCGAAGCGTTCCTGCAGGCCGGGCTTTATTCACTCATTGCCATCATCCTGCTCCTGGCAGTGGTGCTGCGCCGGACCCGCGATGTGGTCTTGACGATGCTGCCTGTGCTGCTGAGCGGGCTGCTGACGTTCGCGACCTGCGCAGCGTTCGACCTGCCGCTGAATTTCACCAACATCATCGCGCTTCCCCTTCTGTTCGGTGTTGGCGTCGCCTTCAACATCTACTTCGTGCTGGCATGGCGGGCGGGAGAGACGGGGATGCTGCAGTCGAGCCTGATGCGCGCCGTCATTTTCAGCGCGCTGACGACCGCCACGGCGTTCGGCGCCTTGTGGCTATCGAGCCATCCCGGCACGGCCAGCATGGGCAGGCTGCTGATGATCTCGCTGGGCTGGGAACTTCTCGTCACATTGCTGTTCCGGCCGGCCTTGCTCGCGCGGCCGTCGCTTGCGTCCATCGACTAGCGCGGGCACCATGGCGGCGCAGAAAAGGGAGTGGGAGGTCGCTCATGTCGAACGAGCTGACCAAGGTGCTGCGGCGCTTCGAGGAGCGGCTGGCTCACCTTGAATCCGGGATCCACGCCGGGCCCACGCATTGGAAACGATTTCACCTGCACAATGCGCTGGATGCCCTCAAGGACGATCATGCCGCCGCCGACCTGCACCTCGAAGAATTCGACAGGGCCGAACTTGCCCGGGAATTCCCCGAGCTCGAGGCCGACAGGGTACCAACCGTCGAGGAACTCAGATCCCGCTTCGACATGATCGCCGGCGGAATGCTTTAGTGCAGAGGAGAGCTGCCATGAAAGCTGAATGGTGCAACGCCGAATCATTGACCCAGGGCGAGATCGATCAGCGCGTGTTCGATCTCTATGACGAATATTGCCATGGCCGCATCGATCGCCGCGCCTTCCTGCAGCGGGCGGCCGTCGTGACGGTCGGCGGCCTTGCCATGGCGCAGGCGCTGTTGCCGCGTTACGCCGAGGCCCAGACGGTCTCGTTCACCGACGAGCGCATCAAGGCAAGCTACGTCACCTACCCGTCGCCCGGCGGCACCTCCGGCACCATGCGCGGATATCTGGTGCAGCCCAAGGGCAACGGGCCGTTTCCGGTCGTGCTGGTGATCCACGAGAACCGCGGGCTCAATCCCTATGTCGAGGACGTGGCTCGGCGCGTCGCGACCGAGGGCTTTCTGGCGCTGGCGCCCGACGGATTGTTTCCGGTCGGCGGCTATCCGGGCAACGACGATGACGGCCGCACGCTGCAGGCCGGCCTCGACCAGGGCAAGCTGCGCACCGACATGCTGAACGGCGCGCGCTATCTCAAGGCGCACGCCCTGTCGTCGGGCAAGCTCGGCGTCACGGGGTTCTGCTGGGGCGGCAGCACGACCAACTTCCTGGCCGCCATGCTGGGCGCCGACATGAAGGCGGGCGTGCCGTTCTACGGCGCCGCGGCCGAGACCGCTGCAGTGCCCGCCATCAAGGCGGCGCTGATGGTCCAGTACGCCGAGAACGACGAGCGCATCGACGCCATGTGGTCGGCCTACGAGGCGGCGTTGAAGGCGGCCGGCGTATCGTACGAGATGTACATCTACCCCGGCACCCAGCACGGCTTTCACAACAACTCGACGCCGCGCTACAACGAGGCGCAGGCCAAGATCGCGTGGGAGCGGACGATCGCTTTCTTCAAGAAGAATCTTGCCTGAAGGTTTGAGACGCAGACCTGTCTACGCCCCGCCTAGCACCTCGCTCAATCCACCGAGCGCGTTGAGGGCAGGAGCGAAGCCGCTGAGCGGGGCGGTCTGGATCACCGCCTCGATCACCTCGGTGCGGCTCAGCCCCATGTTGAGCGCTGACTGGCCAAACTTCTTCACCTGGCCATCGAGTCTCAGTGCCGTGAACGCCGCCACGGCGACCAGCGCCCGTCGCCGCAGGTCCAGGCCGGGACGAAACCAGATCTCGCCGTAACCGTATTGGATCGCCAGCGGATAGAGCGCGCCCGTGACTTCATTGCCGGGCGCGGCATAGCCCAGCGTCGCACGCTCGCCGTGCAGCTGCTGCATGAGCTCGCGGCCGCGCGCGCTGAGCGCCTCGAGCGAATCCTCGCGCGCGGTCTCCTTCGGCACCGCCACGCTCCGCGCGGCGAACACCGTGCTGGCGGCCTCGACGGCCTCCTCCGATGCCGCGAAGCCCGCATAGATGCCGATCTGGATCAGGATTTCGACAATCGCCCGCGCCGACAGGCCGAGATCGAGCGCGGCGCCGACATGGCGGCCGAGCTTGCGCAGGCGCTGGACCGCGCCAAGCGCCGCGAGCGCACACACCATGCGGTCATCGAGCGCAAGGCCCGGCCGGCTCCAGATCGCGCCGTAGCTCGCCTCGCTGTTGAGCGTCCGCATGAGCGCCGGAGCGCCGTCGTCGTCGCCGCCGAACAGGCGCCGGCGCAT
>DASZJU010000077.1:0-40003 GCA_035947815.1 Reyranella sp.
CGCCTGCTCGACGGTGCGGCCGGTCTTGTCGACGATGCGCCCCACCGATTCCTCCAGCATGTCGCTCTCCACAAACCCTGGGCAGATCGCGTTCACCGTCACGCCGGTCCTTGCCAGCTCGGTCGCCAGCGCGCGCATCAGACCGACCACGCCATGCTTGGCCGCGACGTAGGGCGCGACATAGGCATAGCCTTTCAGCCCGGCTGTCGAGGCGACGAACACGACTCTGCCGGACTTGGCAGACGTCATGCCGGCAAGCGCCGGCTTCACCGTCAGGAACGAGCCGGTCAGGTTGACGTCCAGCGTGCGCTGCCAGTCGCCAAGCGACGTCCGTTGGGCGGGACTGCTGCCCGACATGCCGGCGTTGGCGACCACGATATCGACGGGGCCTCGCGCCTTTTCCGCTTCGGCGTACAGCGCCGCCATCGCCGCCTCGTCGGTGACGTCGGCGGCGATGGCGGAAATCCGCTGGTTCGCGTCGGCGACGGCCGCGAGCTGCTCTTTTCGGCGGCCGCAGATGGTGACGGCAACGCCCGTCTCGGCCAGCGCCAGCGCGATCGCTCGCCCGACGCCGGTGCCTCCGCCCGTCACCAGCGCATGTTTGCCCGTGATCATACTTTCAGCCCCATGGTCGCATTGCGCTCGGCCAGGCGGTAAAGCTGGTCGCGTCCGGCGAGATAAGGATCGGGCCACTTTACATCGCGGTCGCCGAGCTGCACCGCCGCATGCAGGGTCCAGTAGGGATCGGCGAGGTGTGGCCGCGCCAGGCAGACAAGATCGGCGCGGCCGGCCAGCAGGATCGAGTTGACGTGGTCGGGCTCGTAGATATTGCCCACCGCCATGGTGGCCATGCCGGTCTCGTTGCGGATGCGGTCGGAGAATGGCGTCTGGAACATGCGGCCATAGACGGGATGCGCTCGGATCGAGGTCTGGCCGGCCGACACGTCGCAGATATCGACTCCGGCCGTCTGCAAGAGCCGCGCGATCTCGACGGACTCGGCCGGCGTCACGCCCTCATCGCCGACCCAGTCGTTGGCGGAGATGCGCATCGAGATCGGCTTGTGCGCCGGCCAGACCGCGCGTACGGCATGAAAGACCTCCAGCGGATAGCGCAGGCGATTCTGCAGCGATCCGCCGTATTCGTCGGTGCGGCGGTTGGTGAGCGGCGTGATGAACGACGACAGCAGATAGCCGTGCGCCGCGTGGATCTCCAGCATGTCGAAGCCACAACGCGCTGCCATTTCGGCCGAGGTCACGAATTGCCCCAAGACCCTCGCCATGTCGGCGCGGTCCATCGCCCTCGGCACCTGGTTCGCCGGCGACCAGCCGACCGCCGATGCCGCCATCACCGGCCAGTTGCCGCCGGGCAGCGGCGCATCGGCCTGGTGCCAGCCGAGCTGGGTGGACCCCTTGGCGCCGGAATGGCCGATCTGGGCACAGATCTTGGCCTCGGTCTCGGCATGCACGAAATCGACCAGGCGCTGCCAGGCGATCTCGTGCTCGGGCGCATAGAAGCCCGTGCAGCCCGGTGTGATGCGGCCCTCGGGACTGACGCAGGTCATCTCGATGTAGACCAGGCCCGCGCCGCCCTTGGCGCGCTCGGCATAGTGGGCGAAGTGCCAGTCGGTCGGACAGCCGTCGACCGCCTTGTACTGCGCCATCGGCGAGACGACGACGCGGTTCTTCAGTTTCAGGTCGCGCAGCTGGAACGGCGCGAACATCGGCGCGCGTCGCACATTGTCGGTGTTCCCGGAGCGGCTCTGGAACCACGCTTCGGCGCCGCCCAGCCACGCTGGATCGCGCAACCGCAAGTTCTCGTGGCTGATGCGCTGCGAGCGGGTCAGCAGCGAGTAGTTGAACTGCACGGGATCCAGGTCGAGATAGCGTTCGACGTCCTCGAACCATTCCAGCGAGTTGCGCGCGGCCGACTGAAGGCGCAGCACCTCGGTGCGTCGCGCGCCCTCGTACTTGTCGAAAGCCGCCTCCAGGTTCGGCTCGGAATGGAGGTAGTCGGCCAGGGCGACCGCGCTCTCGAGCGCGAGCTTGGTGCCCGAGCCGATCGAGAAATGCGCGCTGGCCGAGGCGTCACCCAGCAGGGCGAGGTTCTTGTGCGACCAGCGCTCGCAGAGCACGCGCGGGAAATTGATCCAGGCCGAGCCGCGCAGGTGGCCGGCGTTGGACATCAGCCGCTGGCCGCCGAGATGCCTGGCGAAGATCCGCTCGCAGGCCGCGATCGACTGCTCACGTGTCATGTCGGCGAAGCCCCACGCCGCCCAAGTCTCCTCGCTGCATTCGACGATGAAGGTCGCGGTCTCGGGTTCGAACTGGTAGGCGTGCGCCCACACCCAGCCGTGCTCGGTCTCCTCGAAGATGAAGGTGAAGGCGTCGTCGAACTTCTGCCGGGTGCCGAGCCAGACGAACTTGCATTTGCGCACGTCGATGTCGGGCTTGAAGACTTCGGCGAAGGTCGCGCGCGAGTGTGAGTTCAGCCCGTCGGCGCCGATCACTAGGTCATGGTTCGCCATGAAGGGCCGCGGATCGGCGATCTCCGATTCGAAGATCAGCTCGATGCCGAGATCGCGGGCCCGCCGCTGCAGCAGCAGGAGCAGCCGCTTGCGGCCGATGCCGCAGAAGCCGTGCCCGGTCGAGACGGTCCGCACGCCCTTGTGGACGACGGCGATGTCGTCCCAGTAGGCGAAGTATTCCCTGATCCAGGCGGCGCTCACCGCGTCGTTGGCCGCCAGGTTGTCGAGCGTCTCGGCCGACAGCACGACGCCCCAGCCGAACGTGTCGTCCGGACGGTTGCGCTCGAACACGGTGATCTCGTGCGCGGGGTTCCGGCGCTTCATTGAGATCGCAAAGTAGAGGCCGGCGGGGCCGGCGCCGAGAACAGCAACCTTCACCTCAGCTCTCCTCAGTCCTAAGCGCGCTCCAGCAATGCCCGAGTGGCGCAATTATTTCAAGTATGAAAGTTCATACCTAAAGCATATCAGTGGCCGCCCAGATAACTCGCGGCAACCTTCGGGTCGTGCATCAGGTCCGCTGCCGCGCCGGAATGGACGATCTCCCCGGTCTCCAGCACATAGCCGAAATCCGCGGTCTGCAGCGCCGCCCGCGCATTCTGCTCGACCAGCAGGATCGAGACGCCGAGCTCGCGAAGCGACGCGATGATCCTGAAGACCTCGCGGACGATGAGGGGAGCCAGTCCCAGGCTCGGCTCGTCAAGCATCAGCAGACGCGGCTTGGACATCAAGGCGCGCCCCAGCGCCAGCATCTGCCGCTCGCCGCCTGACAGCGTCGACGCCCGCTGGCCGCGTCGCTCGGCAAGCCGGGGGAAGCGCCGATAGACGTCGGCCAGCGTCTGTTTCAGCCCGGCCGTGTCGCGGCGTCTCGAATAGCCGCCGAGGAGGAGGTTGTCGGCGACCGAGAGCTCGCCGAAAAGCTCGCGTGTCTCGGGCACGAGGCAGAAGCCGCGCTCGATCCGCGCCTCGACGTCCAGATGCCGCAGATCGACCCCGTCGAAGGACATCCGGCCGCGCCAGCGCAGGAGGCCGATCGCGGCGTTCAGCAGGGTGGTCTTGCCGGCGCCATTGGGCCCGATGACGGTGACGATCTGGCCAGGCTGGATGGCCAGCGACACGCCGCGCACCGCCTCGACCTTGTCGTAGGCCACGGTCAGGTCGTCGATCGACAGCAGCGCCATCAGGCGACCCCACCGAGATAGGCTTCCTGCACGCGCGGGTCACGCCGGACCACGGCCGGCGTTCCCTCGCAGAGCTTGGAGCCGAAATCCATCACCACGGTGCGGTCGACGAGGCCCATGACGAAGTCCATGTCGTGCTCGACCAGAAGGATGGTGAGGCCCTCGGCTCTCAGCGCCTCAAGGAGGCGCGCCAGCTCCGCCTTCTCGGGCGGGCGCAGGCCGGCCGCTGGCTCGTCGAGCATCAGCAGCGCCGGATCGGCCGCCAGCGCACGCGCAATCTCGAGCAGTCGCTGGTTGCCGAGCGGCAGGTTGCCGGCCAACTCGAAGGCCCGGTCGGCAAGGCCGACCCGCTGCAACTGCTGCATCGCCTCGGCGCGGGCCCGGGCCTCCTCGGCGCGGTCGAGCCGCAGCGTGCCGGCGAAGAAGCCGCAGGACGTGCGGCCGTAGGTCCCGAGCAGCACGGTATCGACCAGGGTCATGGTCTTGCGCAGCTTCACGTGCTGGAAGGTGCGCGCGATGCCGGCACGGGCGATCTGGCGCTGCGCGCGCCGGGTGATGTCCTTGCCGAGAAAGCTGATCTTGCCCTGATGCGGCGGCAGCGCGCCGGTGATCAGGTTGAACATCGTGGTCTTGCCGGCGCCGTTCGGTCCGATGAGACCCAGGATCTCGCCGGCCTTGAGCTCGAAGCTCACATCGTCGACCGCGACCAGGCCGCCGAAGCGACGGGTTGCGCCGGCGACCGACAGAATGGGTTGGCCGCGTTCGGGTTGCCGGCGATGCTCGAGCGCGCCCGCGGCTGCCGGCGGGGTAGGCTGCAGGCGCGGCAGCCAGCGCAGCGCGAAGGGTACGATGCCGGCACGCGCCCGCTGTAGCAGCAGGATGAACAGCACTGAAAAAACGATGATCTCGAGCTGACCCGAGGCGCCCGGCGCGATCACCGGCAGCCAGTCCTGGATGCTGTTCTTGAGCAGGGTGACGACGGCCGCCCCCACGATCGCGCCCGAGAGGTGAGCCATGCCGCCCACCATCGCCATCAGGAGATAGAGGATGCCTATATTGACGTCGAAGGGCGCGGGGCTGACGAAGCGGCTCATGTGGGCGTAGAGCCAGCCGGACAGCGCAGACAACAGTGCCGCGATGACGAAGGTGATGAGCTTGATGCGAAACGGATCGATGCCCAGGCTCTCCGTCATGATCTGGCCGCCGCGCAGCGCGCGCACCGCGCGCCCTTCACGCGAATCGAGCAGGTTCGCCGACAGCACGATGCTCACGATCAGGAAGGCCCAGATCAGGTAGTAGATGCTGTCGCTGCTCGAGAGCGCATAGCCGGCGATCGAGATCGGGGGAATTCCGCTGATGCCGCTGTACTGCCCGAGCATGGGCAGGTTGCCGAACAGGAAGTATGTCGCGAGGCCCCAGGCGATCGTGCTGAGCGACAGGAAGTGTCCGCCCAGCCGCAGCGTCACCGCGCCCAGGATGGCAGCGACCAGGCCGGTGAGCACGAGCCCCACGGCCAGCCCGATCCAGGGCGAATAGCCCGCCTTCATGGTGAGCCAGGCGGTGGCATAGGCGGCGATGCCGACGAACGCGGCCTGGCCAAACGACAGCATGCCACCGATGCCCGACAGCAGGATAAGGCCAAGCACGGCGAGCGCATAGATGCCGATGAAGTTGAGCAGCGTGATGCTGAACGGGCTGAGCAGCGCCGGGGCGAGGGCAAGCAGCAGGACTGCACCCACCGAGACGAGGCGAAACTGACGGAGCGTCATTCCTCGGCTTCTTCCTCCTCGGCGCCAGCGAAGCTCAACGACCGCCACAGCAGGACGGGGATGAGCAGGCCGAAGACCAGCACCTCCTTGTAGGCGCTGAGCCAGAACGAGGTGAAGCTCTCCAGGAGACCGACTAGCATCGCGCCCAGCGCCGTCACCGGATAGCTCGCCATGGCGCCGATGATGGCGCCGACGAAGGCCTTCAGGCCGATCAGGAAGCCCGAGTCGTAGAAGATCGTCGTCACCGGCGCGATCAGTACACCCGAGATGCCGGCGAGCAGGGATGCGAGCAGGTAGGCGATCGTGCCGGTCGAGGCCGGCCGAATGCCGACCAGGCGCGCGCCGACGCGGTTGACCGCAGTGGCGCGCAGCGCCTTGCCCTGGATCGTGAACTCGAAATAGAGGAACAGCAGGCCGCAGAACACGGCCGATGCGGCCAGGATGAGCAGCGTCTGGGCGCTGACGATGAGGCCGGCGACGTCGAACACGGCGTCGGTCAACGGCTTGGTGCGCACGCCTTCCGGGCCGAAGAACATCAGGCCGAGGCCGGACAGCGCGAAATGCAGCGCCACTGCCACCGTGAGCAGCAGCAGGACCGAGGCGTCGGCGATCGGCCGGAACACGATGCGATCGAGCAGCGGCGCGATTGGCAGAACCAGCGCCAGCGACAGTCCGATCCTGAGCGGCATCGACAAGGTCGTCCCCGCCGCGAACCACACCGCCGCGACCGGCAGGAGCGGCAGGACGAGATAAAAGACCAGGACGCGCGGTAGCCTATGCAGCGCGCCGGCTCTCGCCAGCGCGGTGCCCTCGATGATCGTGGCCAGCACGGCGAGCACGGCCACCAGGCCGACCGTCCCGGGAAGACCGCCCGTCTCCAGCGAGGCGAGCGTGAGTGCGGTGAAGGCGGCAATGTCGCCGAAGGGCACGAAGATGACACGGGTCACCGCAAAGATCAGGACCAAACCCAGGCCGATCAGGACATAGATGGCCCCGCTGGCGATGCCGTCCATCGCCAGGATCGCCGCGATCTCACCGTTCATTGCGTCGGCCCTATTCCTCAGTCTTAGGGTTCGTACTTCCACTGGCCATTCACCAGGCGCACCAGCACCAGGCTGCGCTCGTCGACGCCGTAGCTGTCGCTGGGCGTGAAGTTGTAGATGGCGTGCGTGCCCACCAGGTCCTTGGTGCTGAAGATCGCGTTCTTGAGCGCGACGCGATACTCCGGCGTGCCGGGCTTGGCTGTGGCCATCGCCCGCTTGGCGGCGTCGAGGAACACCAGCCAGGCGTCGAAGGAGTAGGCCGAGAAGCCGTCGGTCGTCGCCATGCCGTTCGCTTTCTGATAGGCGGCGCGGAACTCCATCGAGACCTTCTTGCTGAAATGCGAGTCGGGAAGCTGCTCGGCCACGATCACCGGCCCGCCCGAGACCTGCACACCCTCGACCGCCTTGCCGCCGACGCGGATGAAGTCGGCGTTGAGCAGCGCCGGCGTGCCGTACAGCGGGCCCTTGTAGCCGCGGTCGGCCAGTGTCAGCGGCGGTAGCGCGCCCTGGGTCGCCGCGCCGCCGAGCAGCACGGCGTCGGGCTTGGTCGCCATCATCTTCAGGACCTGGCCTGTCACCGACGTGTCGGTCCGGGCGTAGCGCTCGTTGGTCAGGATTTTTAGACCATCCGCCTCGGCGGGCTTCTGCGCGCCGTTGTAGACCAGGTCGCCCCAGGCGTCGGAAAAGCCGATAAAGGCGAACTGCTTGACGCCGTCGCGCTTCATCCGGTCGACCACCACCTTGACCATCAGGCTTGGCGGCTGCGGCATGACGATCGCCCAGCGGTCGCCGGACTCATTGGCCGCCACCGTGATGGGCGAGATAGCGATCAGCGGCACCTTGAGCTCGTTGGCGACCGCGACCATGGCGCTGGTCGAGGCGGCGGTTGCGGTGCCGATCAGCAGATCGACCTTGTTTTCCTCGACGAGCTTGCGCGCGTTGCGCGTCGCCGCCGACGGGTCCGAGCCGTCGTCGAGCTGTATCAGCTTGATCTTCTCGCCCCCGACGCTGCTCGCATACTCCACCGCAGCCTTCATGCCGCGATCATAGAGAACGCCGATCGAGGATCCCGGCCCGCTCTGCGAGGTCACGAATCCGACGGTGATCTGGGCATGCGCCGTGCCGGCCCAGAGAGAGGCGGCGATGGCCGCCGCCACGATGCTATTCTTCATTGCCTTCTCCTGCTTAACAGCCCTACCTGTGATGACACCGATGATCGAACGGTCCTTCGTCTCCATCAGCTCCGGCCTGGTGCATGTCGCTGCCTGCGGCGCCGGGCGCCCGATCCTTTTATTGCATCAGACGCCGCGCTCCTGGGACGAATTTCGCGAGGTGTTGCCGCTGCTCGGCGGCAAATATCGCGCCATCGCCATGGACACCGTCGGGTTCGGCGATTCCCAGCCACTGCCGGCCGGCCTTGATTCCATCGAGGCCTGGGCGGCCGCCGCCCACGAGGTGCTGGCAGTCCTCGGCCACCGCAGCGCCATTGTCCTGGGCCATCACACGGGCGCTGCCATCGCGATCGAGATGGCGGCGTCGCGTCCTGACCGCGTCGCCGCGCTCGTCCTCTCGGCTTCTCCTTACGTCGATGCCGCGAGGCGGGCGCGGCCCGCCGGTCACACGATCGACGAGGCGGAGGCACATCCCGACGGCAAGCATCTTCTGGAGCTGTGGGCCAAGCGGCAACCCTACTATCCGCAAGGCCGCGGCGACCTCCTCGAGCGCTTCATGGTCGATGCCTTGAAGGCCGGGCCGCGCGCCGCGGAAGGCCATCGCGTCGTTGGTCGCTACGAGATGGAGCGGCGGTTGCCCCTGCTGCGCTGCCCCACGCTGGTGATCGCGCCCACCGCCGATCCGCATGCCCATCCGCACGCGGCGACCGTCGCTTCCGCTATTTCCGGCAGCAGGCTCGTCGAGATCGAGGACGGCATGGTGCCGCTTCCCGATCAGATGCCGCACGCCTTTGCGGCCGTGGTGGACCGGTTCCTGTCGGCGCTTCCGCCGGCCGCCGGTCCTTGAGCGGCCGTAGCCTTGCCAGAGGAGCCGCATGAAGAGCCCGTCCCCCGTGATCGACGCGGCGCAAATCATGCTCGCGGCCGGCCTGAGATGTTTCAATCCTAAAGTTCTTCGAAAGCGGGAGTCAAGGCCCGCTTGCGCGGATATGCCCCTATGTGCTGCAAAACACGTCGGTGGGCGAGGCAGCGATTGACAGGAAAAAGCTTCACCACTTAAATATCTTCCCACGGCGCCGGTCGAGACCTGGTTCTTCGTTGCCATGCAGACGCCGAAGGTCGCGCGCTCGCCGACACCGTCAGGACCGTGGAGAGCTTCCTGTGAGGGGGAAAGGCGCATGATCGGCAAGTATCGCGGCAACCGGCAGGCCATCTCCGCGCTCGTGCGGGAGACCGAAATCCATCGCGATCTCTATCTCGACCAGGAGCTGTTCGAGCTCGAGATGGAGCATCTTTTCGCCAACACCTGGATCTATGTCGGTCACGAGAGCCAGGTGCCGAAGATCGGCGACTACTACGCCACGACGATCGGCACGCAACCCGTCATCATGGTCCGCCACACCGAGGATAGCGTTAAGGTCCTTTACAATCGCTGTCCTCACAAAGGGACGCGGCTCACCGGCGAGACCTGCGGCAACACCGGCCGGTTCTTCCGCTGCCCCTATCACGCCTGGACCTTCCGCCTCGATGGCAGCCTTGCCGGCGTTCCCCTGAAGACGGGATATGACGGCACCGGCTTTGCAGAAGGCCTTGCCGCGCGCGGCATGACGCCGGTGCGCCACGTGCACAATTATCGCGGCTTCGTCTTCAGCAAGCTCAACGACGGCGGACCGGGCTTCGATGAATTCTTCGGCGAGGCGCTGTCGAGCCTCGACAACATGATCGACCGCTCGCCCGTCGGAAAATTGGAAGTGGCGGGCGGCGTGCTGCGCTACATGCACGACTGCAACTGGAAAATGCTGGTCGAGAACCAGACCGATACCTGCCATCCGATGATCGCGCATCAATCCTCGGCCGGCACCGCGATCGACGTATGGCAATCGGCGCCAGCCGGCGCCCAGAAGCCGATGGCGGTCGAGATCTACGCCCCCTTCATGAGTTCGTACGAATTCTTCCAGAGCATGGGCATCCGCGTCTGGGACAACGGCCACGGCCACACCGGCGTGTCGCACTCCATCCATTCCGACTACTCCGCCGTGCCGGGCTATTTCGAGCAGATGAAGGCTGCCTACGGCGAGGCGCGCGCCAAGGCAATCCTCGACGAGAACCGCCACAACACCGTCTATTTCCCCAACGTCATGCTCAAGGGGCCGATCCAGCTTCTGCGCCTCTTCAAGCCGGTCGCCGCTAACCGCACGCTGGTCGAATCCTGGACGTTCCGGCTGGTCGGTGCGCCGGACATGCTCCTGGAGCGCACGGTGACGTACAACCGCCTGATCAATGCGCCGACGTCCGTCGTGGGTCATGACGATCTCGAGATCTACGAGCGCGCCCAGGCGGGTTTGGCCAGCAACGGCAACGAATGGGTCAATGTGCAGCGCCTCTACGCGCGCGACGAGCCGGAGCAGCGCAATGTCGCGACCGACGGCACATCGGAATGGCAAATGCGCAATCAGTTCCGCGCCTGGTTGAAATTCATGACCATGGGTCTTTGACGGTGATGACCACTCCGCCCAGCGATCGGCAGCTGATCGATTTCGTCCTTCACGAGGCGCGTCTGCTCGACCAGCAGCGCCTGGAGGACTGGCTCGACCTCTTCGCCGAGGACGGCCACTATTGGATGCCCGTCGAGCAGGGCCAGACCGATCCGCGCCTGACCACGTCGCTGATGTACGAGGACAAGCTCCTCCTGAAGATTCGCATCGAGCGGCTCAAGGGCAAGTCGACCTATAGCCAGAGTCCCAAGAGCCGCTGCCATCACGTGCTGCAGATGCCGCAGGTCGACGAGCGCAACGACGAGGAACGGCATTACGTGACGTGGACGCCCATGCACTATGTCGAGAGCCGGGCCGAAGAGCAGACGCTTTACGCGGCCTGGGCGACGCATCATCTGGCCATGATCGACGGCGCGCTAAAAATCCGTTTGAAGCGGGTCGACCTGGTCAATTGCGATGCCGCCCTCGGCAGCATCCAGCTCTTCCTGTGAGCCAGGTCGGCATGGCAAGCACCAGGACACAGGCCCGGAGAGAGCCCTATCGCGGCGTCGTTGTCGGCGCGCCCGTCACCATTCCCTATCGGCGCTATTCGACCAACGCGGCGCATTGGTGGGTCGGGCGCGCGGTGCGCGAGGTGATCCAGCGCACGGGGCTGCGAAGCGCCGATATCGATGGGCTGTCGCTCTCGAGCTTCACGGTCGGTCCCGACACGGCGATCGGCCTCACCCAGCATCTAGGCCTCAGCCCACGCTGGCTCGATCACGTGCCGCTGGGCGGCGCCAGCGGTGTCGTCGCCTTGCGCCGCGCGGCGCGTGCCGTGCAATGCGGCGATGCGGAGTTCGTGCTTTGCGTCGCCGGAGACACCAACCAGGTCGATTCCTTCCGTCGCATGCTTTCGACCTTCTCGCGCTTCGCCCAGGACGCCGTCTATCCCTACGGTTCCGGCGGCCCCAATGCGAGCTTCGCGCTGATCACCCGCAACTACATGCGGCACTACGGAGCGACGCGCGAGGATTTCGGCAAGATCTGCGTGGCGCAACGCGCCAATGCACTGCGTTTCCCGCACGCCCTGATGAAGAAGCCGTTGACGCTCGATGAATACCTGTCGGCGCGCGCCATTTCCGATCCGATCCATCTCTTCGACTGCGTCATGCCGTGCGCGGGGGCCGAGGCCTTTCTCGTCTGCCGCGAGGATGCTGCGCACTCGCTGGGACTACCCGTGGCGCGCCTGCTCGCCACCGTCGAGCGCCACAATGCCTTCCCGGAGGATCCCATCCAGTATCGCGGCGGTTGGGCCATGGATGTGTCGGAACTCTACGCAATGGCGGGCGTCACGGCCGAGGATGTCGACTTTGTCGAGACCTATGACGATTATCCCGTGATCTGCATGATGCAGATCGAGGATCTCGGTTTTTGCGCCAAGGGCGAGAGCCCCGAATTCATCCGCTCGCACACGCTGACCGCCGATGGCAGCTTCCCGCACAATACGTCGGGCGGCCAGCTGTCGGTCGGGCAGGCGGGGGCCGCCGGTGGCTTTCTCGGCCTGGTCGAAGCGCTGCGCCAGCTCACGGGCAACGTCCTGGGCGCTGAAGTGCCGGATGCCAAGGTCGGCCTTGTCTCCGGTTTCGGCATGGTCACCTACGATCGCGGGCTTGCCAGCGGCGCCGCGCTGCTTTCGGGAGGCCGCGCATGACCGAACCGCTGAGCCGGCCCAAGCGCAAGAACCCGCTCAAGAAAACGCCGGTGCCGCTGCTGCCGCAGGGAACGCGCAGCCGCACCGCTCTGGGACTGACCGCGGCCGCCGCCGAGGGCCGGTTCCAGCTCCAGGTCTGCGGCGACTGTGCGATGGTGGTCTATCCGCCGCGCGATGCTTGCCCGCGATGTCTCTCGCCGCGGCTGCCCTACCGGGACGTCGCCAACGGCGGCACGCTGTTGGCCGAGACGACCATCCGCATATCGACCGACGTCTATTTCCGCGAGCGGATGCCGTGGCGCATCGGCACCGTGGCGCTCGACGCCGGTCCGTCGATCGTCGCCCATCTGCACGGCGACTTGCGCGAGGGGGAAAGGACCCGACTTCAGTTGAAACTCGACAAGTCCGGCCAGGCGATCGCCATGGCGCTTCCCGCCGCCGACACCCCGAACATGGCGGACGATCCGCAGTGGCGGGAGCTCACCTGCGATCCCAAATATCGTCGCGTGCTGATCACTGATGGACGCACGGCGGTGGCACAGGCGCTCGCCGGAGCCTTGTCGGAGGCGGGCGCGAGCGTGATCTTCGTCGGCGTCGCCGACCCGTGGAAGCCGTTTCCCGGCGAGGAGAAGCTCCGAAGGATCGAACGCGTCGAGATCGTCCCCCTCGATCTCACCGACACCACTTCAGTCGACGAGTGCGCCGGCGAATTCGCGGCCCGCGTCGATATCCTCATCAATACCGCCGAGCATGTCCGCACCGGCGGCATTATCGACCGCAAAGGCCTCACCATCGCCCGCGAGGAACTCGAGATCCGCTACTTCGGCCTGACGCGGCTGGCGCAGGCCTTCGGCCCCGTGCTGCGCGCGCGCGGCGCCGACGGCGTCAATTCCGCCGCCGCTTTCGTCAACCTGCTGTCGGTTTATGCGCTGGCGAACTGGCCGGCCTACGGCGCCTTTTCCGCGACCGAGGCAGCCTGCCTGTCGGCGTCGCTGTCCCTCCGCGCGGAGCTGCGGCAAGGCGGCGTCAAGGTCCTGAACGTCTTCTTCGGCCCGCTTGAGACCGAATGGTACCAGGCGGTGCAACCGCCCAAGGTAGCGCCCGCCGCCCTCGCCAGGGAGGTGGTGCGCGCTCTGCAGCAGGGTCTCGAGGATCTCTTCGTCGGCGACGTCGCCGAAGACATCCGGGCGCGGCTGGCCGTCAACCCCAAGGCACTCGAGCGCGAACTCGGCTCATGAGCAGGAGCACAAGCGAAATGGGCACTCCCGATCTGATCGCTTTCGCGGGCGCCATTGCCGCCGGCGATATCGAGGTCATCGATCTCACCCACACGCTCACCCCGGAGTTTCCCACCATCGTCATGCCGCCGGAGCTCGGGCAGTGCGCACCTTTCCGCATGGAGGAGGTCTCGCGCTACGACGAACGCGGCCCCGCCTGGTACTGGAACAACATCTCGATGGGCGAGCATACCGGCACGCATTTCGACGCGCCCGTCCACTGGATCTCCGGCAAGGATCTGCCCAATGGGTCGGTCGATACGATCCCGGCTGAGAATTTCATCGCGCCCGCCGCGGTGATCGACATCTCGGTCCAGTCCGCTGCCAACCCGGATTACGAGCTGACCGTCGCCGACGTGACGGCCTGGGAAGAGCGGCACGGCCGCATTCTTCCGCGCAGCTGGGTGCTGCTGCGCACCGACTGGTCCAAACGCGGCGGCCGTGACTACGTCAATATGCGTGAGGACGGCCAGCATACGCCGGGTCCTTGCCCCGAGGTCGTGCGTTTCCTGGTCGAGGAGCGCGACCTGCACGGCTTCGGCACCGAAACCATCGGCACCGACGCGGGCCAAGCCTTTCATTTCAACCCGCCTTACCCCGCGCATTACTATATGCACGGCAAAGGCCGTTACGGGCTGCAGTGTCTCGCCAATCTTGATCTGCTGCCGCCGACCGGTTCGGTGATCCTGGCCGCGCCGCTCAAGATCCGCCGGGGGTCGGGCAGTCCGCTGCGCGTGCTTGCCCTGGTGCCGCGAACGGAGAGCCGGGCGTGAACGACGACAATACCGCGATCGTCACCGGTGCGAGCGGCGGTATCGGTGCGGCCATCGCCAAGGCGATGCTCGAACGCGGCTATCGCGTGATTTCGCTGGCGCTCGACAAGCCCGACTGGGCGCATCCGCGCCTCGACTTCCGCGAGATCGATCTCTTCGATGCCAAGGCCACCGCGGCGGCGGCCGCCGAGATCGCGCGCGAACATCGCGTCACCCACATCGTCCACAACGCCGGCGTCATCCGGCCCAATCCCATCGAGGCGGCGACGGCCGGCGACATCGCAGCATTGGCGCAGCTCCATCTCGGCGCCGCGCTGCTGCTGGTCGCAGCGGCACTGCCGCAGATGAAACAGGAGCGCTTCGGCCGCGTCGTGCTGATCTCCTCGCGCGCGGCGCTGGGCGCCACGGGGCGCACCGCCTATTCCGCGACCAAGGCGGGGATCATCGGCATGGGCCGCACCTGGGCGCTGGAGCTCGCCCCCTTCGGCATCACCGTCAACATGGTGGCACCTGGCCCCATTCAAGGCACGCACATGTTCCACGAGATCGTTCCTGCCGGCAGCGAGCGGGAAGCGGCACTGGCCGCGGCCATTCCGATGCGCCGGCTCGGCCGTCCCGAGGACGTCGCCAGCGCCGTTCTTTTCTTCGCCGGCCGCGAATCGGCATTCGTCACCGGCCAGGTTCTCTATGTCTGCGGCGGCGCCAGCGTTGGCACCCTCGTCATCTGAACGGAATTTTTAGCATGAGCGAGTCCATCACGAAATCGGCTTCCTCCTCGAAAGGGCGTGGCCGTTCCAACGGCGCGGCGGCGCTTGTCGAGGAGGCGCGGGCGGCGACGCAGAAGGGGCATCTGGAGATCAGGGTCTGGCTCCGGCTGCTCGGTTGCTCCGTCAAGATGGAGAGCCTCCTCAGCCAGCGTCTGCGCAAGGAGTTCAAGACCTCCCTGTCGCGCTTCGACGTCCTGGCGCAGCTCGAGCGCTTTCCCGATGGCCTCACCATGTCCGATTTGTCGCGCCGCCTGATCGTGTCGAACGGCGCCATCACCGGGCTTGTCGACAAACTCATGGCCGGTGGAATGGTGATGCGCCAGGACGACCCGCGCGATCGTCGCAGCGTGATCGTGCGGCTGACGCGCAAGGGGCGCGAGAGTTTTCTGCGCATGGCGCGGCGGCACGAGGAGTGGGTGGTGTCGATCCTCGGCGATCTCAGTGTCGAGGCGCAATCGGAACTGCTGCAGAATCTGACGCTCCTGCAACGCAATCTCGACATGCACGGCAAGGTCTGACCGATGCCAAGGCAAGACGGGAGAGGGCTTTCGTGAGAATTGCTGTATTGGGCGGCGGCAACGGGTCCTTCGCGGCGGCGGCAGACCTGGCGCTTGCCGGTCATCGAGTGCGGATGTGGCGGCGCGATGTTGGAGCTGTGGCCGCGCATCGCGCGGCGGCCAGCACCGTCGGGCTCAAGGATTTTCGCGGCCGGCACAACGCCACCCTCGATCTCGTGACGACCGATATGGGCGCGGCGATTGGCGGAGCCGAGCTGGTCGTATGTCCGACGCCGGCCTTTGCGCAGGTCGATATCGCCGGTCTCCTGGCACCTCATCTCGCCGACGGGCAGGTCGTGTTCCTGCCGCCGGGGACCTTCGGCTCCTTCCTCCTTGCCAAGCTGGTTTGGCAATCCGGCAACCACTCGCGCCTTGCCTTCGCGGAGACCGGTACCTTGCCTTGGCTGGCACGCAAGCAGGGGCTCCACGAGGTGCAGGTCTCCGCCCGCGGCAAGCGGTTGCCGACCGGCGTCTTCCCGCTTGCGCGCGCGGATCATGCACTCGACGTCATCGGCCGCGCTTTCCCCGGAGCGATCGAGCCCTGCGGCGATGTGCTCTCGGGCGCACTAATGAATGCCGGGCCGATCATCCATCCACCTCTCATCGTCATGAATGCCGGACCGCTCGAGCATTTCGACAAGTGGGACATCCACAACGAAGGAACGCAGCCCGCCATCCGCCGCGTGACCGATGCGCTCGACCGCGAGCGCGTGCGCCTCCGCGAGGCGCTGGGATATGGGGCCCCGCATTTCCCGCTCGCCGACCACTATGCCGCCGTCGGTCCAGAATGGATGTACGGTCGCGGCTCGCACGACAAGCTCACGAAATCCGGTGACTGGCGCGAGCGCATCGTTCTCGGCCAGCACCGCTACATGCTGGAAGACACGCGCATGGGCCTGTCTTTCCTCGCCTCCGTGGCGCGCCTTGCAGGCGTCGGAACGCCGCTCGTCGAGGCGTTCCTGGCGATCGGCGGCGCCATCTGCGGCGAAGACTTCGCCAAGACCGGCCGCACGCTGGCAAGCCTTGGCCTCGCCGGTCTCGATCGTGCGGGCCTGCAGGCGCTGTTGCGGGAAGGGTTCCGATGAGTGCATCCATTGCCCTGATCGGCGCCGGTCGCATGGGCCGCGGCCTTGCCGTCGTCTTCGCCTACGCCGGCCACGATGTTGCGCTGATCGATCTCAAGCCGCGTGAGGCCGATCAGTTCGTCCGTCTCGCCGAGGAGGCGCGTAGCGAGATCACCGGCACGCTGGCCACGCTGGCACACTTCGGCTTTTTCGCCGTGACCGATGCGGCGGCGATCGCCGGGCGTGTGCGCCTCGTGCCCGAGGCCGAGGCGGGCGCCGTCCTGCCCAGCGCTGCCTTCATCTTCGAAGGTGTACCAGAGGTTTTGGAGCACAAACGCGCGGCGCTCGCCCTGGTTTCCCGGCTTGCCGGGCCAGAGCCGGTCATCGCCTCGACGACCTCGACCATCCTGGTCGACGATCTCGCCGGCGCAATCGAGCATCGCGAGCGCTTCATGAACGCGCATTGGCTCAATCCGCCCTATCTCATGCCTTTGGTCGAGCTGTCGCCCGGCAGCGCGACGCGGCCGGAGGTGGTCCAGGCGCTGCGTTCGTTGCTCGAGGGAATCGGCAAGGTCACCGTGCTCTGCGCGGCGCGGCCGGGATATATCGTGCCCCGCATTCAGGCGCTCGCCATGAACGAGGCCGCCCGCATGGTCGAAGAGGGCGTGGCCTCCGCTGAGGACATCGACAAGGCCGTCAAATACGGCTTCGGCCTGCGCTTCGCCGTGCTGGGCCTGCTCGAATTCATCGACTGGGGCGGTGGCGACATCCTCTACTACGCCAGCCGCTATCTGACCAAGGCGCTCGACAATGAACGCTACGCTGCACCGGAGATCATCGAGCGCAACATGCGCGAAGGGCATATCGGCATGAAGACCGGACGCGGCTTTCTCGATTACGACAAGATCGATCTCGAGAGCCATCGCCTGGAGAGACTTGCTGCCTTCGCGACGTTGCTGCGCGGTTTTGGCCTCGTGCGGCCGCCGGTGCTGCGATGACGGCGCGTGAGCCGCTCGATGCCGGCCGTATCTTCGCAGCCAGCGAGCGCTGCCTAGCGACCATGCTCGAGGCCCAGGCGCGGAAATATGGCGCCAAGCCGCTGGTGCAGACGGGCGAAAAGAGCTGGAGCTTCGGCGAAGCGCCCGGGCTTGCCGCGCGCGCCGCCGGCAGGCTGCACGCAGCCGGCATGCGCCAGGGCGACCGCATTGCGCTCATGTGCGAGAACCGGCCGGAGTTCATCGAGGTATTCCTCGGCTGTGCCTGGCTGGGGGCCAGCCTGGTGCCGATCAACACCGCCTCGCGGGGACTGCAGCTCCGTCACATCCTCGAGAATTCCGGCGCCCGGCTCCTCGTGATCGAAGCCGCCCTGTTGGGCGCACTCGAGCATGTCGATCTCGCCGCCCTGCCGCTGGAGGCGATCTGGCTCATCGATCGGCCAAGCGATGAGGTGCCGATACCGGCAGTTGCGCGGATTCTGCCGCCGCTGGCCGAAGCCGTTCCCGCTGCGCCGACGCGGCCTGGTGACACGCTGGCGATCCTCTACACCTCGGGCACCACCGGACCGTCGAAGGGCGTGTGCTGCCCGCAGGCGCAGTTTTTCTGGTGGGGCGTCAATACGAGCCATCTCCTGGGGATCGGCGCCGACGACATCCTCTGCACGACCCTGCCGCTCTTCCATACCAACGCCCTCAACACTTTCTTTCAGGCGCTCATTGCCGGCGCGACCGCCGTTTTCGAGAGCCGGTTCTCCGCCTCGGCCTTCTGGACGACGCTCGCGGCGCGGCGCGCCACGGTGACGTACCTGCTGGGCGCGATGGTGCCGATCCTGCTGTCGCGCGAGGCGCGGCCGGAGGAGCGGGCGCACCGCACGCGCATCGCGCTCGCGCCCGGCGTGCCCGGTCACTTTCATGCCGAGTTCGCCGGGCGGACCGGCATCGCTCTGCTCGACGGCTATGGCTCGACCGAGACCAATTTCGTGATCGGCGCGCCAATCGCCGACCAGAAACCCGGCACGATGGGCCGCCTCTTCGAGGGTTTTGCCGCGCGCGTGGTGGACGCCGAGGACATCGAAGTGCCGGACGGCGCGCCGGGCGAGCTGGTGCTCCGCGCTGAGGCGCCCTTTGCCTTCGCGACGGGTTATTTCGGCACACCCGAGAAGACAGTCGAGGCTTGGCGGAACCTGTGGTTCCACACCGGCGACCGCGTCATTCGCGAATCCGACGGCTATTTCAAGTTCGTCGACCGCCTCAAGGACGCGATCCGCCGGCGTGGCGAGAACATCTCTTCCTTCGAGGTCGAGCAGGTCCTGCTCAGCCATCCGGACATTGCGACCGCCGCCGCCTATCCCGTACGCTCGGAACTGGCGGAGGACGAAGTCATGGCGGCTATCGTGCGCCAGCCTGGCAGCGCGCTCGACGAGGTGGCCGTGGTCCGCTTCTGCGAGGCGCGGATGCCGTATTTCGCCGTTCCGCGCTTCCTCGAGTTCGTCGACACCCTTCCGGCGACGGAAAACGGCAAGATTCAGAAGTACAAGTTACGCGAACGGGGCATCAGTGATCGGACATGGGACCGCGAGGCTGCAGGGATCACGGTCAAGCGGCGGTAGCGGCCGATCAGTGCCTGTGGCCGGCGCTTTACAATGCGGTCTCACAGAGCAGTGTTGCGAGCGCCGAAGCGCGAATCCTGCAGCGTCGCGGCATGGATCGCATAGGCCGCGTAGCTCGACGCATTGCGCAGGGCCTCGCCGACCAGCAGGTTTTGGTAGTTTCGCGTGGATCCCTTGCCCTGCGGCGCGCCCTGGGGAACGGGAAACTCCATGGCGAAGTGAGTGATCACATTGAGACCGCCGACGAAGTGAGCGCACTCATGGACGACCATCGCCGCCCGCGTATTGGGGCCGCAGTTGAGGAATCCCGGACGGAAGGTGATGTGGTTGAATTGCGTGTGGGGAAACTGAAAGCCCCCCATCGGCGCGTCGGCGAAGGGCGACTTGCTCGAGAGCGGCCCATTCTGGAAAAATTTCGAGGCCTGATTGAGTGTCGTCTGAATGAGGCCGAATACCTGACGCAGCCTCGACAGGTTCTGCCGGAGACGCCGCGGATCGCGGTCCAGATGGAAATGCGTATTGACGATGTCGAAGACCGACGGAAAGGGGAGCTTCGGATTCTTCTGCAGGTCGGCGACGAATTTGAGCACGAGGAGCGTATCGAGCTCGGATATTGCGCCGAGTGTTGCCCAGAACAGCGCGAGCGGCACGGCCTGCAGGGCCGCATCCCGCGCCGTAGGCGTTTGCGCGACGGGCTGTGCGGTGATCGCGAAATTCAGGCTGGCGCGGCCCGGTTGAGTGGATGCTAGACCGGAAGGCTCGATGTCGCCGCCTCGCGCATTCATCAAACAGAACTCGCATGGGCTTGCTTGATTCTCCTCGTCGAACATCTCGCGATCCAGCGCCGCGATCGTCATCTTGCCGACGATGTCGTCCGCCGTGGTCTGGTAACTGCGGTTGATGATGTTGCGCTGCGTCTTGAAGGCCAAGACAGCGGCCGCCGTCGACGGCCCGTAGGTCTGCGCCGACAGTTCTTTCTCGGCGATGCGGAGATCTCCCAGGACGCCGAGGGCGAACTGGATTTTCGCGACATGGTCTCCGACGGCGCCCGTCGTGACATGCGCCGAATCCTGGATCAGGCAGGCCTCGAGCTTCGCATCGCCTTGGAAGAGCTGTGATTGCAGGGGCATCGCGACCCTCCATCGCTTGTAGCTTATTCCTCATATTGGTCCGCAATACGGCGTCGCGCTCAGGAGGGGTAGGCGTCGATCCCTGCGGCCGCGACATGTTGCTTTCTGGTCACACTGGAACTGGCGTCGCAATGCGAGGGCGAACACCTGGAGCCAATTCCTCTTGCACCGTGTAAAATGGCAAGCGGGGCTTGGGCTGAGGAGGTACGCAGATGAGAAAGGCTTTGTGCGTCGCGGGAGCTCTGGCGTTGTTGCCTTCGATAGGCCACACGCAGGAATTTGCACCGCTGCCGGGCTTCTATATCGGAGCGGGCGTCGGCGGGGCGTGGTACCTCAACAGCACGACGACCATCGGCGGAACGTTTTCCGGCACGACGGGTATGCTGGCCGACGTCGTGGCAGGCTATGACTTCGTCGGTCCGCGTGTCGAACTCGAAGTCGGCTTTGGCTTCATACCCTTCACCGCCAACCTCGCCAACACCGTGGCGCAATCGAATTTCAGCGGCAGCGCCCATCAGCTGCAGGTCATGGGCAAGGCGCTCTATGATTTCATCCCGGCTTCGACGATCACGCCCTATATCGGCGCGGGCGCGGGCATCGCCTTCGTCGACAGCAACGCCTTCCTGGGCAACACGCTGTTCGCCTACGAAGGCATCCTCGGCGTGGGTTACAACATCGACAGCCAGTGGCGTGTCGCCCTCGAAGGCCGCTACGTGGGCACGACAAACGCGAACGTCGTCATCAACGGCGTGAACGTGGGGGTCAATAATTCCAACATCGTCGCGATGGTGTACGGCCAATACAAGTTCGCCCCCCCGGTCGCCTCGGCGCCGCCGCCGCCGCCGCCCTCCAGCGCCCCGCCATCCTTCATGGTGTTCTTCGACTGGGACAGCTCACGGCTCTCGGAGGCGTCGCTGAACGTGGTGCGGCAGGCGTCGACGGCATTCAAGAGCAAGGGCAGCGCCCGCATCAGGGCGACCGGCCACACCGATACGTCGGGGCCTGAGTCCTACAACATGGCGCTGTCGCTGCGTCGTGCGAATGCGGTCAAGGATGCGCTGGTCCGCGACGGCGTGCCGGCTGCCGCCATCACGGTCATCGGCCGCGGCGAGGCTGGCCTGCTGGTCCAGACCGCCGACGGCGTGCGCGAGCCGCAGAACCGTCGCGTCGAGATCGTCATCGACTAAGCAGTCGTTCCGACGGCGCGACAGCCGTCTTTCGAGGATCCGGCGCCTCGGCTGATCCTCCCGAGGCGCCTATTCCCTCACTTGGACGGCATCGGCGATGAACTGCAACTCGCTGCTGGGTATGGGCGAAGCCGATTCGCGGCAGAATGCGGCGCCCAGGATCCAGTTGATCTGTCCATTGACCGCGGGCCCATTGCGTACGAACGCGATGCACTGTCGCTGGGCCTTCTGGAACGCCACGTAGTGATCGCCCGCCTGACTGCCGTTCAAGGTCCAGCCGCTTCCGCCGGCGGTGACGTTCTTGAGCGCATCCGCGGTTCGCAGCCAATCGATGGCCGTCGAGCCCGCAACGGCGCTCATCCCGCCGACACCATGTGCCTCGACGAGCCGGTAGAGGCCGATGGCAACTTCGCTTTTCGAATCGGTGTAGGTGAGCCGCCAGCTCTGCACGTTGCCCACCCGAAACGTCCGCACATTCGATGCCCAGCACTGGGTGAAGGGCACGCCATAAACCGGTGCGGTGGCGCAGGGTATTTCATTGGCAAAATTCCACGAGTCCTGGGCGAAGGCTGCCCTGAAGGTGCCCGCTACAACCAGAAGTGCGAGAATTCTCGTCAGCGACTTGAGGGACTGGATAAGTCTGCCAAGCGCCAATGACGAAGCCTGTGGTCTCTCGCCCGACTCGGAGTTTTGTTGGCAGCCAGGTTCTTTTCGCCGCAAGTCGACAGGCTCCCAACCGATTCACGCGCTCAAAAACAATCCCATAGATTCTTGGCAAACTCAACGCGCAGGCGTCAGGCCATAAGGGCAGAAGCTGGCCCCGGGAAATTCGATGCGCCGCCCCGACGAATCCTGGCACGAGACACCGCCGCTCGCATTCCTTGGATAGCTTGGTGGATTGGGAGCGGCCGGAGAGGGTGACGCTGCGGCTCGCGCCCTTGCTGCCGCCTCTTCCTTGCGCCGGGCTTCCTCGGCTTTCTTCTGCTCGTCATCGTACTTTGCAAGAGCCGGAGCGGCGTCGCTGAGCAATGCCTGTTGTTGTGCGGCGATCAGGAAGCCCGTTGCCGGCTGATTGCGGGCGCGCTGCCAGTCCGTGATCATTTCGCGCGACCGCGGGCCAAAAACACCGTCAGCGCCATGCGTGTCGAAGCCGAGCGATGTTAACGCCACTTGAATCCGCTGGCGGTCGACGACCGAAAGGTGCAGCGCGGTTTCGGCGGCCTCCGCTGCCTTTTGAGCTGCGGCATCGGCCGCGACTTTCTGCTGTGCCTCGGCGGCAGCCTTCTGCTGGGCTTCGGCGGCGGCTTTGGCCTCCGCTGCCTTTTGAGCTGCGGCCTCGGCAGCAGCCTTCTGTTGGGCTTCGGCAGCGGCCTTGGCCTCCGCTGCCTTTTGAGCTGCAGCCTCGGCGGCGGCCTTCTGCTGGGCCTCGGCGGCGGCCTTCTGCTGGGCCTCGGTGGCGGCCTTCTGCTGGGCCTCGGCGGCGGCCTTCTGCTGGGCCTCGGCGGCGGCCTTCTGCTGGGCCTCGGCGGCGGCTTTCTGCTGTGCCTCGGCGGCGGCTTTCTGCTGTGCCTCGGCGGCGGCTTTCTGCTGTGCCTCGGCGGCGGCTTTCTGCTGGGCCTCGGCGGCGGCTTTCTGCTGGGCCTCGGCGGCGGCCTTCTGCTGGGCCTCGGCGGCGGCCTTCTGCTGGGCCTCGGCGGCGGCCTTCTGCTGGGCTTCGGCGGCGGCCTTCTGTCGGGCCTCGGCGTCGGCTTTTTGCTTGGCCGCTTGCTCGTCGGCCCGCTGCCGCTCCGCCTGCGCTTTGGCTGCCTCGTCTCGACCAAACGGCGCCGGCGAAGGGGCGGGCTTTGTCGCGAACACCAAATACCCGCCCACGGCCAAGACAAGGATCGCCGCCATCACCCCGGCATACAGCTTGACGCGGTTCTTGCCGGCAATGGCGAACCCGAGCGCCGAAACCAGCGACGTGCCGGCAGATCCGACAGCCACTGCTAGCCGCGACGGTTCGCTGGGGACCGACGGCGGCGTCCGAGGGGCTGCCGTCTTCGGCGCAGGGCCGGGCGTCTTCGGTGCAGGGCCGGGCGTCTTGGGCGCAGGACTGGGCTTCACGCGCCTGACGACGGTCGCGTCGCCGTCCGCTGCATCCGTCGAAGATAGAACGTCACGCCAGACGGCAATCGACTGCGGGCGGTCTTTTGCCCGCAAGGCCAAGCCGGCATCTATCCCTTGCAGCGTGCCGGCCGAATAGCCCGCCAGCGAAAGACCGGCCAAAGGTTCGTAGGTATCGTTCAGCGCGCGTTCCAAAGAACTGGGCGGGGGCCGCCCTGTGATCGAGTGATAAAGCGTTGCCGAGATACTGTAGATATCCGTCCACGGTCCTTGCTTGTCCGATGTGAGCTGTTCGGCGGCGGCATAACGCGGCGTGAAGATCGCCGTCATCGCCGCCGTGCGATCTGCCATGGCCGCCCGCGATGCGCCAAAGTCGATCAGCGTCGGGTTGTCCTTGGCATCGAGAATGATGTTGGCCGGTTTGACGTCGCGATGCAGGAAGCCCGCCTTGTGAACTTCCTCAAGTCCACCGAGCAGCCGCTCGAGCATGCGCTCGACGACCGCGGGCGCCAACTGCTTGTCGCGCTTCAGGCGCTGATCGAGGGTCTCGCCACGCGCCAACCCCATCACCATGTACGCCGTTCCGTTGGCCTCGAGGTAGTCGTAGACGCGGACGATCGATGGAACGCCCTCGAGCGTCGCCAGAATGCGAGCCTCTTCGAGAAAGCGCTCGCGACCCCAGATGAAATCTTCGGCAAGCTGGGTCGATCGGGGCACGACCGTCGCGCCGTTCTCGCGCAGCGCCAAAGACGTCGGCAGATATTCCTTTACGGCGACTTCACGGCCGAGCGTCGTGTCTCGTGCGTAGTAGGTGATGCCGAAGCCGCCGTGACCCAGCACGGAAATCAGCTCATAGTTACGCAGCCGCGTTCCCGCCGGGAGCGTGCCGCGGAGTTCCTCCGGCTTGGCGTCTGCCTTGGTACCGACCGCCATACACTGTCCTCGGACATCGAGGTTACGCCGTCGGCGACTCTACCTTATGTTGTCATTTCATAAAGCGTCAAGATTGGGCCGTCCGACCGCGGCCTCAAGCTACCCTAGGTACAAACACCCATAAAGGCACTACCGGTTACCTAGCCCCGCTCCGTGTACACCGATTGCAAGCGTTCTAAGGTGACGAAACCCACTGACCGGCGTCGACACGTGAGTATTCTCTTGTCCAATGGAGGGACGGTGCACGATAGTCGGTGCGCCGCCCGTCCGCCGGGAAAGATGTCCTTGGAGGAAACGAGGAACAGGTGCGCGCAATTGAGCTGAAACCACTGATCGGACGTCTGAACGACGTCTGCCGCCGCGCCCTTGAAGCAGCGGCTGGCGTTACGGCTCTGCGCACCCACTACAATGTCGAGATCGAACACCTGCTGATCGGCTTGCTCGATCGTACCGATACGGACTTCGCTGCGATCCTGCGCAAGTGGGACGTCGAGCCGGCCCGCTTGCTGGCGGACCTCAACCGGTCGCTCGACCGGATGAAGACCGGCAACGCGCGCGCGCCTGCGCTCTCGCCCGATATCGTCGAGATGGTCAAGCAGGCCTGGTTGCTGGCCTCCGTTGAGCAGGGTGCAAGCCGCGTGCGCTCGGGCCATCTGCTGTGGGCGTTGATCGCCGACGAAATGCTGGCGCGGCACGCGCGCGAGATCTCGGGCCATCTGGCGCAGCTTCCGCCCGACACACTGAAGACCGACTATCTTGCGATCTGCGCGAACACCGCGGAGGCGGCGCAGGCGACAAGCCAGGCGGTCGGCTCCGAAGCGGCCGGCACCGGGACGGGCGAAGCTCGGCCGGGCGGCTCCGCGGCCCTCGACCAGTTCACGATCGACCTGACGGCGCAGGCCAAGGCTGGCAAGATCGACCCGATCCTCGGCCGTGACTTCGAGATCCGGCAGATGGTCGACATCCTGACGCGTCGTCGACAGAACAATCCGATCCTCACCGGCGAGGCGGGCGTCGGCAAGACCGCCGTCGTCGAGGGCCTGGCGTTGCGCATCGCCGCGGGCGACGTGCCGCCGGCCTTGCGTGACGTGACATTGCGCACGCTCGATCTCGGCCTGCTGCAGGCCGGCGCGGGCGTGAAGGGAGAATTCGAGAACCGTCTCAAATCGGTGATCGAGGAGACCAAGGCCAGCCCCAAGCCGATCATCCTGTTCATCGATGAGGCCCACACGCTGATCGGCGCCGGCGGCGCGGCGGGACAGAACGATGCGGCCAATTTGCTGAAGCCGGCCCTGGCCCGTGGCGAGCTGCGCACGATCGCCGCGACCACATGGGCCGAATACAAGAAGTACTTCGAGAAGGATGCGGCTCTCACCCGTCGCTTCCAGACGGTCAAGGTCGAGGAGCCGAGCGAAAAAGTGGCGACCGCCATGATTCGCGGCCTCGTCTCCATCCTCGAACTGCATCACAAGGTGCGTATCCTCGACGAAGCGGTGAGCGAAGCCGTGCGCCTGTCGGCCCGCTATATTCCCGCCCGCCAGTTGCCGGACAAGGCCGTCAGCCTGATCGATACCGCCTGCGCCCGCGTGGCGATGAGCCAGAATGCCATCCCGGCGCCGATCGACGATCGCCAGCGCCGCATCGGCCTGATCGACACCGAGCTGAGGATCGTCGAACGCGAGATGTCCTCGGGCGCCGACCATGCGGCGCGGCGCGACGAGCTGACCGCCGAGCGCCAGCGCACCAGCGACGAGTTGGCCAGCCTGCAGAAACGCTGGGAGGCCGAACGCGCCATCGTGACGGAGATCGATGCGGTGCGTGGCAGCATCGAGGCCGCCCTGCTCGCCAAGGGCAGCGCGGGGGACGGCGCTGGAAGCGGCGCCGTGAGCAACGACGGCCAGGCCGATCGCGCCAAGCTGTCGGAACTTTCAATGCGCCTGCGCGCGCTGCAGGGCGAACAGCCGCTTATCTTCCCCGTGGTCGACGGTCAGGCGATCGCCGAAATCGTCGAGGGATGGACCGGCATTCCCGCCCGCCGGATGCAATCCGACGAGATCAAGACCGTGCTCAATCTCCGCGAGGCCATGGAGCGCCGCGTCATCGGCCAAAGCCATGCCCTGGATGCCGTCGCGCAGGCCATCCGCACCAGCCGCGCGGGCTTGACCGATCCACGCCGGCCGATCGGCGTCTTCCTGCTGGTGGGAACGTCAGGCGTCGGCAAGACCGAAACAGCCCTCAGCCTCGCCCAGATACTCTATGGCGGCGAGCAGAACGTGACGACGATCAACATGTCGGAGTTCAAGGAGGAGCACAAAGTCAGCCTGCTGATGGGCAGCCCGCCGGGCTATGTCGGCTATGGCGAAGGCGGCGTCCTGACCGAGGCCGTGCGGCGGCGGCCCTACAGTGTGGTGCTGCTGGACGAGATGGAAAAGGCCCATCCCGGTGTGCAGGACGTGTTCTTCTCGGTGTTCGACAAAGGCAACATGAAGGACGGCGAAGGCCGTGACATCGATTTCAAGAACACCGTCATCATCATGACGAGCAATGCCGGCACCGATCTGATCACCAAGCTGTTCGCCGATCCCGAGACGGCGCCGGATGCCGCGGGCCTCGCCGAAGCACTGCGGCCGGAGCTGGCGAAATATTTCAAGCCGGCCTTTCTCGGTCGCGTAACGCTGGTGCCGTATTTTCCCCTTCCCGATGCAATTATTCGCCAGATCGTGGTGATGCAGCTCGAACGGATCCGCGGGCGCGTGCTCGAGAGCTATCGCGCGACGTTCGACTGGGCGCCGGACCTGGTCGAGATGATCGCCGCACGCTGCACCGAAAGCAGCTCAGGGGCGCGCAACGTCGAGAACATCCTGACGCGCACGCTGCTGCCCGAGCTGTCCGGCGAGGTGCTCGCGCGCCTGGCCGACGGCGAGACGATCCGCAGCGTGCATGCCGGCATCAAATCGGATGGGTTGTTATTCTTTGCCATTAACAAACCGTAAAGTGTTGTTAGTTCCTTTGCGCTCTGATCATGGAGGTCGACTGTGGCAATCTACATGAAGTTCGGCGACGTCAATGGCGACGTGACGACTGATGGTTACAAGAGCTGGATCGAGTTGAACTCATTTCAGTTCGGTGTTTCTCGAGCGGTCAGCAGCGGTGCTGGCGGTGCGACGCGCGAGAGTTCCTCGCCCAGCATCAGCGAGATCGTCGTCAGCAAATATCTGGACGCCTCGTCCCCCAAGCTCTACCAGGATTCCCTGGCCGGGGCTTTCGATACGAAGGTCCAGATCAAGATGACCTCGACGACCAAGAACAAGGTCGAGTGTTTCCTGACCTATGAACTTACGGATTGCGGCGTCAGCAGCTATTCGCAAAGTTCAGGCGGCGACGCTCCGGTCGAAAGCCTCTCGCTGAACTACACCAAGATCATGGTTACGCCCACGCCGCTCGACAAGTCGGGCCAGATCAAGAAGGGCGACGTTGTCACCTATAATCTTCTGGCACTGAAGACGGAGTAGGCGACGATCGTTTTTGCTTCGGCTGCACAAAGGCCGGGGCAAGTCGCGTCTGATGTCGTTGCGCCTGACACCATCGGCGGCTGGCGTGAACTTACTGCTCGGCGACGGGTCGTTTCATGCCAGCGCTCGTCAGCAATGTTTGACGCGCGGTCTCGTCGGAGACGAGCTCGGCGACGAGGTCCGGCCACGCCAGCCGCGCCCGCCGCGCCGCCTCGTCCAAGGTGAATCCGATGGGCGAGTTGGGCTCGTTGCGTTTGAACCACTCGGCGACCTCGGCGAGCCGGCGCAACGCCTGCTCGCGCCCGGTCACGGTGCCTGTTGGCGCCGTGACCGCCGATGCGTCGCCGGCGGCAGACCCGTCGCCGCCGGTCGCCGTGTCCGGCGCGCTTTGCGGCGCAAACCGCTTGCTGATTTCCAACATGAGTTCCAGCACCTCCCGCACCCGATTGCCCGAGGGGCTTGCCTGGCCCGCCTTTTCGTCGAGCGCGCTCTCCATTCCCTTCCAGGCGGCAATGACCTGGACGAGCGAGTCGCGTTGCGCCGACCAGTGGGGGGCGCCCGCCAGGCGCGCTTCCTTCTCGACGTCTTCGAACGGTACGACGCCCGCGTCGATCCGCTGGGCGCGTCGGGCAGGATCGGAAATGCCGGACAGTTCGAGCGCTGCCTGGTACTGCCAAAGACTGAACGGCGAACCGTCCGGCCGGCGGAACACGATGGATTTCCGCAAGGGCTGCATCAACGTGCCGTCGGCGCCTTGGCCGGAGAGCCCGGCCACGGCGGCAACCCGCGTCTCCATGCCGTGCTCGTCGGGCATCGGGAACACGCCGTCCCAGTACCGTTCGACGAGCCCGCCGATGACCGAGGCACCCGCCATCAGGCCGCGCAGCCCGGCAATGCGGACCAGCGCTTCGGTCAGCCAGGTCGCGACCTCGAGATCCTTGGAATTCGACTTCAAGGCGCTGATCGCCAGCGCGGCAACCGGGCGCCAAAGCGCCGGCAGGCCCTCGTCGCCGCCTTCGGTCTCGGCCTGCCGCTCGGCGTCGCGCGCCCCGGCGCGGGCGTCACGAAGGCGAAAGTAGATCGAGTTGGGCGCGTAGTCTTCTCGAAGATCGACCCCGGTCGGCTGCTCGCCGGCAAGCGGTGCCAGGATCGCCTCGAGGTCGGCTGTCTCAAGTTCCGGAATCATTGTAAAGCCACCCGCGGACTGATCCACTATGATACAATTCACGCCGTCTTGTTGCAGTGTCAAACACGACGGGAATGTGCTTTTAACCACGCTGGCGGACGCCAACGTGGTGCATGGTGCCGTCGGCGCGCCGGCCCTTACTTGGCGCGGATTGGATAACCAGGCGACCTTGCAGCCGCGGGTTGCGGGGCCGGCCCATGGACTGCCCCTGCCGTCCAGAGTATTCTACTTGAAGGAGGGTCTGTGCGATGAGCTCCAGTATCCACGATAAGCTGAATCGTGTGCGCAAGCCCCGGGTGCACATCACCTACGACGTCGAGACCGAAGGTGCCCAGATCGAACGCGAGCTGCCCTTCGTGGTCGGCATCATGGGCGATTTTTCGGGTGACCCCACGGCGCCGCTAAAACCCCTGGCGGACCGCAAATTCACGCAAATCGACCGCGACAACTTCAACGACGTGATGGCCAATATGGCGCCCGGTCTGAAGCTGAAGGTCGACAACAAGCTTGCCGACGATGGCACCCAGATGGCCGTCGACCTCAAATTCAGCTCGATGGACGACTTCGATCCGGCGCGTGTCGTCGCCCAGGTTCCGGCCCTCGCCGCCCTGCTGGAGACCCGCGAGAAGCTGCGCGATCTGATGAGCAAGGCCGACCGCTCCCAGGAACTTGAAACATTGCTCGAGCAAGTGCTGCGTTCGCAGGACGACCTCAAGTCGCTGTCAGGCGAACTCAGCAGCAAAAAGACGGAGGGCTAACAGATGGCTGAGAGCGTCCGCCAGCCAGGTGCCGCACCGTCGACCGAGGCAGCGGCGCCTGGTCTGCTTGAACAGATCATCACCAACACGAAGCAGACGCAGCCCGATCGCGCCCAGGATCTCGTCAAGAACCTTGTCGAGCAGGCTCTGGCCGGCACGGTCACGTTCGACCGCAATCTTACGCGCACCTTCGACAAGGCGGTCGCGGCGATCGACGCCAAGATGTCGTCGCAACTCAATGCCATCATGCACGACGCCAAATTCCTCAAGCTGGAAGGCAGTTGGCGGGGGCTGCATTACCTGGTGCAGAATTCCGAGACCGGCACCTCGCTCAAGCTCCGCGTCTTGAACATCAGCAAGCGCGACCTCGGTCGTGACCTGAGCCGGGCCATCGAGTTCGACCAGAGCCAGCTCTTCAAGAAGATATATGAAAACGAGTTCGGCACGCCCGGCGGCGAGCCCTACGGCGCGTTGATCGGCGACTACGAATGGACAAACCATCCGGACGACCTCGAGACATTGCGACTGATGTCCAATATCTCCGCCGGCGCGTTCGCGCCCTTCATCACCGCGGCGGCGGCCGGCATGTTCGGCTTCGACTCGTGGACGGAATTGTCCAAGCCGCGCGACCTCGCCAAGATCTTCGATACGGTCGAGTTCACGAAATGGCGCAGCTTCCGCGACAGCGAGGACGCACGCTTCGTCAACCTCGTCATGCCGCGCGTCATCGCCCGCCTGCCCTACGGCAAGGCGACCAAGCCGATCGACGAGTTCGAATACGAAGAAGCGCCGATGGACCGCCGCGGCAAGGCGCAGGCGATGGACCACGAGTCGTATTGCTGGTCCAACGCGGCCTACGTGATGGGAGCGCGGCTGACCGATGCCTTTGCCCGCAACGGCTTTTGCACGGCCATCCGCGGCGCCGAGGGCGGCGGCAAGGTGGAGAACCTGCCGACCCATATCTTCACGTCGGACGACGGCGACATCGACACGAAATGCCCGACCGAGATCGGCATCACCGATCGGCGCGAGTTCGAACTGTCGAATCAGGGCTTCCTGCCGCTTTGTCACTACAAGAACACGGACTATGCGGTGTTCTTCGGCGGCCAGACGGTGCAGAAGCCGAAGAAGTACGATCGCCCCGAAGCCACCGCCAACGCCGCCATTTCGGCGCGGCTTCCCTACATCATGGCCACCAGCCGTTTCGCCCACTACCTGAAGGTGATGGCGCGCGACAAGATCGGCAGCTTCATGGAAGCCAGCAACGTCGAAACCTGGCTCAATCGCTGGATCCAGAACTACGTCAATCCCAACGTCGACGCCGGGCAGGACATGAAGGCCCGCTTCCCGTTGCGCGAAGCGAAGGTCGAAGTGAAGGAAATTCCAGGCAAGCCGGGCTCCTACAACGCCGTTGCCTATCTGCGGCCCTGGCTGCAGATGGAGGAGCTGACCACAAGTCTGCGGATGGTGGCGAGCATACCTCAGATGGCCTGACCGCGCGGACCACTTGGCTTGCACCCGCCGCCGTCCCAAGGCGGGACCGGCGACACCATGGGTAACGAAGTGACGATAGCAGGCGCCTCCGCGACGGCAGTCGAACAGAGCGCGACGGCCGCCGAACCGGGGGGGTCCCTGCGGGAGTCGGTCCTGGCCGGCCGGTTCTTCGGCGAGCGGCACCCCGGCACGGCCGCCGAATTGGCGGCGTTCCTGCACGGCGGCCTCGATGCCGCGAGCGCGCTGCAGGCGTGGTTCGGCGAGGCCCTTGCCGGTCTCCTCGCCGCCGGCGCGTTGCGGGCGGCACTTGACCGCGACATCGCCGATATCGATGCGGCCATGAGCGAGCAACTCGACGCCGTGCTGCACGCCCCGCGATTCCTCAACCTCGAGGGACGCTGGCGGGGCCTTGCCTGGCTGATCTCGGGCATCGAGCCGGGCCGCCGCATCAAGGTGCGATTGCTGCCGATCGCCTGGGTCGAGCTGTGCCGGGACCTCGAGCGGGCGCTCGAATTCGACCAGAGCGTGACCTTCCGGCGGATCTACGAGGACGAGTTCGGCATGCCGGGCGGCGAGCCCTATGGGCTGATGGTCATCGACCGTGCCGTCCGACATCGCGCGGCGCCGGGGGCGACGACCGACGATGTGGGTGCCCTGGTGCAACTCTCCGCCGTCGCCGCGGCCGCCTTCATGCCGGTCGTGCTGTCGCTCGATCCGCGGGCTCTCGAAGTCGACGAATTCTCCGACCTTGAAGGCGTGCGGGACATCACCGCGCCGCTGCGCGGCGTCGAGCACGTGCGCTGGCGCGGCCTCGCCGGCCGTGCCGACATGCGCTTCGTGGCGGTCACCCTGCCGCGTCTGCTGGCGCGCCATCCCTGGGCGGATGATCCCAGTCGCGTCGACGGCTTTCGCTATTGCGAACATGCCCCCGACGCAGGCAGCCGCGTCTGGATGAGCGCGGCCTACGCATTCGCCGCCTGCGCTGTCCGCGCGTTCGCCGAAAACAACTGGCCGGCCGATGTGCGCGGCGTGGAGATCGATCGGGTCGGCGGCGGGCTCATCACCAACCTTGCCGCCGAGCCTTTCGCCAGCGGACCGCCCCATGTCTGGCCGCGCCGCGCCGTCGAATACCAGTTCAGCCATCGCCAGGAACACGCGCTGGTCGAGGTCGGCATGATGCCGGTCGGCGCGCTGCCGTTTGGACCGGACATGGTGTTCGGCGCTTCGCGCAGCATGCAGGCGCCGGCAAGCTATTCGGGCGCCTCTGCCGCCGCGGCCGAGGCCAATGCCCGGCTCTCCGCGCAGCTCAACTCGATGCTGTGCGCCGCCCGTTTCGCCCACCTCCTCAAGGTGATGGGCCGGGACATGGTGGGATCCTTCCGCACCGCCGACGAGATCGAGCGACAGCTCAATCGATGGCTCCAGGACTACGTCAATACCAACATCAACAGCACGAGCGAGTCGCGGGCGCGTTTCCCCCTGGTCGAGGGCAATGTGCAGGTCCGCGAGCGGCCCGGGAAGCCGGGCTCGTTCGGCTGCACCATTCACCTGCGGCCGCACTACCAGCTCGACGACGTTGCCGCCGCCTTCCACGTCGTTACCGAACTCGCGGCACCCGGCGGTTGACAGAGGAGGATCGATGTCACCTTCGTCCCCAAGCCCCGGCGAGGCGGGCCGTCTGTTCCGCGAAGGCAATCTGGCCGACGCGCTGACGGCGGCCAATGCCGCGGTGCGCAAGACGCCAACCGATATCGGCGCGCGGGTTCTTCTGGCCGAGCTGCTGGTTTTCGCCGGCAACATCGAACGTGCCGATGTCGTTCTCGATGCCTGCGCCGACCTCGACCCGACGGCGGCCCTCGTGGTGGCGGAGTTCCGCCAACTGCTGCGCGGCGAGACGGCCAGGCGGCAATTGTTCAGCGAGGGGCGGCTGCCGGAATTCCTCGGCGAGCCCACCGCCGCCCAACGCCTGTCGTTGGCCGCCGTGGTGGCGCTGCGCGGCGGCGATACGCACGAAGCCGGCAAGCTCGCCGCCCAGGCGGAGGAGGCGCGAGGTCACCCCGGTGGCACCGTGCGCGGCGGGACATTCGACGATATGCGCGACGGCGACGACCTGCTGGCGTCGTGCTTCGAGGTCATCACCACGACGGGCAAGTATTTCTGGATCCCGCCGCAGCGGGTGGCGCTGATCGAATTTCATCCCATGAAGCGGCCGCGCGACCTTTATTGGCGTCGGGCGTCGATGGAGGTCGCCGATGGCCCCGACGGCGACGTCTACCTGCCCATGATCTATCCGCCGATGGCGAGCGCGGCTGCGGGGCTGACGGATGCCTTGCGGCTGGGCCGCGCCACCGACTGGTGCCAAGCCGGCGAAGGCGGGCCGACGCGCGGTCTCGGCGCCGTGACGATCCTGGTCGGCGAGGAGACCCTGACCTGGGCCGAGATGGATAAGATCAATTTCCAGGTAGCGGCATGAGCGACAGCCGAAGCCGCGCCGCGCCGGAGAGCACGGGCCTCACGCGGGCCGGGCGGGCCCAGCTTCCGCTGCTCGATCGGCTCGTGGATGCCGACCCCTCGGAACAGTCGGATCGTCCGCTCTCCGCGGCGGCCGCGATGGATGCGCTGCGGGGCAGCATCTGCAGCGACCTCGAGGAATTGCTGAACACCCGCCGGCGATGGCGCTCCTGGGATCCGCATCTGGCGGAGCTCGAGCGCTCCCTGATCGGTTTTGGCCTGCCCGATTTCGCCTCCGGTGCCTTCAACGATCCGCGCCGCCGCGAGGAGCTGCGTCTGCTCATCGAGGCCTGCATCGGCCGCTTCGAACCGCGCATCGCCAGCCTCAAGGTCACGCTGATCGAGGCCACCGACAAGGTGAGCGGCACGCTCAGGCTGCGGGTCGACGCGCTGCTCCGGGCGGAGCCCGCGCCCGAGCCGATCGCCTTCGACACCGTCGTCGATCTCGTCACCAAGAACGTGACGATCCTCGAAAAGGAAGCCTAGCCGGTGTCCGACTCCCTGCTCGCCTATTTCAACCGCGAACTCGAAGCATTGCGCGGGCTGGCCGGCGAATTCGCCGAACGCCATCCCAAAATCGCCGGCCGCCTGCGGCTGACAAAGGATACCGTCGACGACCCGCATGTCGGCCGCTTGCTCGAGGGCGTCGCCTTTCTCGGCGCCCGCGTGCAGCACCGGCTCGATGACGAGTTCCCCGAGCTCACCGATGGCCTGCTCGCGGTGCTCTACCCGCACTATCTCGCCCCCATGCCCTCGGTGGCGATCACCCGGTTTGCGGCCGACCCGGGAATGCCGGGCCCTGCCCATCTGCCCGCCGGCCTCGCGGTCGAAACGGAACCGGTCGGTGGCGAGACGTGCCTGTTCCGCACGGCCTATCCCTTGACGCTCTGGCCGGTGGAGATCGACACGGTCCGGCTTTCGGGCATGCCGCTGCCGGCGCCTTCGAATCCGGCAGCCGCGGGCGCGGTTTCCTGCCTGCGCATCAGCTTGCGTTGCGCCAATCCCGCCATGACGTTCACCCAGCTTGGCCTGGACCGGCTGCGCTTTTTTCTCGGCGGCGAACGGGGCTCGGCACTGCTGGAGCTGTTGCTGGCCCATACCATCTCGGTCGCCCTTGCCGACGACCAGGCAGACGCCCGCCCGGTGATCCTGCCGCCGGACGCGCTGCAGGCGGTCGGTTTTGCGCCCGAAGAGGCGCTTTTCCCCTGGCCGGCCCGCTCGTTCTCCGGCTTTCGCCTGCTCAGCGAGTATTTCTCCGCGCGCGAGAAATTCCTGTTCATCGATTTCTGCCGGCTCGATGCCAAGACGCTCGTCTCGGCCGGCAACCGCATGGACATCTTCGTCTACCTGGACCGTGCGATGCCGGATCTCGAACGGTCCGTCCAGGCGAGCAGCCTGGCCCTCGGTTGCACGCCCATCGTCAATCTCTTCGAGCAACGTTGCGAGCCGATCCCGCTCGATCACACGCGTATCGAGTATCGTATCGAGCCCGACGTGCGCCGCCCGGCAAGTCTCGAGATCTGGTCCGTCGAACGCGTGCGCGAAAGCCTGCCGGGCGGGGAGTTCCGGACCTGGGAGCCGTTCCATCGATTGACGCGCAGCCACGCCGGCGCGACGGCGGAAGGGTCAGTGGGCGGCTTCTACGGCACCGTCCGCCGCGAGACCACGGGCGGCATGCGCGGCACCGAAGTCTTCCTGTTGCCACACGATGCCGGCTTCGATCCCGATCGCGAGAGCAGCGGCGTCCTGTCGATCGACGCGCTGTGTTGCAACCGTGATCTGCCGGCTGCGCTGCCGTTCGGCGGCGGACGGCCGGTGCTTCGGCTGGTGGAAGGCGCCGCTGCCGTCACCGGCCTCACTTGCCTGACCGCGCCGACACCGACGCTGCGCATGCCTTTGCAGGAACGCGGATACTGGCGCCTCATCTCGCATCTTTCGCTCGGACACCTGAGCGTCGTGGGCGGCGAGACGGCGGCCGACGCCTTGCGCGAGGTGCTGCGCCTTTATGATTGCCGCGACTCCTCCGAATCGCGCGCCGCGATCCGCGCCCTGCTGAGTGTCACGTCCCGGCCGGGCACCGCACGCATTCCGGGATTGCGCGGTCCGGGCGCACGCACCGGCGGGTTCTGTCGCGGGCTCGATGTAACCTTGACCTTCGACGAGCAGGTCTGGACGACGGGCGGGTTGTACGTGCTCGCGTCGGTGCTCGATCGCTTCCTGGCCTTGCATGCCACCGTGAATTCGTTTGTCCGCGCACAGGTGGTCCTGCGTGGGCGCACCGAAGCCGCCGCCAGCTGGCCCGCGCGGGCTGGCCGCCAAGTGTTGCTGTGACCGAGTCCCGCCCCTCCAATCGACGCCGCGGCACTCCCATGGCCCGGCTGGCGGCAGAGCCGCAGCGCTTTACCTTTGATGCGGCGGTGAGGCTCCTGACTTTTCATCGTCGCCGGGCCGACCCGGCGGGCGCCGCACGTTTCACAAGTGTCGCAGGATCTTCATACCCTGGGGCGGAAGTCACTCAAGTGCAGGCTGCCGCCGACACGACTCCGCCGCGTGTGACGGTCGGCCTCATCGGTCTGACAGGGCCGGTCGGCGTGCTGCCGCGGCGCTATTCCGATGCGGTCGTGACCGATCAGCGGACACGTTCGTTCTCGCTCACGGATTTCCTCGATCTGATTTCGCATCGCATGATCGCGGCCTTCGCGGCTGCCGGCGCAAAATACCGGCCTCACCGCGCCGCCGATTCCGGAGCGCTGGCACCAATCCGGCAGCGTGCCGATCCCGTGGCCGAGATCCTGCTGGCCTTGACCGGCTACGCGACCCCGGGGCTTGCCGAACGCCTGCGTGCCGGCGCGGCGTCGTTGCGCCATTACGCCGGTTTCTTCTCGGCCCATCCGCGTTCGGCGGATCGACTGGAAGCGTTGGCCTCCGACTGGCTGGGGCGGCCGGTCAAAGTCGAGCAATTTGCGGGCGCCTGGATGGCTTTGCCGCGGGAGCAGCGGACGCGCCTGCCGATCGGCGTGTCTCCTGGTGCGTTTGGCCAGCTCGGTCTCGATGCGGCCGCCGGTGTCCGCGCCTGGGACCAGCAGGCGCGCATCGTGCTCAGGATCGGGCCGCTCGACCTGCCTTATTTCGAGCGGCTCCTGCCGGACAGACCGCTGTTGCGCGAACTGGTGTCGCTGGTACGGGCCTTTGTCGGGTTCGAAGTGGGCTTTGCCGTCAATCCTGTGCTGGCCCGCGACGCCGTCCCGCCGCTCGGCATGCCGCGCCCGGACGAGCCCGGCGCGGCGGGGGCGGGACCGCTCCTGGGCTGGAACACCTGGCTGCCGACATCCGCGGTCGCGCCCCGCCGAACGGACGCAAGCGACGCGCTTTTCGAAGCGGAAATCGTTGAAGGACGCGCATGAGCCAGTCGTGGACCAGCGGCTATGTTGCCGACATCGCCTATATCGAAGGTTTCTACGTCCAGCAGTCGCCGGCGCGCATGGCCCTTGCCTGCCTGAGCGGCAACGTCGCGGTCGATCTGCCGGAGCCGGACGACGCCGCCTGCTATCTCGAGCTGGGCTGCGGTTGCGGCATCGGCGCGCTTCTGACCGCCGCGTCGAATCCGGGATGGCAGGTCACCGCCATCGACTACAACCCGGCTCATATCGCCATCGGCATGGGCCTCGCCCGGGCGGCGCGCCTCGACAATATCCGCTTCCTGGAAGCGGACCTCTCGCAGCTGGCTGGCAGCGCCGAGGCCGAGGCGATTCCAGCGGCGGATTTCGTCAGCTTGCACGGCATGTGGTCGTGGGTCAGCAACGACGTGCGGGCGGGCATCGTCCGGCTGCTGGCCACCAAGACCCGCCCCGGCGGCATGGTGCATGTGAGCTACAACGCCCTGCCGGCCTGGCAGGGCGCGATTGGCATGCAACGACTCATCTACGAGGCCGGCATCCGCTCCGCCGGCCGCAGCGATCTGCAGGCCCAGGCGGGACTGGCCCTGACGCGCGAGATCAAGGCGGCCGGCGGCAAATATCTCACCGAGAGTTCCTTCGCCAGCGACCTCATCGACACCACCACCGACATGTCGCGGGAATACCTGTCGCACGAATATATGAGTGCGCATTGGGCACCGGCCTTCCATGCCGATGTCGCGGCGGCGATGGCGCAGGCCAAGCTGGACTGGGTAGCCTCGGCCAGCCCGCTGGAGAATTTTCCCGAACTGATGCTCACGCCGGAGCAGCGCGCGTTGGTCGATCGCTACAAGGATCCGACCATGCGCGAACTGATCAAGGACACCTGCCTGCCGCGCCAGTTGCGCCACGACGTCTTCGTCCGCGGCGCGCGGCGCTTACGCAACGACGAGCGCGACGCGGCGATCGCGCGCCTGGCCGTGGTGCCGGTCGTCAGTCCCGGCGAACTGCAGACGCAGATACGGGTGCCCGCCGGCCTGGCGGAGGTCGGCGAGCCCTTGAAGAGGATGATGGCCGCCGCCATGCGCGGGTCGACGACGATCGGGGATCTGCTGGCCCTCGAGCAGGGACGAAGCAACCCGGCGGAGCTGGTGAGCATGCTGGTGGGGTCCCATCAATGCCAGATCGCGACCCGACCGCACGGCGCGCAGCCCGACTCCGCCGATCGTCTCAACCGCGTGTTCGGCGCGCGCGTGCGGACGATTGCCGAAGCCAAGACTTCGGGCGGCCTGGCGTCCGGGCGGCTCGGCACCGGGCTCGGGGCGCCGCCGCTCGTGCAGTTCATCGCCGCCCGCCTCCTCCGTGGCGAACGCGAAGACCATGCCGGGGCCTGGATAGAAGCGCTCAGCGCGGACATCGTGCCGGAAAAGCATGATACCGTGCGATCGGTCGTGCACGCTGCCATCGAGCAGCGCGTTCCGATCCTGCGGCAGCTGCAGATGGTACCCGCGTAGACCAAAACTCTACCTTAAATAGAATAATTCCAGCAAAATACATCCTTCTGACAAAATTGCCGTCTAACGGACATGGAAACGCCCCGCAAGCTGGGTTACCGTTGCGGACCGCGGGAGAACCGATCGTGACTTGGCTTCTGGGGCATCACACCGAACGCTGCGCGGCACCTCATGCCCAGTGACAAGAAATCGTTGCTGTCGCTCACCAGCACCGCCGAGCACGAGCTGGACGCGATACGGTTGGTGGCGCACGAGACGATCAGCGAACTGTTTCGCTTCGACATCGAGGCGGTTGCGACCGGCACGATCGACGCGCGGGCCATGCTCAACAAGCCCGCCTGCCTCGCCGTCAACCATGGCGAGAAGGCGACGCGGTATTTCCATGGCATCGTCGCCGAGTTCGGCCCCATCGAAACAAGCGGCGTGGTGGATACGCTCTACCGCATGGTCCTCGTGCCGCAACTCGCCCAAGCCAATATTCGCAGCGATTGCCGGCTGTTCTTCAACAAGACGGCCGAGGATATTCTCAAGACGATCTTCAACGACTCGGGCGTGACCAAGTCAGCATTTCGTCTTTATTCCCAGCCGACGCCTCGCAAGGCGACCGCGCAGTACAACGAGACATCGTTGCATTTCGTGACCCGGCTGATGGAAGAAGAAGGATGGTTCTACTTCTTCGAGCACGATGCCGACGGCCACACGCTGGTGGTGACCAACGACAACAACGGCTTCACGACCATTCCCGGGGCCGCGGTTCATTTCGGCCCGGGCACGACAGCGGCAGAGTTGACCGAATTCCGCAAGACCGAGTCTTTTGCGCCCGGCAAGGTCAGCCTGCGCGACTACGACCACGACGTGCCCAGCAAGAACCTCAAGGTTGACCAGAATACGATCCTCAAACATGGCGGAACGGCCAACCGCGCGGTGTTCCACTGGCCGGCGCTCACCCGCGAGACCTCGCAGGCGAAGGATCGCGCGAAGTGGCGGATGGAAGCGGCCGAAGCGGCGGTCTCCCTGGTCGGCGCGGGCGGTGACATGGCGAGCCTCGTCGCCGGCGGAAAGTTCAAGTTGCGCGACAAGGCCGGCGCGGAAACGCCCCATGTTATCCGGGAAATCACTCATTTCGCCGAGGACGACAGCGGCTCCCGGCGCGGCGAAAGCGCCAGCACCTATTCGAACAGTTTCACGGCCTTTCCCAACACGGTGCCGTGGCGGCAACCGATGGCCACCGCGCGGCCGCGCATGGAAGGATTGCATACGGCCATTGTCCTGGCTCCATCGGGTGAGGAAATCCACACCGACGACCAGGGCCGCATCAAGATCCGCTTCTTCTGGGATTGGCGCGAAGACGCGACAGCC
>DASZJU010000078.1:0-5406 GCA_035947815.1 Reyranella sp.
CCTGGCGCCGTCGACCAGCTTGGCGAGCGCTGCGATCTTGTCGGGATCGGGCAGCGGGTTGGCGCGCTTGCCCAGCGGCTCCAGCGGCGTCACCTCGGCGCTGGCCGGAAACATGTCCCACGGCATCTCGACGGCGACCGGGCCGGGGCGGCCGGACGTCATCGCCTGGAAGGCGCGCGCCATGACCTGCGGCGCCTCCGTGGGATGCTCGATGCGCTCGGCGAACTTCAGCAGCGTCTTCAGCGTGGCGAGCTGATCCGGCATCTCGTGCAGCTGGCCGCGCCCGCGGCCGATCATGGCGCTCGGCACCTGACCGGTGATGCACATCACCGGCGCGTTGACGCCCCACGCGGTGGTGAGCGCGCCCATGGTGTTCATCACGCCGGGGCCCGGCACCACGGTGAAAGCCGACGGCTTGCCGGTCGACTGGGCATAGCCCAGCGCCATGTAGGCCGTGGTCTGCTCGTGCCGCGCGTTGATCACCCGAAGCCGGTTGGCGTTGCGCGCGAAGGCGTCGAACAAGCCGTACATCTGCACGCCCGGCAGGCCGAAGATCGTGTCGATGCCGTGGCGCAGCAGAGAATCGACGATGGCGTCGCCGCCGGTCATGCGAGGCATGGGTGCTTTCTCCGTTCCTTGCGGTCGATCTTGCCACGGCCGGCGGGTTGTCGTTACCGCGTGCTATCGCGTGGCGATAGTTCGAGCCGGCGCGATATCCCGATGGCCTCGAGAAACGCTTCATCGTGGCTCGCGACCAGCAGGGCGCCGTCATACGCCCGCAACCCGGCCTCGACGGCTTCGATCGAATCGATGTCCAGATGGTTGGTCGGCTCATCGAGGATCAGAAGGGCAGGCGGCGCGGCGCCGCCCAGCACGCAGGCGAGGCCCGCCCGCAGCAACTGTCCGCCGCTCAGGCAGGCCACGATCTGCAGCGCCGCATCGGCCCGGAACATGAAGCGGGCAAGGGCGGCCCGGCAGGTATTCTCGTCGGCTTGGCGATTGATGCGCCGGAAATTGTCGCGGATCGACAACGACGGATCCAGCAGGCTGACCCGCTGGTCGAGCAGCGCGAAGTCGGTCATGACCCGCACCGTTCCCGTCCATGGCTCCAGCGCACCGCTCACGAGCGACAGAAACGTCGTCTTGCCGGAGCCGTTCGGACCGGTGACGGCAATGCGCTCCGGCCCGGTGACGACCAGCGACAGCTCGTGGATGATCGGATGAGCCGGATCGAACCCCGCGCTCGCCGAGTCGATCCTGAGAACCGTCTTATGGGTCGGCAGGCCCGTCGGTTCGAGGACGACGGACAGAGGCTGAAGAACTTCGATCCGCTTGCGGGCCGACGTCGCATCATGGGCGGCCTGCACCCGCCGGCGTTCGGCCAGGCGGGCGTTCTCGCCACTTGTGTTCTCGCTGCGAGCCTTCATCGTGTTCAACTGAATCCGGGGGATGTCGCCCCGCGCGCGTCCCGCCTGGCCGGTGCGGTCCTTGCGCGCCTTGCGCTCGACCGCCGCCTGGGCGCGTTGGGCTGCTTCCGCCACACGTTTCTCCGCGTCGGCGAGATCGTGCCGTGCAGCCACGAGCTCCATGGCCTTGCGCTCGCGATAGTGGCTCCAGTTGCCGCCGTAGCGCGTGGCGCCGAGCGAGGTGAGCTCGACGATGGCGTCCATGGTCTCGAGCAACTCGCGGTCATGGCTGACGACGAGCGCTCCTTTGCGCCAGGCGCCCAGAAGCTCGATGACCGCCTGGCGGCCATCCCGGTCGAGATCGTTGGTTGGTTCGTCGAGCAGGATGAAGTCAGGGTCCGCGAAAAGGAGGGCCGCGAGCCCGGCCCGCGTGCGCTGCCCGCCGGAGAGCCTTGCCAGAGGGATTTCGGGGAAGCTCTCCAGCCTGAGTCGGCCGAGGGCGGCGGCGATGCGCGCTTCCAGGGTCCAGTCGGCCAGGGCGAGTTCCTCGACGCCGGCTTCGCCGCTTTCCGCGCGGCGCAGCAGGGCCAGGGCTTCGTTCACGCCGAACAGGTCTGCGATGGTTTCAGCCGGGTCCGCCTGGACGACCTGGCGCAGGACACCCACGGTGCCGTTCACCGAGACCGTGCCGGACTGAGGCTGCAGGTCGCCGGCCACGAGTTTCAGAAGCGTGGTCTTGCCCACGCCGTTTCGCCCGACGAGGCCGGTTCGGCCGGCGTCGAAACTCAGATCGAGATTGGAAAAGAGAGGTCTGCCCTCAGGCGTCGACCAGGCAAGGTGGGAGAGTGTGATTGAAGCGGACATGAAGACGGATTTCCCAGAGAGCAAGGCGCGTGGGTGTTGCTGTCGGGTGGAAATCCATTGCTGCACATCCTGTTGGAACGGCAGGAAAATAAGCTTGGAACGTGGGATGTTCAAGCCGCTCTGGCGTCGATCGACGGAGGCAAACCGATGGCCCAAGCATTGCGCCTGCGCGAAGACGACGTCGAGCCAGCAAGCGGAACAGATGGGCGGCAGGCAGTCGTCGCGCTGGCATGAGACAGACGTTCGGGTACGCTCGGCCGGCAGAAGCGACACTCCGAGGGAAAAGATGCTGGCTGAACCCGACCACTACGACCACGCGTCTTGCAGGGGACGCCAGCGCCTGAACGCCGCGAAAGACAAAGCATGACATCGGCCGGGAGCCCGCGCCGTTTCGAGATCGGCGTCGATATCGGTGGCACTTTTACCGATATCGTGTGCCGCGAGTCGGGCGGCGGCATGCATGTCCTCAAGGTGCCGACGAGCCGGGGCGACCCCAGTGCAGCCGTCATCCAGTCCATCGCCGAGCTCCGCGAGCGATGGGGCGTGGGGGCGGCCGAGGTCGGGCGCTTCGCGCACGGCACGACCGTCGCCACCAACGCCGTGCTGGAGCGCAAGGGCGCCCGCATCGGCCTGCTCACGACCGCAGGGTTTCGTGACGTGCTGGAGATCGGACGGCAATTGAGGACTGAGGTCTACCGCCTCATCCTCGAGCCCGAAGCGCCGGTCTTTCTGGCGCCACGCCGTTATCGCCGGGAGATTGCCGAGCGCATCGACGCGAATGGCGTGGTCCTGATGCCGATCGACGAGACGGCCGTCGTCAACATAGCCGACGAGCTGGTGAAAGAGGGCGTCGAGGCGATCGCGATCTCCTTCCTGTTCTCGTTCCGCAATCCGGCCCATGAACGTCGCGCGGCGGAGCTCATCCGGGCACGCCATCCCAAACTCATGCTGTCGCTCTCCCACGAGGTCGATCCGGCGTTCCGCGAATACGAACGCACGGTCGTCACAGCCTTCGATGCCTATCTGAAGCCGCGGGTCGATACCTATCTGGCGCGCCTCGAAGAGGGCCTCGCGCAGGCGGGCATCGAGGCGCCGTTGCAGGTGATGCAGTCGCGCGGCGGGCTTGCGAGCGCCCGGGTCGCGCGTCAGCGGCCGGTGCGCCTGTTCCTGTCCGGTCCGGCCGCCGGCGTGATCGGCGGCCAGATCGTGGGCGCGTCGGCTTCGACCGACGACCTGATCACGATCGACGTCGGCGGCACGTCGGCCGACATCGCTCTGGTCAGCCGGCGCAAGCCGATGCTGCGGTCCGAAGGCGTCATCGGCGGCTACGCCGTGCGCGTGGCCATGGTCGACGTGACCACGATCGGTTCCGGCGGCGGCAGCATCGCCCATCTCGACGCGTCGGGCGGCCTGCGCGTCGGCCCCCAGTCGGCCGGCTCGGAACCGGGCCCCGCCTGCTACGGCCGCGATGGCCAGGACGCGACGGTGACGGACGCGTCGGTCGTGCTGGGCTATCTCGATCCCGGCTTCTTTGCTGGCGGCCGGCTGAAGCTCGAGCCGCAAAAAGCCGTGGAAGCGGTCGACCGCCAGGTCGCCAAGCCGCTCGGCATGACCACGGCCGAGGCGGCGCTGGGCATCCATCGCGTGCTGAACGCGCAAATGGCCGAAGGCATCCGGCTGGTTTCGGTGCGCCAGGGCATCGACCCGCGCAGCTATGCCCTGGTCCCGCTGGGCGGCGCCGGCGGCCTCCACGCGACGGCCTTGGCGCGCGAGCTCGGCATCCGTCGCATCGTCGTGCCGCGCCTTCCGGGCGTCCTGTCGGCCGCCGGCCTGCTCGCCGCGCCGATCGAGCACGAGGTCACCGCCGAGTTCGCCACGCCAATCGCGACGTTGGACCTGGCAGCGCTCCTTGAGAAGTTGCGCGAGATCGATCGCCGGGCGGCCGAGCTGATCGCCGCGGAGAAGGTGAGGCCGGCCGACGTCGCGGTCAGCTACTTCGCCGACGTCTGCTATATCGGCCAGTCGTACAATCTCGAGATTCCGCTGGCGCTCGACGATGCCGATCCGGCGGCCCGCCTCTACCGCGACTTCCTCGAGGCCCATGACCGCATCTACGGCCACAGCGTCGAAAGCCCGGCGCGGATCGTGGGTGTCCGCACGGTGCACCGCGTTGGCGGCAGCGAGAGTCTCGACGAGATGCGGTTTGCCCCCTCGGATGGTCCGTTGGAGATCGGCCGGCGCGACATCCTGGTGGCCGGCTGCTCGCGCGTCGTGAGCGCCCCAGTGTATGATCGCGACGCGCTGCCGGAGGGATTCGCCTTCGCCGGTCCGGCGATCGTCCAGCAGTCCGACACGACGACCCTGGTCGAGCCGGGCTGGTCCGGCGTCGTGGACCGAGCCGGCAATCTGATTCTAACGCAGCAGAATTCTCCTCCCCTTCCCGGATTCCGCGAAGGGGAGGTGCCCCCGCAGGGGGTGGAGGGGTCATGAGAAACCGACAGATGCCCATGACCGCTCCGTCGCCTCAGCGGCTTGGTTACAAGCCGCTGAGGCGACACCTCCCCAACTTCGTTGGGGAGGAGAAGGAATAGGCCATGACCAAAGCAAACGGGCTCGATCCGATCACCGTCGAAGTGGTGCGCCACAAGCTCGAGGGCATCGCCAACGAGATGCAGCAGACATTGCTGCGCTCCTCCTTCTCGCCGATCGTCAAGGAAGGCCTCGATGCCTCCTCGAGCCTGTTCACGATTCGCGGCGAGACGCTTGCCCAGGCGACGGCGATTCCGATCCACCTCGCCACGCTGATCCCGGTCGTCGCCAAGTTCCTGGAAGTCTTCCCGCTCGCGGCGATGAAGCCGGGCGACGTCTATTGCATGAACGATCCCTATCTCGGCGGCACGCACCTTCCCGACATCGCCCTGGTCCAGCCGGTCTTCTTCAACGGCCGGCCGATCGCCCTCTCGGCGACCATGACGCATCACCAGGACATCGGCGGCATGTCGGCGGGATCGATCCCGACCAACGCGACCGAGATCTTCCAGGAAGGCTTGCGCCTGCCGCCGCTCAAGTTCCGCGATGCCGGCGCCTACAACGAGACGCTGGTCGCCATCATTCGCCAGAACGTGCGCATTCCCGA
>DASZJU010000079.1:0-11936 GCA_035947815.1 Reyranella sp.
GTTCTACGCCAAGGTCTTCGGTGCATTGACGAGCGTCGACAAGACGGGCGATGCGCCGGCGGCGCGGGTCGGTGTCGGCCAGGGACAGGAGCTGGTCTTCCGCGAGACCAAGGCGAAGATACCGGCCTATGACGGGCACCACATCCAGGTCTATGTCGGCAATTTCTCCGGACCGCACCGGCAGTTGCTCGATCGCAGTCTCGTGACCGAGGAGAGCAATCAGTATCAGTATCGCTTCGAGATGATCACCGACCTCGACAGCGGCAAACCCCTGTTCCAGATCGAGCATGAGATCCGCAGCATGACGCACCCGCTCTATGCGCGGCCGCTGGTCAACCGCAATCCCGCGCAGACCAATCGGACCTACGTCGCGGGCCGCGACGCCTGGGTGCCGGATCCGATGGTCGAGGAGATGGACAATCCGCGCGATGAGAGGCGCCAGAGCCGCATCGAGGCCGTGGCTCGCCGCGCGGCGGCAGAGTAGGGCTCGACTCCTTAATCTTGTCGTCCTGAGCGTAGCGAAGGACCTCATCGCCGCTTGCCGTGGGCATGAGATCCTTCGCTGCGCTCAGGATGACAGCATTCTCTCGAGGAAAATCGGCATGAAGATCACCAGCTATGAAGCGACGACGCTGAACGTCCCGGAGGACGATCCGCTGGCGAACATGCCTGAGGAGGCGGGCCGCAAGCGGCCCATCGTCATCCTGCGCCTGCGCACCGACAGCGGCATCGAGGGCATCGGCGTCACCCTCTATGGCGGCAAGATGAGCGGCAGCCTGCGCACCGCCGTCGAGGAACTGGCCGCCCTCACGGTCGGCGAGGATCCTCTGCGCATCGAGAAGATCGTCGCCAAGCTCCGCACCGGCACCGGCGATGCCTGCGGCCCGGGCGGCATCTTCACCCTGGCGCTGTCGGCCATCGACGTCGCGCTGTGGGACATCAAGGGCAAGGCGCTGGACCAGCCCTTGTGGAAGCTTCTAGGCGGCCATCGCGACAGGGTGGCGACCTATGCTTCCGGCTCGCTGCGGCGCGGCCTGACCGACGACCAGGCACAGCGCGCCGCGCGCATCCTGCTGCAGAAGGGTTTTCGCGAAATGAAGACCCAGATGGGCCTGCCCGGAAACCCGACGCCGGCCGAGGAAGTGCGCCGCGTGCGGGTCGTGCGCGAGGCGATCGGTCCTGACATCAAGCTGATGTGCGACATCAACCAGCGCTGGCGGCCGGAACAGGCGATCGATATCGGCAGCCGGGTCGAGGATGTCGGCCTGTTCTGGCTCGAGGACGTGACCGCGGCCGACGACTTCCCGGGCCTCGCCCGCGTCACCGCCGCGCTGAAGACGCCGGTCGCCGGCGGCGAATATGTCTGGGGCATCGTTCCGTTCCGCCACATGATCGAGGCGCGATCGGTCGACATCGTCATGATCGACCTCGCCCGGGTGGGCGGCGTCAGCCAATGGATGAAGGTCGCCGGCATGGCGGAGGCGTTCAACCTGCCGGTCGTCAGCCACGTGATGCCGGAGATGCTGGTGCACATGGTGGCCGCCTGCCCGAACGGTCTGACCGTTGAATATATGCCGTGGATGCTAGCGCTCTACGAGGAGACGCCGGCGATCGAGAACGGCCAGCTCGTGCTGCCGACCAAGCCAGGATTGGGCCTGAAGTTCGACGAGAAGGCGATCGCCGCCTTCAAGGCGTGACGAGACGATGGCCAGGACGCTCTTCATCGATTCGACGCCGGACATCGATCGCGTTTGGCGAAAGGTACATGGGCCCAAGGATATTCCGATTGCCGTCAACATGGGACCGGTCGCCGCGGGCGACGTTCCCAAGACGATCGCCGGCTACGACACGGTGATCAACGACGCGACCTATTTCGACGAGGCCACGCTCGGCAGCTGCACAGGCCTGAAGCACATCGTCTTTCTCGGAACCGGCGCCGCGAGCTTTGTCGACCTCGCTGCTGCCGCCCGTCTCGGCATAAAGGTCTCGACCATCAGCGGCTACGGCGACACCACCGTCGCCGAGCACGCCATGGGCCTGGTTTTCGCCGCGGCGCGGCACATCGCGACCATGCACGGGATGGTTCGTGCTGGTGGCTGGCGGCCCATGCAGGGCATGGAGCTCAAGGGCAAGACGCTGGGCATCGTCGGGCTGGGCGGCATCGGCCGCGAGATGGCGCGCCTCGCAAAGGGCGTCGGCCTGAAGCCGATCGCCTTCAACCGCTCGCCGATCGCCGATCCGCCCGTGCCGATGGTTACGCTCGATGAGTTGCTGGCGCGTTCCGATATCGTCAGCCTGCATCTTGGCCTCAATGATGCGACGCGGGGTTTCCTCGATCGCGCGAAGCTCGAGAAGACCAAACCCGGCGTCATCGTCGTCAATACCGCGCGGGCGGGCGTCGTCGACGAGGCGGCGCTGATCGAATTCCTGCGCTCCGGCCATGTCGGCCACTATGCGACCGACGTGTTCGCCCAGGAGCCGGTGCCGCCGCACGAGCCGCTGCTGGCGCTCGACAACGTGACGCTGACGGCGCATGCGGGCTACAATACGCCGGAGGCGGCGATGACCATGTATCGCCGCGCCATCGATCTCGCGGCAGCCGGTTGATCGGAGGATGACATGCCCGTGCGGGTGATCGGTATGATCGGCGTCGCCCCGCCTAGCGGCGAAGCCACCGTCCACATCATCAAAGGCGGCATCTCCGTGCCCTACCTGCGGGCCTACGCCCAGGCGCACGATGCGGCCGGCTTCGACCTGGCGCTGGTCGGTTACACGGCCTCCTCGGCCGAGGGCTTCCTCGTCGCCCAGTATGCCGCCACGCACACCGAACGGCTGGGTTTCCTGATCGCCCATCGGCCGGGCTTCGTCGCGCCGACGCTTGCGGCGCGCAAGATCGCGACCTTCGACCATCTCACCAATGGCCGGATCGCCTTGCACATCATCTCCGGCGCGAGCGACGCCGAGCAGGAAGGCGACGGCGACTTCGCACCCAAGGAAGAACGTTACCGCCGCGCCGCGGAGTACCTCGAAGTGATGAAGCTCGCCTGGACGAGCGAGCGGCGGTTCGACTTCGCCGGCGAGTTCTACCGCGTGCGCGGCGCCAAATCCGACGTGCAGCCGCTGCAGAAGCCTCACCCGCCCTTGTTCTTCGGCGGCTCGTCGGAAGGCGCGCTGGCGATGGGGTCGAAGCACTGCGACGTGTTCGCGATGTTCGGCGAGCCGCTGGCCGCCACCGCCCGGCGCATGGCCGAGTTCCGCACGCGGGCCGCGCAGTATGGCCGCACACCCACCTTCAACATGTCGTTCCGGCCGATCCTCGGCGCGACCGAAGGCGCGGCGTGGGATCGCGCGCGCCGCATCCTGGCGTCGATCCAAAAGCCCGGCGATCCGACCGGCTTCGGCAACGACAAGAAGCCGCTCGACCAGTCGGCGCGGCGCCTGCTCGACTTCGCCGCCCAAGGCGAGACGCATGACGAGCGGCTGTGGATGCCCATCGCCGAAGCGACGGGCGCGATGGGCAACACCTCGTGCCTGGTCGGCACGCCCGAGCAGGTCGCCCGCGCCTTGCTCGAATACTACAAGCTCGGCATCCATTCGTTCCTAGTCCGCGGCTTCGATCCCTTCGAGGACGCCGTCGATTTCGGGCGCGAGCTGATCCCGCGCTTGCGGGCAGGCGCCGCGGAGCTCGATCGCGCGAAGGCCGCGTAATAGCAGGTCACTGCTTTGAGAAGGCGCGTCCGGCCGGGGAGAGGCCAGACGGGCCACTGGCAGCCCTGTCTAGGGTGGGATCGCAGGTCCGCCAGAAACCGTTGAAATTGATGGTGCGATTACACCCGGTACTGGCCTCACGAGTCTGTTCGTTTTTGAACAGGGAGCGCTGCAAGCGGTGGGTTTTTTGCAAGATGTTGGCGACGTCAATGACTGCATCCGCGTTGAGCCGGCCCGGCCTTGAGACGGCAAGAAGCGCGCCAGAAAAAGCGGTTCTGCCGGATCGCTGGGCGTCTTATGCTTGGCGGCGGAACCGCCACTACCGCCAGAAATGAATTCCCAGGAGGAACGAGGGCAATGGCTTACAAGATCATGATCATGGGCGCGTCCTACGGATCGCTGCTCGCCTCCAAAGTCCTGTTCGGCGGCCATTCGGTGCACCTCATCTGCCTGCCGGCCGAGGCGGACCTGATCAATTCAGAGGGCTTCCGGGTGCGCATGCCGATCCGCGGCCGCAAGGACCCGATCGAGATCGACTCGCCCAAGCTGCCGGGCAAGGTATCGGCAGGCGGTACCGCGGGTGTCAATCCCGGCGACTACGACCTCGTCGGCCTCGCCATGCAGGAGCCACAATATCGCTCGCCGGGCGTACGCGAGCTTTTGGATGCGGTGGCCAAGTCCAAAGTCCCCTGCATGTCGATCATGAACATGCCGCCGCTGCCCTATGTGAAACGCATCGCCGGCCTCAACTACGATCAGCTCAAGCCCGCTTATACCGATCCCACCGTATGGGACAGCTTCGACCCCGAGACCCTGACCCTGTGCAGTCCCGATCCGCAGGCGATCCGTCCGCCGGACGAGAAGGTCAATGTGCTTCAGGTCACGCTGCCGACCAACTTCAAGGTCGCGCGGCTCAAGGACGAGAAGTCGACCGCCATCCTGCGCCAGCTCGAGAAGGACATCGAAGCGGTGCGCTTCGACGCGGGGGACGGCAAGATCGAACTGCCGGTCAAGCTCAGGGTCTACGACTCGATCTTCGTGCCGCTCGCCAAATGGGCGATGCTGCTCGCCGGCAACTATCGCTGTGTCACCAAGGACGGCATGCGGACCGCGCAGGAAGCGGTCCATAGCGACATCGAGACCTCGCGCTCGGTCTACAATTTCGTCAACGATCTCTGTGTCAAGCTGGGCGCCAACCCGAACGATCTCGTGCCGTTCGAAAAATATGCGGCCGCTGCCCAGAGCCTGGTACGCCCGGCCTCCGCCGCGCGCGCGCTCAACAACGGCCTGCCCAACATCGAACGCGCCGACAAGCTGGTGCAGCTGATCGCCCGCCAGAAGGGCCTCAGCCATCCGGTCATCGATGCCGGCGTCGCCCTGGTCGATGCACGGCTCGAAGCCAACCGCAAGAAGGCAGCCGCCGCCTGAGCCTTGGCGGGCCTACGCGCGCGAGCGGTGGGAGACGCGTCCGTCGGTGTCCTCGATCAGGACGTCGTTGGCTTCGGTCAGAAAGAGACCATGGCCGACCACGCCCGCCAGCGCGTCGAGACTCGCGCCGAGCTTCTCGACGTCGAGATTGGCGGCGAGCGGCGCATCGATCACCGGATTGCCGTTGTCGGTCTTGTAGGGCGTTCCGTCGTCTTTCAGGCGGACCGGCCCTTTTAGCCCGATCTCGCGCAAATTCTCCCGAACCCGCGCAAGCTCGGAGTCCCGCACTTCAACGGGCAGGGGTGCCCTTTCACCCAGCCGGGATGAAAGTTTGTCCGATTGGATCAGATACACGCGGCGTGCCGAGGCATGCGCCACGATTTTTTCACGTGTCATCGCCCCGCCGCGCCCCTTGATCATGCGCAGCGCGGGATCGACCTCGTCGGCGCCATCGAACAGATAATCGATGTGCCCGATCTCCTCGAGGCTGCCGACGATCAGCCCCAGCTTGGCTGCCAGATCGTGCGAGGCCCGGCTGGTGGCGGCGCAGCGAAGCGCCAGCCGCTCCGCAACGGCGCGCTCGGCCAGGGCGCGAATAGCCCGCGTCGCGGCCCGTCCCGTTCCCAGGCCGACGGTCATGCCGGTGACGATGTCCTTGACGGCCGCGGCCGCCAGCAAGTCCTGCGTCATGCGCGTCTCGTTTCCTTTGCTGTGAAGCCTCGACCGACATACTGTGTAGCCAAGGCGACAGCGCTACCGAATCCAAAAGTGCTACTGGCGTCATGGGTAACAAAATACTTTGAGCAGCGTTATTGTTTCGGGCTCGTGCGCCGCTGGCGATACAGAGGCTTAATCTAGAGCATCAGACCGCGGTTCGCATGACCTCTCGTCGACCTCCCACGACCAAAATATCCGCCATTGTTTCCGACGTTGACGGGACACTGGTCACCAATGACAAGCAGCTGACCGACCGTAGCCGGGCGGCTGTCGCGGCGATTCGAAAGGCCGGCATTCCCTTCTCGATCATCAGCAGCCGGCCACCCCGCGGCATAGCGCCTTTGATGAAGGCGCTCAGCATTGACAGGCCGAGTGCGGGTTTCAACGGCGGTGTCGTCGTGGCACCCGATTTGTCGGTCCTGCAGCAACATCTCATTTCTCCCGAAAGTGCCCGTCGCACCGTCGATTTCCTGGCCGGGCGCGGGGTAGACACCTGGGTGTTCAGCGGCCAGGACTGGCTGCTGCAGAACAAAGCCGGGCCGCATGTCGAGCACGAGACACTCACGGTGGGCTTTCCGCCCACCGTTGTCGCCGAGTTCGGCAAGGCCCTCGACACGGCGGCCAAGATCGTCGGCGTCAGCAAGAATCACGATTTTCTGACGGGGTGCGAGATCGAACTGGCCGAACTCATGGGTGACGCCGCAACCGTCGTTCGCTCCCAGCTCTACTATCTCGACACGACCGATCGGCTCGCCAACAAGGGCGTGGGGTTGCTGGAGTTGGCGAAACGGGTGGGTGTGCCGCCGTCGGAAATCGCCGTGATCGGCGATGGCGGCAACGACGTCACGATGTTCGAACAAGCCGGTCTCAGCATCGCCATGGGCAATGCCCAGCCGGCGGTCAAGGCGGAGGCCCACTTCGTCACCACCAGCAACAGCGAAGATGGCTTCGCCGCGGCGGTCGAGCGCTTCATCCTGGGCGGCGAGCGATGAAGGAACGGCCGATCATCGTCGCCCCTTCCATCCTGTCGGCGGATTTCGGCCGGCTTGCCGAGGAGGTGCGCGCTGTCGATTTGGCCGGTGCGGACTGGATTCACGTCGATGTCATGGACGGCCGCTTCGTGCCCAACATCACGCTGGGGCCGGTGGTCGTCCAGGCAGTGCGACGCGCAACCGCCAAGCCGCTCAATGTGCATCTGATGGTCGTCGAGCCGGAGCGCCACGTCGCCGGTTTTGCCAAGGCGGGCGCCGATCACCTTCTCGTGCACGCCGAACCCTCGGCGACCTTCCATCTGCATCGGGTGCTGTCTCAGATCCGCGAGCTCGGCAAGAAAGCGGGGGTTGTGCTGGATCCCGCCAGTCCCCTCGATGCCGTCGAATACGTCCTGCATCTCTGCGACGTCATCATGATCATGACCGTCAATCCTGGCTTTGCCGGCCAGTCCTTCCTGCCGGAGATGCTCCCGAAGATTCGCCGCCTGCGCGAACTCTGCGAGGCGCGCGGCCTCGATCCCTTCATCGAAGTCGACGGCGGCCAGAATCGCGAGCATGCCCAACAGTCAGTCGAGGCCGGCGCCAACGTCATCGTCGCGGGATCGGCGATCTTCGGATCGAAGGACTATGCCGCCGCGATTGCCGCCATTCGAGGGCAGACCCCATGACCGGCCGACCCGGCTTCGAAACAGGGGCCCCGGGCAGCCGAACGGCGGCCTTCCTTGTCGCCGGTGCTGAAAAGCGCGAGATTCGTGATCTTCCGTCGGCCAGGCTTGCGGCGGTGGGGAAAATGCGTTTGTTCGCAGATGCCGCCGCCGCCGGCGGTCAGCTCCTTACGTAACAACGAGGTCGTCATGTCCCTTACCTCGCAAAATGCCACGCAAGCCCGCTCATCGGCTTCAGAGGAAGTCGATCTCGACGAGCTGTGCATCAACACCATCCGCACCCTGTCCATGGATGCGGTGCAAAAAGCCAATTCCGGCCATCCGGGCACGCCAATGGCCCTGGCGCCGGTGGCCTACACCCTGTGGCAGCAGTTCCTGCGCTACGATCCGAAGGAGCCGACCTGGCCCAACCGCGACCGCTTCGTGCTGTCGAACGGACATGCGTCGATGCTGCTCTATTCCCTGATCCATCTTGCCGGTGTGCAAGCCAAGGATGGCCCGGCATTGAGCCTCGACGACATCAAGCAATTCCGTCAGCTCGACAGCAAATGTCCGGGCCATCCCGAATATGGCCTGACCGTCGGGGTCGAGACGACCACCGGACCGCTGGGGCAGGGTTGCGGCAACAGCGTCGGCATGGCGATCGCATCGCGCTGGCTGGCGGCGCACTTCAATCGCCCCGGCTTCGCCCTCTTCGATTACGATGTCTATACGTTGTGCGGCGACGGCGACATGATGGAAGGTATTTCCAACGAAGCGGCGTCGCTGGCCGGCCATCTCAAGCTCGGCAACCTGTGCTGGATCTACGACAATAACGGCATCACCATCGAAGGCCATACGAACCTGGCCTTCGGCGACGACATGGCCATGCGTTTCCGTGCCTATGGCTGGCACGTCGAGCACGTGAAGGATGCCAACGACATCGAGGCGCTCGACAAGGCCTTCGCGGGCTTCTGCAGCCGGACCGATGCGCCCACCTTCATCATCGTCGACAGCCATATCGGCTTCGGTGCGCCGAACAAGCAGGATACGGCGGCCGCGCACGGTGAGGCGCTGGGCGCCGAAGAGGTCCGCCTTACCAAGCGCAACTACGGCTGGCCGGAAGACGCGCAGTTCCTCGTGCCCGATGGCGTGCGCAAGCATTTTGACGACGGCATCGGCCAGCGCGGCGCCAAGCATCGGCAGGACTGGCAGAAGCTGATGACTGCCTACCGCGCCGAGCATCCCAAGGAAGCAGGCGACCTCGAGCAGATGCTGGCCGGCAAGGTTCCTGCCGGCTGGGACGCCGACCTGCCGAAATTCGCCGCCGATCCCAAGGGCATCGCGAGCCGGGACTCCTCCGCCAAGGTGATCAATGCCTTTGCGCCGCGCTATCCCGCGTTCGTCGGCGGCTCGGCCGATCTTGCGCCTTCGACGAAGACGCGCCTCACCTTCGAGGGCGCGGGCGACCTCGAGCCCGGCACGCTGGGCGGCCGCAACATGCATTTCGGCATCCGCGAGCACGCCATGGGCGCGGTCGTGAACGGCATGACGCTGAGCGGCGTCCGCGCGTCAGGGTCGACCTTCCTGATCTTCTCCGACTACATGAAGAACCCCATCCGGCTGGCCGCCCTGATGGACCTGCCGGCCATCCATGTCTTCACCCATGATTCGATCGGCCTGGGGGAGGACGGCCCGACCCACCAGTCGATCGAGCAGCTCGCCGGCCTGCGCGCCATTCCGCGCCTCGTCACCCTGCGGCCGGGCGATGCCAACGAGGTGGTCGAGGCCTGGCGGATCATCATCGGGCTCAAGCATCAGCCGGCTTGCCTCGTGCTTACCCGGCAGGCGCTGCCCACGCTCGATCGCACGCGCTATGCCTCGGCGGCCGGCGTCGCGCGCGGCGCCTATGTCTTGGCCGATGCCAAACCCGGCAAGCCCGAGGTCATCCTGATCGGCACGGGCAGCGAAGTGGGCTTGTGCGTCGAGGCCTACGAGACGCTGGCGCGCGAGGGCGTCGCCGCCCGCATCGTCAGCATGCCGTCGTGGGATTTGTTCGAGGCGCAGGACGAGGCCTACCGCGACAGCGTCCTGCCAACCGACGTCACGGCACGCGTCTCGGTCGAGGCCGCATCGCCCATCGGCTGGGATCGTTATGTCGGCCGCAGCGGCGCCAGGATCGCCATGTATGGCTTTGGCGGGTCGGCACCGGCCAAGGACCTGTTCAAGAAATTCGGCTTCACCCCCGACAAGGTGGTCGCCGCCGCGAAGCAACAGCTGGCAAAGTCGAGGAAACCAACATGAACCCGTTGAAGCAACTCGAAGCCTGCGGCCAGGCGCCCTGGCTGGATTACCTCAAGAAGAGTCTGATCGAGGGTGGTGAGCTCGCCACCATGATCGAACGAGACGGCCTGAGGGGCATGACCTCCAATCCGTCGATCTTCGAGAAGGCGATCGCCGAGTCGGACGAATACGCCGATGCCCTGGAGAAATTCCAGTCAGCGGGCGATCACAGCGTCAACGAGATCTACGAGCATCTGGCGGTCGCCGACATCCAGGCAGCAGCCGATGTATTGAAGTCGGTGTTCGACAAGACCAAGGGCCGCGACGGCTATGTCAGCCTGGAATGCTCGCCCTACCTCGCCAACGACACCGAAGCCACAGTGGCCGAGGCGCTGCGCCTGTGGAAGATGGTCGGTCGGCCCAATCTGATGGTGAAGGTGCCGGGAACGCCGGCCGGCCTGCCCGCCATCCGCCGCCTGATCGGACGCGGGCTCAACATCAACATCACCCTGCTGTTCTCCGTCGCGGTCTACGAGCAGGTGGTCGAAGCCTATCTCGCGGGTCTTGAGGAGCTGGCGGCGGCCGGCGGCGACGTGTCGAAGAGCGCCAGTGTCGCGAGCTTCTTTGTCAGCCGCATCGATTCGGCCGTCGACAAGAAGCTGGGTGGGTTCGCCGACAAGTCCGTCGCCGACCGGCTGCGCGGCAAGATCGCGATCGCCAACGCCAAGGTGGCCTACGACCGCTACAAGACGTTGTTCTCCGGGCCACGATGGGAAAAGCTCGCCGCCGCCGGCGCCCACACGCAGCGCCTGCTGTGGGCCTCCACCAGCACCAAGAGCCCCGCCTACAAGGACACGATGTATGTCGAGGAGCTGATCGGCCGCGACACTGTCGACACCATCCCACCCGCGACTATGGACGCCTTCCGCGACCATGGCGTGGTCAGGCCTGACGCCGTGGAGCACGACCTCGCAGACGCCCGCGCCCTCCTCGGCATGCTGGAAAAGCAGGGCATCTCCCTCGAGAGGATCACCGAGGAGCTGGTCGAGGAAGGCGTGCGGGCCTTCGCCGATTCCTTCGACAAGTTGCTGGGGGTCGTCGGCCAGCGCCGCCGCGCGCTGATCGCCGGCGAACGCGCGCCTCGGGAGGTCGCGGCCGGCTCGATAGAAGCGACCCCTCGATAGGAGCGACCCGGATGCCTGACACCCAGCCGATACGCGTCCCTTCGTCCTCGCAAAGGGTGCAGTCGCCGCCGCGCCGGCGGCCGAAGCCGGCCGATCCTTGCGCCATGGTGATCTTCGGTGCAGGCGGCGATCTCACGAAGCGTCTGGTGGTGCCGGCCCTCTATAACCTTGCGCACAGCGAAGTGCTGCCGGAAAACTTCGCGTTGATCGGCGTCGGCCACGGCGAAGGTACCACCGAACAGTGGCGCGACAGCCTCTACAGCATGCTGAAGAGCTTCGTCGGCAACACCGCCTCGGAATTCGACGTCGCCGGTATCGACCAGGCGGCGTGGACAAGGCTCGCGGACAAGATGACGTACATCGCGGGCGATTTCACCAAGCCCGAGATCTACGGTCGGATCCGCGACATGCTGCACGAGGTGGAAGGAGCTCACGGCACAAAGGGCAACGCCATTTTCTACCTCGCTGTCGCCGACCGCTTCTTCGGCGCTGTCGTCGATCAGCTCGGCAAGGCCAGGCTCACCGAGCAGGACGGTCATGACGGCGCCAAGCCGTCATTCTGGCGTCGCGTCGTGATCGAGAAGCCTTTCGGCCACAGCGTGCAATCGGCGCGCGAGCTCAATGCCGACATCCTGCGGACGCTGCACGAGGACCAGATCTTCCGTATCGACCACTTCCTCGGCAAAGACACCGTGCAGAGCATCATGGCGTTCCGCTTCGCCAACGGCCTGTTCGAGCCGATCTGGAATCGCGACCGCATCGATCACGTGCAGATCACCGCCGCCGAGACGGTGGGCGTCGAAACCCGCGGCAAGTTCTACGAGGTGACGGGAGCGCTACGCGACATGGTTCCCAACCATGTCTTTACCCTGCTGTCGATGGTGGCCATGGAGCCGCCGACCTGCTTCGAAGGCGACGCGATCCGCAACAAGAAGGCCGAGGTGCTGGCCGCCATGCAGTCGGTCAAGCCGTCCAAGGCG
>DASZJU010000080.1:0-7643 GCA_035947815.1 Reyranella sp.
CGCGCGACCTTGCCCTTGGGGCCGACGACGGCAACGCAGGTGTGGCCGGCCGGATCGCCGTAGGAATTGCCCGTCGGCCCGGAGGCGCCGGTTTCCGCGAGGCCCCAGGTCGTGTTCAGCCGTTCGCGGACGAGCTCGGCCGCGAGCGTCGCCCACGGCTCGGAGGAGGAGCGGATGCCGGCGCGCTTTTCCTTGGTCGCGGTCAGGAAGGCCTCGCCCGCCGGGCGCGTATAGACCACCGCGCCGCCCATGAAGTAGGCGGAGGCGCCGGGCACGGCCAGCAGCACGGCCGAGATCAGGCCGCCGGCCGACGATTCGGACACGCCGACCGTTTCCTTGCGCGCCTTCAGTTTCTCGCCGACTTTCTTTGCCAGCGGCAGAAGCGAATCCATTCGTCAGTCCTTCCTCTTGGTGAAGATGTCGAGCACCAGCGGCACCGATTTGCCGATCCACACGGCGCGGTCGCGATGGTCTTCGAGATCCTGGCCGGTGTTGGGATGGATGAACACGATGAGGTCGCCGTGGTTCAGCGTCAGCCAAGCGATCAGCGGCGCGAGCTTGTCGTTCTTGAACGCCACCTGATAGCTGAACATCGGATGCGGCCCGACCGGCTTCTCGTGGAAGCGGCCCATCTCGATGTCGAAGCTCTTTTCGATGCGCTCGCGCAGCGCCCAGGCCGCATCGCGCGAGGCGGCGTCGAAGTAGACGTGGGCGTGCCAGTCCTTGATTTGTGCAGTGTCCATGGCCTCACCCTACCACATCGCTGAGCCCGCCTGTCGGAACCCGGAACCGTTCCCCGGACGAGGTGAGCTTGCTAGGCTTCACCCATCATGAACTTCGATTTTTCCGACGACCAGAAGCTGCTCAAGGAGCAGGTTCGAAAATTTTTAACCGACAAGTGTCCGACGAAAGTCGTGCGCCGGGTGCTTGATGGCAACGAGACCCACGCCGAGGAGGTCTGGAAAGGCCTCGTCGATCTTGGCGTGCCGGCTGTTGGCATCCCGGAAGCGTTCGGCGGGCTCGGCCTCTCGCCGCTCGAGCTCTGCGTCGTCGCCGAGGAGATCGGCCGCGCCGCGGCGCCAGTGCCGTTCGACACATCGGTCGTGCTGGCAACCGAAGCGCTGAAGCTCGCGGGCTCCGACGTGCAAAAGAAGAAGTGGCTGCCGCTGCTGGCGTCGGGCGGGGCGATCGGCACCCTGGCGATCGCCGAGGGCCCGCAGCCGCCCAGGCCGCGCAATATCCGCACGATCTTCGGGGGAGGACGCCTCAACGGCAAGAAGGTGCCGGTGGCCGATGGCGAGGCCGCGACCTTTGCGGTCGTGCTGGCCAACACAGGTGGGCAGGCCAGCAACATGGGTGATCGCGCCCTCTCGTTGGTGCTGGTCGATCTCAAGCAATCGCCGGTCACAGCCAAGCGGGTCGAGACCATCGATCCGGCGCGCAAGCATGCCGAGCTCACTTTCAACGCCGCCGCCTCGGAGCTTTTGGGTGCCGAAGGCGAGGGCTGGCGTCTGCTGGAGCGCCTCTACGATTCGGCGGCGGTCTACTTCGCCTTCGCCCAGGTGGGCGGCGCGGAGGCGGCGATGTGGATGGCGCGCGACTATGCCCTGCAGCGCCAGGCCTTCGGCCGCGCCATCGGCTCCTACCAGGCGATCAAGCACAAGCTCGCCGACTGCTACGTCAAGCTCGAGCTGGCGCGTTCCAACGCCTACTACGGCGCCATGATGCTGACCGACGGCGGCGCCGACCTGCCGCTCGCCGCCGCGGCGGCGCGCATCGCCGCGACCGAGGCCTATGACTTCGCCGCCAAGGAAAACATCCAGACCCACGGCGGCATCGGCTTCACCTGGGAGGCCGATACGCAGTTCCACTATCGCCGCGCGCGCGTGATGGCGCTGTCGATCGGCGGGCCGATGGCGTGGAAGGACAAGCTGGTGACGCGGCTGGAGCAGAAGAATGCGACGTAACCCCCGTCATCCCGACCGAAGCCGAGCATAGCGAGGCGTAGCGGAGGGACCTAGTCATACAGCTCGAGCCAATGAAAAGGTCCCTCCACTCCGCTTCGCTCCGGTCGGGATGACGGAATTTTTGGAGGAACCCATGGACTTCAACGACACGCCCGAAGAAGCCGCCTTCCGAAGGGAAGTGCGCACCTGGCTCGATGCCAATGCCACGCGCAAGAGCGACGACAAGCAGAGCTTTCGCGCCCGCAACGACGATCCGGAGCTGCTCAAGAAAGCCAAGGAGTGGCAGGACAAGAAGGCCCAGGTCGGCTACGCCCGCATCACCTGGCCGAAGGAATATGGCGGCCGCGGCGGCTCGCCCATCCTGCAGGTGATCTACCAGCAGGAAGAGGCGAACTACCTGGTGCCGCTGGGCTTCTTCGATATCGGGCTGGGCATGTGCATCCCCACCATGATGGCCTATGCCGCGCCCGAGCATCTCCAGCGTTATGTGAAGCCCGCGCTGCACGGCCAGGAAGTGTGGTGCCAGCTCTTCTCCGAGCCGGCGGCGGGCTCCGACGTGGCCGGCATCCGCACCCGCGCCGAGCGTGACGGCGAGGGCTGGGTGATCAACGGCCAGAAGGTGTGGACCTCGGGCGCGCATTACAGCGACTACGGCATCGTCATCACCCGCACCGATCCCAACGTGCCCAAGCACGCCGGCCTCACCATGTTCTTCCTGTCGATGAAGACGCCGGGTGTCGAGGTGCGGCCGATCAAGCAGATGTCGGGCGGCGCCAACTTCAACGAGGTGTTCTTCACCGACGTGCGCATCCCCGACAGCCAGCGCCTGGGTAAGGTCGGTGAGGGCTGGAAGGCCGCGTTGACCACGCTGATGAACGAGCGACTGGCGGTCGGCCTGCCGTCGGGCGGCCTCGACGTCGACGAGCTGATGGAGCTGGCGCGCGACACCGATCTCGAGGACGGACCTGCCCTCAAGAACCAGCAGGTGCGCGGCAAGATCGCCGACTGGTACGTCCAGCAGCAGGGGCTGAAGCTCACGCGCTACCGTACGCTGACCGCGCTCAGCAAGGGCCAGACACCGGGTCCTGAGTCGTCGATCATCAAGATCGTGGCGGCGCCCAAGATGCAGGACATGGGCGCCTTCGCCATGGAGCTGATGGGGCCGGCCGGCATCATGAAGGAGGAGGTGCCGCACGCCGCGGGCTTCCAGGCGCAATGGATCGGCGGCGCCGGATTCCGCATCGCCGGCGGCACCGACGAGATCCTGCGCAACATCGTGGCCGAGCGCGTGCTGGGCCTGCCGGCCGATATCCGGGTCGACAAGGACATCCCGTTCAACAAATTGGGGAAGAGCTAGGCTGGGGGCGCGCGACTCCAGTCGCGCGTCTTTGTTGATCGCAATGAAGACCGCGCCACTGGAGTGGCGCGCCCCCAGCGGAGATGAACAATGAACCGTCTCGATGGCAAGGTGGCCTTTCTCAGCGGCGCGGCGCGCGGCATCGGCGGCGCCACGGCGAAACTCATGGCGAGCGCCGGCGCCAAGGTGGCGATCGGCGACGTCTTGGACGAGCGCGGCCGGCAGACGGCCAAGGAGATCGAGGCGGCCGGCGGGCAGGCAATCTACGTCTCGCTCGACGTCACCCAGGAGGCGAGCTGGGCTGCCGCCATGGACGCTACGGTGAAGAAGTTCGGCAAGCTCGACGTGCTGGTGAACAATGCCGGCATCTTCGTCGGCAAGGGCGTCGAAGAGGCGAGCCTCGACGAGTGGAACAAGCTCGTGGCGGTCAACCTGACCGGCGTGCTGCTGGGCACGCGCGCCGCCCTGCCGCATCTCAAGGCGAGCGGGGCCACGAGCGCGCATGGTGCTGCCATCGTCAACCTGGCCTCGATCGCGGGCCTGGTCGGCTCGCAGCTCGACCCGCTCTATTCGCTGACCAAGGGCGGCGTGACGCTGTTCACCAAGTCGACGGCGCTGGAGTTCGGCCGCAAGGGCTACAAGATCCGGGTCAACTCGATCCATCCCGGCCTCATCGAGACCGACATGGGCCAGCAGACCTTCGCCATGCGCGCCCGTCAGCAGGGCACCAACGACACCGAAAGGGCACGCCAAGCCACGCTCGCCCTGCACCCGATCGGCCGGCTGGGTGTCGCCGATGACATCGCCAAGGGCATCGTGTTCCTCGCGTCGGACGATGCGGGCTTCATGACAGGGGCTGGCCTGGTCGTCGATGGCGGCTGGACCGCTCACTGAGGAGAGAGCCATGCGCTTCGGACTTCTGTACGAGCACCAGCTGCCGCGTCCTTGGACAGAAGGCACGGAGCATCGCCTGTTCAAGGATGCGCTGGCGCAGGTCGAATTGGCCGATGGCCTGGGCATCGATTACATCTGGGAGGTCGAGCATCACTTCCTCGAGGAATATGCCCACTCCTCGGCGCCGGAGGTTTTCCTCGCCGCCTGCGCCGCGCGCACGAAGAAGATCCGCATCGGCCACGGCGTCGTGCTGGCGCCGCCCGGCTACAACCATCCCGCCCGCGTGGCCGAGCGCATCGCTACGCTCGACCTCGTCTCCGACGGGCGGGTTGATTGGGGCACCGGCGAATCGGCCTCGCGGGTCGAGCTCGAAGGCTTCGGCATCGACCCCGACCAGAAGAAGGCGATGTGGGCCGAGGCGGTCGAGCAGACCGCGAACATGATGGCGATGAGCCCCTATCCCGGCTTCACGGGCAAGTTCTTCTCGATGCCGGTGCGCAACATCGTGCCCAAGCCATTGCAGAAGCCGCATCCGCCGATCTGGGTGGCGTGCAGCCGCCGCGAGACCATCCATGCCGCGGCGCGGGCCGGCATCGGTGCGCTCACCTTCGCCTTCGTCGATCCCGCCGAGGCCGGCAAGTGGGCGCACGAATACTACGACATCATCAAGAGCGAGGAGTGCGTGCCGATCGGCCACACGGTGAACGCCAACGTCGCCATGGTGACCGGCTTCTCCTGCCACGAGGATCGCGACGAAGCGCGCCGCCGCGGCGCCGAGGGCTTCCAGTTCTTCGGCTATTCGCTCGGCCATTACTACGTTTACGGCCATCACCAGCCGGGCGTCACCGACGTCTGGCAGCGCTTCGAGGCGGCCAAGGACAAGCTGCCGGCTGTCGGGCAGGGCAGCGGCATCGGCACGCCGGCCGAGCTCACCGAGCATCTGCAGAGCTACCAGGAGGCGGGCGTCGACCAGGTGGTGTTCATCCAGCAGGGCGGCCGCAACAAGCACGAGCACATCTGCGATTCGCTGAAGCTCTTTGCCTCGAAAGTGATGCCGACTCTAAAAGCGGATCAGATGGCACGCGATGCCAAGAAGCAGGCCGAACTGGCGCCCTTCATCGAAGCGGCGCTCAAGCGCAAGAAGAAGATGGCGCCGGTCGCGCCCGCGGCCGTGCCCACGGTCTCGGCCTATGGCCGCACCATCGTGCAGGAGAACCAGACCGCCGAGGGCCCGACCCACCACATCGCCGCCGACATCACCGTGATGATGGACGACCCGGCGGAAAAGAAGAACAAGGCGGCAGCGGAGTAGTGCTGGGGGCGCGCGACTCCAGTCGCGCGTCTTTGGCGCCGCAGAGAAGATCGCGCCACTGGAGTGGCGCGCCCCCAGCTCAGAAAATACCCGCCGCCAGACCCGCCGCCATCGCCGCCCCCAGCTCCTCGCATTGCTGCACGAAGGCGGGCTGCCAGGCGCCCTTGCAGATCAGCGGTTCTTGCACGGCCCGCCAGCGCAGGCCGGTCGTGATCGTCTCCACGCCGCGGCGCGTGCCGGTGCCGTCGCTGCCAGCACGGATATAGAGCGCGTAGGGCAAGCCCTGCGTCTTCTCCAGGCAGGGATTGTAGCTGCGGTCGAAGAAGTCCTTTAGCGCGCCGCTCATGTAGCCGAGATTCTCGGTCGTCCCCAGAATCACCGCCTGGGCCGCCAGCACGTCGTCGGGCCCGGCCTGCAACGGTGCCACGACGCGCACCTCGATGCCCGTTTCGCTCCGCGCGCCGCGTTCGGTGGCCTCGCGCAGGGAGAGGGTGTTCTCCGAGGGCGCGTGCGCCACAATGAGCAGCCTTTTCGCCATGAAGGGTTTTACCCCGAGACGCGCCGCCATGCTTAGAAAACTCCTGATCGCCAATCGAGGCGAGATCGCCATCCGCATCGCCCAGGCCGCCGCCGAACTCGGCATCGCGACGGTCGGCATCCGCTCCGAGGATGACGCCACCTCGCTGCATGTCCGGCGGGTCGACGCGGCGATCGCGATCAAGGGAAAGGGCGCGGCGGCCTATCTCGACATTGCCGCCGTGATCGCGGCGGCCACGAAGGGGGGCTGCGATTCGGTGCATCCGGGCTACGGCTTCCTGTCGGAGAATGCCGGTTTCGCGCAGGCCTGCGCCGAGGCCAGGCTGACATTCGTCGGGCCAACACCCGAGCAGCTGAAACTGTTCGGCGACAAGGCGCGCGCCCGCGCCCATGCCGAAAAGTGCAAGGTGCCGGTGCTGCCGGGCACCGCTGGCGTGATCGACCTCGCCGGCGCTATTGCGTTTTTCAAGAAGCACGCGAAGGCGGGTATCGCGCTAAAAGCCATCGCCGGCGGCGGTGGTCGCGGCATGCGGCTGATCAAATCCGAGGGCGAGATCACCGACGCCTTTGCGCGCGCCTCGGCCGAAGCCAAGTCGGCCTTCGGCAATGGCGACCTCTATGCCGAACGGCTGGTTGGCCGCGCGCGCCACATCGAGGTGCAGATCGTGGGCGACGGCAAGGGCGGCATCGTCGCCTTGGGCGAGCGCGAGTGCACCCTGCAGCGGCGCAGCCAGAAGATCGTCGAGCTGGCGCCCAGCCCCAACCTCAAGCCCACCCTGCGCAAGAAGATCGTCGCCGCCGCCGTCACCATGGCCAAGGCCGTTAAATATCGCAGCCTCGGCACCTTCGAGTTCCTGGTCGATGAAGCGGATTTCTTTTTCATCGAGGCCAATCCGCGCCTGCAGGTCGAGCACACCGTCACCGAGGAGGTGTGGGGCGTCGACCTGGTGAAGGCACAGTTGCTGCTGGCAGGCGGCACAAGCCTGGCGAAGGCTGGCCTCGAAGGCGCCGCGCCGCGCGGTCATGCGATCCAGCTTCGGGTCAACATGGAGACCATGACGGCGGACGGTTCGGCCAAGCCGGGCGGCGGCACGCTCACGGTGTTCGAGCCGCCGTCGGGTCCGGGCGTGCGGGTCGACACCTACGGCTATGCCGGCTACCGCACCAATCCCAATTTCGATTCGCTGCTCGCCAAGGTGATCGTGCACAGCCCGTCGGCCGACTTCGCCGACGCATTGTCACGCGCAGAACGCGCGCTCGCCGCCTTCCGGCTGGAGGGTGCGCCCAGCAACATCGCCTTCCTGCGTGCCCTGCTGGCGCACGACGATTTCCGGGCGGACAAGGTTCACACGCGCTTCATCGACGAGCATGCCAAGAAGCTGATCGCCGCGGCCGCCAAGCTGCAATCCGGGCTCTATTTCCAGGCGGCAGCGCAGGCAACAACAGGTGCCCGGCAGGCCGGCGCGCGCGTCGATGCCGTCGATCCGCTGGCCGTGCTGGCGTTCGGCAAGACGACAACCCAAGCCGCTCCGGAGGCTGCCGACGACGCGCCGGAAGGGACCGTGGCGGTACCGGC
>DASZJU010000081.1:0-5718 GCA_035947815.1 Reyranella sp.
GCCGGTCGTGATCGATCAGGACACCAACCTGCCCGCGCTGCTCGCGGCGGCGCGCAAGCGGCCGGCCGGCGCGCTGCTGTGGCGCGACGAGCCCGCCGCCTGGCTGGCCGCCCTCGGCTGCAACGGCCGCGGCGAGGCGCGCCAACTGAGCGCGCTTCTCGACACCTGGTCGCCGCTCCGGACGGCGCTCGGTCCGGGCAGCCCTGCCATAAGCATCATCGGCTGCCTCGATCCCGCGCGCCTCGACGAGGCGCTCAGCGGCAGCGACGACGGCCGCGCCGCCCGCTTCCTCTATGCCTGGCCGCAGCCCGCACCCTGGCGCTCCTTCCTCGAGCTGCCCGGCTGCCGCGAAAGCGAGGCCGTGAACGCCTTGCAGCGCATCGCCCGCATCGCCGGCGATCCCGCCCAGCCGCTGGTGCTGCCGCTTGCTGAGTCGGCGCGGAAAGCCCTCGACAGCCATCTCGCCCGGCTGCACCAGGATCTGCAGCGCTGCGACGGCGTCGAGGCCGCCTGGCTCGGCAAGGGCCGCGGCACGGTGGTGCGGCTGGCGTTGGCGCTCGCGCTGCTGGAGTGGGCGGCGAACGCCTCTCCCGCCGCGCCGTCACCCCGCGCCATCTCCGGCGAGACGCTGTCCGCTTCCTGCCGCCTCTGGGACTACTTCCGTGCCCACGCGCGCGCGGTCCTGGCCCGCGCCTTCCCGTCGGACGGCGAGCGCCTGATGCGCCAGGTGCTGGCCTGGATCCGCGCCCGCGGGAGCGGCCAGATCAGCCGCGAGGACGTGCGCCGCGACGCGCTCGGCCAAGCATTGAATGCGCACCAGTCGCTGCAGGTGATCCAGTCGCTGGAGCGCGCCGGCTTCCTGCGCAAGGCCGAGGTCGATTATGCCGGCAACGGCCGGCCGGCGCTGCGCTGGGACGTCAACCCGGTGCTGATTGGCATAACGCTTGCGGAAACTGCGGAAACCCCCGCGACCTAGCGCCGACGCCATGCTCGCCGCCCCACATCTTGTCGGCCATCGACATGAAAAATTGCCCCTCATGGCAAGCAACGTGTCAGGCACCAGCGTTTCGGCGACCCGGGAACGTGGGCATCTCAGGAGAACTCCCGCAGCGTCATACAACTATTGCTTGCTTCCCCGATCCGCCGGCCATAACCTCTCCCGCAGCCAAAGGAGGCCGTGTGAGCACGCCGCCCCCAGAAGACCCTGCAAGCCCGCCCGTCGCCGCCACCGCCCCATCGCCGCGGAAGACCCGGCTGAAGATCGTTCATGGCCATCTGGCGTTCGCGAAGTATCCGGTTCTCGTCGGCCACTACAACGGTGATACGGTCGCCGGCGCCGAGGCCCAGCTGGACCGGGTGCTCGACAGCCGCTTGTCGCAAAGGCGTCATCTCGGCCTGTATCCCGGCCCGCTCGGCACAAACAATGTCGTTCTCGATGAGACGCATAAGCCGCCCGGTGCCATCGTGGTCGGCCTGGGCGAGGCCGCAAGCCTTTCCCTCGGCGGCCTGCGCCGCACGCTGCGGCAAGGAATCCTGGCGCTCGCTGCCGCCGAAATAGATCGCCGTCGGGCGCGTCCTACCGCCGCGAAGCCGACGCAGCCTGGTCCGATGGAGATCAATTTCAGCGCCCTGCTGGTCGGCTCGGGCGACGGCGGGCTTGATCGAACGATCTGTGTCACGGCCCTGCTGCAGGCGGCCGCCGAGGCGCAATCGGTCTTCGCCGCGAGCGCCGACCTGAACGCCACCCTGACCTCTTTCGAGGTCCTTGAGATCCTCGAGTACCGGGCGTTTGCCGTCTGGCACATCGTCAATCGGCTGATCGAAACGCAGCCCAGCCTCGGCGAACTGTTCACCTGCGATCGCGATGTCGACAGACGCAGCGGCGCGCGCCGGCGCACCTACTCGGCGCGCGACCGCAGCTGGTGGGAGCCCATCCAGATCTCGATGTCCCGCGGCGACGATGGCCAGCGCAGCCTGGTCTTTGCCGTCACCGGCGGGCTGGCGCGCGCCGAAATGAGGACGATCGCCGCCGATCTCGACCTGGTCGAGCCCCTGATGCAGCGCGCGACCGGCAAGGACGGCGTGCTCGTGGGGGCGAATGCAACGCCGGGCCGTGCCCTCTTCGAACTCCTGTGGCCGTCGAGCCTCAAGGACCAGAGCGCCGAGGAACGCAACCGGCGCCTGGTGCTGGACGAAGAGAGCGCGCAATTTCCCTGGGAACTCCTCGACGATCGCCGTCCGTGGGCCGAGGACAGCGTCCTCCACAACGGCAATCAACGGCCTCCGTCGGTCCGCGTCGGCCTCGTCCGACAGCTCCTGCAGACCCGCTTTCAGGAACGCGTCGTCGTGCCGACTGGCCGGCCCAAGGCGCTCGTCATCGGCAATCCGACGGGGCTGCCGATTCCCGGATTCAGCGCGCTGCCGAAAGCAGAAGAGGAGGCCGCCGCCGTTGCCCAGCTCCTGGACGAAACACACGAAGTCACCCGGCTGATCGGCCGCGAAGCAACGCCGGAAAAGATCTGCGAGTACCTCTTCGCCGAGGCCTGGGACATCGTCCACATTTCAGCACATGGCGTTGTCCGGCGCGTGATGACGGCGCGCGACGGCACCCAGAAGCCCATGACCGGCGTGGTGATCGGCGATGGAATCGTGCTGGGCCCGTCGGTGCTCGCGAAGATGCCGGTCAGTCCCAATCTCTTCTTCTTGAACTGCTGCCACGTCGGCCGCGTCGACCCAGGGGCCGAAGACCAAGCCCGGCAAGCGGCGGTGACGGCGCGGCAGCCGGAATTGGCGGCCAGTCTCGCCGTTCAGCTCATCAAGAACGGCGTGCGGGCGGTCGTCGCGGCGGGCTGGACGGTGGATGACGATGTGGCTCTTGAGTTCGCCAGGAAGTTCTATAACCACATGCTGGATGGCGGCGTCTTCGGGCAAGCCGTGCTCGAAGCGCGCCAAGAGGCCTATGACCTGCGTTCGGAAGGAACGACCTGGGGCGCCTATCAATGCTACGGCGAGCCCGACTTTTCCTTCCCGCCAGCCTGCCGACGCAAGATACCCGCGCGGAGCGACAAAGACGGCAACACCGCCTCCTTCGTCTCATTCGTGGAGGCGATCGCCGCCGCCGAACAGATCCGCGACGACGTCAATATCGGCCTCGAACGGGATACCCACCAACAGCGCCACGGTCTTAAGCGCATCGAGGAAGAGGCAACGAAACGGAGCTGGCTAGGCAAGGGCGAGCTGCGCGTTGCGCTGGGAGAGGCCCGCGCCGAGCTCTGCGATCTGCCGGAAGCGATCGCCCATTACGAAGCGGCTCGATCCGGCGCCGATTCGCAATACAAGGTCAAGGCGATCGAACAGCTCGCCAATCTGCGGGCGCGACAGGCGGTCATAAGCTTTCGCAATGCGCCATCGACCAGCCGTGACGTCGACGCCGCGGCCGAGGAAATCGCCGCAGCCCGCAAGCTCGTGGAAGACCTTGTCCTTCTGCTTGGCCCTACCATGGAAAGACTGGCGATCGTCGGCAGCTGTTGGAAGCGGCTGGCCCAGGTGAGGGCCTCGTCGCTGTGCGCCGACGAGGCTCTGATCGAGATGGCCGAGGCCTACCGAAAGTCCGCCGCGTGCGTGCCGGAGGGCGCTGCCGGCCGCAGCTATCCGCTCTTGATGCACAACGCCGCATTGCTGATGACGTGGCTGCGCTGCGGCCGGGCGGAAGGCGAGGCCGCGCGCAAGGATCTCCTGAGCCTGACCAAAGCCGCCGACATGGAGGCGCTCGAAGATTTCTGGCAACTCATCGAGGCGGCCGATGCGCAGATGACGGCCGCGATGGCGACAGGAGCGATCGGCACGGACGACGAGGCTACGATCCTGCAGGGCTACCGACGGGCCTGGGAGTACATCGGATCGCCGATCAAGCTGATGTCGGTCGTGGAACAGTTCGACTTCTACGAGGACGTCCTGGGCTCGGGAAGCGTGGACACCAAGCCGGCGCGTTTGGCCATCATCGCTTCCGTGCAACGCATTGGTGGGGTGCTTCGGCAATTGGCGGGCATTTTCCCGGACTCGCCTGCGTCAACAACTCTTCAACAGCGGAGATGAACCATGGCCGAGACAGTCAGCTTCATCGAAAGTGTCGCGTTTCCTGCGGCGCCTGCCGTTTTTCGGGAGGCGGAAACAGCGGCGATCGCCGCGTCGTTCAAGGGCGGCCGGCAGGCGCTGGTCGTCGACTCGCAGCTGGCCGAGTTCAACACCACGGTACCGAGCGCCGTGCGCCCCGCGATCAGCTACGGCCTGCTGCTCGGGCAACTGGCGACCGACAAGGCGCTGGCCGGCGTGACCGACCCTATGAAATGGTTCACGACGTACAATGATGTCATGCGCAAGATCGGCTGGCTGTCGACGGGCGCCGAGTTCAGCGAGCAAAAAATCTCCGACGTGAACGTCGAGCTGCACAAGGCCATCATTCCCGTTCTCGCGGCCGTGCTTGGCCCGGCGGCGGCGGCAAGCTCGATCATTATCGCCGCCTTGAAAGGCCTGGAGTCCATGAACCAGAAGTCGCCGTGGATTACGCTGTTTCAGGAGAGGAGCGCAACGGTGAAGGGCGCAAAGTTCGCCACGAGCTTCGTCGACGCCGGCGAAGGCGGCGGGGCGTTGCTGAAGACCGTGTTCTTCGGCTTCGAAGCCAATCAGGCGTTCACCCAGATTCTCTTTCTCAAGATCTCCAATTCGGGCGCGGCCGTCAGAGGCGCACGCAGCGAGATGCAGCTGGGCGCTCAGGTCATAAAGGACACCGGGGATGCGCTCGCCAAGAAGGTTGCTCCCTTCATCGTCGAGAACATAAAGAACATCGACATCTAGACGGGGGCACCATTGGTGCTTGTCTGGGGTGTCGTGCTATGACACCGCCCTCACCGCAGACACCCAAGGAGACAGTGATGGAAGCCAAGCTCGCTCCCAAGATGCCGCAATGGATGGTCGACCACGCCAACAAGTACATGTCGAGCGGCGGCAAGGAAGGCCACATCTACAAGGTCAAGCCGCCCGGCTACGGCGACCTCGAGGTGCCGGCGCTGCTGCTGACGACGACGGGCCGCAAGTCGGGCGAGAAGTTCATCTTCCCGCTGTTCTACGGAACGACCGGCAACGGCTACATCATCGTCGCCTCCAAGGGCGGCGCGCCGGAGCATCCCGGCTGGTACAAGAACATCCTCGGCAACCCCGAGGTCGAGGTCCAGGTCGGCACCCAGAAGCTGAAGGCGCGGGCGCGCACCGCCTCAGGCGCCGAGCGCGCCAAGCTGTGGCAGGAGGCCATCAAGTTCTGGCCGCCCTACACCGACTACCAGAAGAAGACCGAGCGCGAGATTCCGGTGGTTGTGCTGGATCCTATCCAATAGCTGCTTTTGTCGTCCTGAGCGTAAGCGAAGGACCTCATGGCGTTTCAACAAGCACACCGCTGGCAATCGCCATGAGATCCTTCGCTTCGCTTCAGCGCGGGGGTTACCCCGCGCGCGATGACAGCTTGCTCGTCGCCGCCGCCGGACGGTTCACTTCGCCGGATGCTTGCGCAGGCCGGCCTCGTTCACCTCGACGCCCCAGCCCGGGCCGGTCGGCAGGATGTAGTCGCCTTTGTCGAAGACCGGCGGTGTGTTCACGATGTCGTCGCGCCACGGCACGCCGTCGATATCGATCTCCATGATGCGGAAGTTCGGCACGGCGGCGCAG
>DASZJU010000082.1:0-3830 GCA_035947815.1 Reyranella sp.
CCGGTTGATGCCGAGCCGCAGGCCGATCGGATTGACCTTCTGACCCATTACTTGTCCTCCGCCTCGGCGCGCTCGCGCACCACGATCGTGAGATGGCTGAACGGCTTGATGATGCCGGCCGCGCGGCCGCGGCCGCGCGTCAGGAAACGCTTCATGACGAGACCCTTGCCGACCGACGCCTCGGCCACGATCAGGCGGTCGACGTCGAGATTGTGGTTGTTCTCGGCATTGGCGATCGCCGAGTTCAACGCCTTCTTGACGTCCTGGGCGATGCGCTTCTTCGAGAAGGTCAGGTCGTTGACGGCCGACGAGGCTTTCTTGCCGCGGATCGTGGCGGCCACGAGGTCGAGCTTGCGCGGACTGACGCGGATGGTGCGCAGCACGGCCTTGGCCTCGTTGTCCGCCTCGCGGCGGGGAGCGGATGGTTTGCTCATCGCGCGTTACTCCTTGGAGACCTTCTTGTCGCCCGAATGGCTGGTGAAGGTGCGGGTCGGCGAGAACTCGCCGAGCTTGTGTCCGACCATTTCCTCGGTGACGTTCACCGGAATGAACTTGCGGCCGTTGTAGACGCCGAACGTCAGGCCGACGAACTGCGGCAGGATCGTCGAGCGCCGCGACCATGTCTTGATCACTTCGCTGCGCACGGTCTGGCGCGACTTTTCGGCCTTCTTGATCAGGCTGCCCTCTACGAAGGGACCCTTCCAAACGGAACGTGCCACTGTCTATCTCCTCAGCGCGTCGCGCCACGGCGGCGGATGATGTACTTGTCCGTCGCCTTGTTCTTGCGAGTCTTCTTGCCCTTGGTCGGCTTGCCCCACGGCGTGACCGGGTGACGGCCGCCCGAGGTGCGGCCTTCGCCGCCGCCGTGCGGGTGATCGACCGGGTTCATGGCGACGCCGCGAACCGTCGGACGAATGCCGAGCCAACGCTGGCGGCCGGCCTTGCCGATCACGATGTTCTGGTTGTCCGGGTTGGAGACCGCGCCGACGGTGGCCAGGCACTCGGCCGGCACCAGGCGCAGCTCGCCCGAGTTGAGCTTGATCTGGGCGTAGCCCGCGTCCTTGCCGACGAGCTGGGCGTAGGTGCCGGCGGAACGCGCCAACTGGCCGCCGCGGCCCTTCTTCAGCTCGACGTTATGCACGATGGTGCCGACCGGCATGTTGGCCAGCGGCATGGCGTTGCCCGGCTTAATGTCGACCCGCTCGCCCGACACGACCTCGTCGCCCGCCTTCACGCGCTGCGGCGCCAGGATATAGGCCAGCTCGCCGTCGGTGTACTTGATCAGCGCAATGAAGGCCGACCGGTTGGGATCGTACTCCAGGCGCTCGACCGTCGCCGCCATGCCGAACTTGCGGCGCTTGAAGTCGATGAGGCGCAGCCGGCGCTTGTGACCGCCGCCCATGTGGTTGCTGGTGATGTGGCCGTGGTTGTTGCGGCCGCCGGTGTTCGTCTTGCCGCGCGTCAGCGCCTTGACCGGCTTGCCCTTCCATAGGCCCGTCCGGTCGACGATGACCAGCTGCCGGAGCGACGGCGTGATCGGTTTGTAACTCTTCAGAGCCATTTGTCGTTCCCCCGTCCTACAAGCCAGTGGTCACGTCGATCTTGTGACCATCGACCAGCGAGACGATCGCCTTCTTCCAGTCGCTCCGCACGCCGGGCCGGCCGCGGAAAACCTTGCTCTTGCCCTTCACGGTGACGGTGTTGACCGCCTTCACCTTGACCTTGAACAGGCCTTCGACGGCCTGCTTGATCTCGGGCTTGGTGGCGTCCATCGAGACCCGGAAAGTCACCTGGCTGAACTCCGAGCCGTTGGTGGTCTTTTCCGTGATCAGCGGCGAACGGATCACCTCGTACATGCGGGCGCGCGACACCTTGATCGCGCTGGTCTTGGCCACGCTCATTGCAGGCGCTCCTCGAGATGCTTGACCGCGTCGCGGGTCAGCACGAGCGTGTCGCGGCGCAGGATGTCGTAGACGTTGGCGCCCTGCTGCGGCAGCACGTCGACATGGGCGATGTTGGCCGCGGCGCGGGCGAAGTTGGTATCGACCTCTGCGCCGGCGATCACCAGGACGCTCGACAGGCCGAGCTTGCCGAGATGTCCCTTGAGCTGGGCCGTCTTGGGCTCGGCAAGCGTCGCCGCCTCGACCACGATCAGCTTGCCCTCGGCCGCCTTGGCCGACAGTGCCGAGCGCAGGGCAAGCTTGCGCACCTTCTTCGGCAGGTCCGACGCGTGGCTGCGCACGACCGGGCCGAACGCCTTGCCGCCGCCGCGGAACTGCGGCGCCGCCTCGTTGCCGTGGCGGGCGCGACCGGTGCCCTTCTGGGCGTACATCTTCTTGGCCGTCGCCGTCACTTCGGCGCGACCCTTGGTCTTGTGCGTGCCGCGCTGGCGGTGCGACAGCTGCCACACCACGCAACGATGCAGGATGTCCTGGCGAACGGGGACGGCGAACACCGCATCGGCGAGATCGATCTCGCCGGCACTGCCGCCCTCGATGGTTTTGACCGCGATCTTCATGATTCTATCCTTGCCACTCAGGTCGCCGGTCCGGCCGCGTCGGGAGCCGCTTCAGGGGCCGTCGGTGCAGCCGCTTCGGCAGCCTTGCGCAGGCCGGCCGGATACGGCGCATCCTTGGGACGGGCGCGCTTGGAGGCGTCCTTGACGATGATGTAGCCGCCGCGCGGACCGGGAATGGCGCCCGACACCAGCAGCAGGCCCTTTTCGTCGTCGGCGGCGACGACCTTGAGGTTCTGCGTGGTGACGCGCTCGTGGCCGTAATGGCCGGCCATCTTCTTGCCGGGGAAGGTGCGGCCGGGATCCTGGCGGTTGCCGGTCGAGCCGTGGCTGCGGTGCGAGACCGACACGCCGTGGCTGGCTTCGAGGCCGTGGAAGTTCCAGCGCACCATCGAGCCGGTGAAGCCGCGGCCGATCGTGGTGCCGACGACATCGACGAACTGGCCGGGCACGAAGTGGCTGGGCACCAGCTCGGCGCCGACCTCGAGGACGGCGTCCTTGGCGACGCGGAATTCGACGAGCTTCTTCTTCGGCTCGACCTTGGCCTTGGCGAAGTGGCCGCGCATCGGCTGAGTGACGTTCTTCACCTTGGCCTTGCCGTAGCCGAGCTGGATTGCGGTGTATTTGTCCTTCTCTTCCGAGCGGACGGCGACAACCTGCAGCGTATCCACCTTCAGAACGGTGACAGGCACGTGCTCCCCCGCGTCGTTGAAGACGCGGGTCATGCCAACCTTCTGGGCGACGAGACCGCAACGCATGGTCCTGTTCCTTCTTCCCGTGCTTCTTCCCGGGCCCGCTTAGGCGCCGAGCTTGATTTCGACATCCACGCCGGAGGCGAGGTCGAGCTTCATCAGCGCGTCCACCGTCTGCGGCGTCGGGTCGACGATATCGAGCACGCGCTTGTGGGTGCGGATCTCGAACTGTTCGCGCGACTTCTTGTCGATGTGCGGCGAGCGGTTGACCGTGAACTTCTCGATCCCGGTCGGCAGCGGAATCGGCCCGCGAACCTGCGCGCCCGTCCGCTTGGCCGTGCTGACGATCTCGCTGGTCGACGAATCGAGCACGCGATGATCGAAGGCCTTCAGCCGGATTCGAATGTTTGTGTTGTCCATGATCTTCTGCCCTAGCTTTCGTGCCGGTTGTCTACTTGACGACTTTGGTGACGACGCCGGCACCGACGGTGCGGCCGCCCTCGCGGATGGCGAAGCGCAGGCCCTCGTCCATGGCGATCGGCTGGATCAGCTCGACCACCAGCCGCGCATTGTCGCCCGGCATCACCATCTCGGTGCCCTCCGGCAGCGTCACCACCCCCGTC